>NZ_CP015698.1:696666-1045000 GCF_002163715.1 Curvibacter sp. AEP1-3
ATGGTGTGCACTTCACCCAGCGGCCACCCTACTGCCCGCCGACCTATACGGACTGGCCGTGGAAACAAGCCGTCCTTCACCAGTTGGTATATGGAGGTCTGGCTGCGATGACCAGTCTCGTCCAGTACTGCAGTGATTCGAAGTATTTTCACAAGCTTCGCTCCAGTTTCATCGACTACCCGTTGACGTGCGATAGGGGTGGCAACTCTTCAATCCATAAACAACGATAGGGAGGCAGGCGGGTGTAAAGCGGTTTCAGTTAGATCATGGCCTTCATTTGGAGAAGTACTGATGTCGCTCCCCAAGCAAAGCCAACATCTCGACTACTCGGAACACTGGGCTCTCTAGGATTGATCCGAACTAACTTAGCTCCACGCTCTCGAATCTGTTGATGACTGAAGTGCCTAACTGAAGGAATTGCAATGCCGGCACCGATCTCAACAATTGCCACGGAGGCCAACGCGTCGTCAACACTCTGAAGCCAGGCACTCTGGCTGACTCTTTGTCCGTCACTGCGCTGTGAATTCCAGCTCCAATCCCCAAACATCAGGATATTCGGCCGAGCGATCGCTCCGCAATGCGGACAGCGCGGGATCTCACTCACGATCCGACAGGCGTTTGTATCGATCTCAGGAAAGAACGCATCAGCGCTCCACACTCCACCTTTGCAATCCTCTATGCATTGCAAATGATGGATAGAACCATGGACCTCATGGATCTGGTCCATGGAGAATCCTGCCTTCTGGAACTGGCCATCTACGTTGCTCGTAAAAATCCAGGCCCCTAAGGGTTTGGAGTCGGCCCACTCTTTCAAAAGAGCGAATCCCTCATGAGGAGCAGTCTCCCGGTACAAATTTAGCCGGTGGCCATAGAAGCCCCAAGCCAGCTCAGGGTCTGTCAGAAAGTTTCGTGGGTTAGCGACCTCTACAAATGACATCTGAGCATGGGCCAGCGCTGGGTAGGCCTTCCAAAACCCTTCATTTCCCCGGAAATCCGGCAATCCTGAATCCACACCCATTCCAGCACCTGCCCCGATGATCAGTGCGTCTGCACCTGCAATGATGTCCGCGGCTCTAGCCAGATCTTTGATCGAGAGTTCTTTGTTCATCGACATGCTCTGCCACCTCGACTCGTCGGTTGAATGGATTGCGGATCAGGGATGGCTCAACACGTACCCATCCGGTGTCAACTCAGTTTCACCATTCCATCGATAACCGACAAGTGGCCCGCTCTTGGCCGCGGAGTAATCTAAGCAGGCAACCTTTTGTGTTTGCAGTGCAGGAGTGCCCGTCATCCAGTAGTGCCCAACAAAGATAGGGCTCCCAGTGATGTGCTCAGGCTGGAAATCCGGCGTCAGCGGAATATCTGGCACTCGGTGACGCTGGTCCTCCTGGACGATGGCTACTTCACGGTAATGCTTAGCGTCTGTCATCCACCATTTAGTGCGAACTTCCTTGCGACGCACTCCCGCATGGTCTTCAAAGTAGTGGGGATCCGGAAGTGGAATCTCTAGCCCTTTGGTCAATCCTTCCATAGCACGTCCTTCAGGCAATGACTTGTCAAATGCTCGATGCAGCCAGGCGCCCTCAAACTTCGCATTGCTCAGTCGTTCAGCACTGATGAGATCTACATAGGCTTGATTCCACCAAGCGTGAACCACCCGAATTCCGCCTAAATCCAGAAATGGTGGGAGCGTTCGAAACCAATTCACGGTGTCTTGGTGCAGATCAGAGCCTTCACCGATCTGAGCTAGGAACTCCTTGTGCTGGTCCATATTGGTTTTGGAGTGTTTCCGCAGGAAAGTGTCTGCGCCCTCCTTCACAGGAGTCACATAGCCAATAGCGTTGAACTCGTGGTTACCCATGATGCACAGAGCATTACCGTCGTCCACCATGCTGCGGACTGCGCTCAAAACCTCCCGTTGTCCAGGGCCACGGTCAATCAGGTCGCCGAGGAAGACGGCTTTACGTCCTTGAGGTGGACTCCACGTCTTGCCCCGTGGGGTGTATCCCATCCGCTTGAGTAGCGCGAAGAGCTTCTCTGATTGTCCGTGGATGTCACCGATAACGTCGAAGCCCATACTGTTTGTATTCATTTCACTCCCTCAATCGCTTGTTCTTTGTCTATTCAGTAGCCTGTTTTGCGCTCTGACCACTTTAGAGTGGCATAGCCAGCTCCATACATTTCCCCATGGATCGGCGTCCAAAGCTCTCGAATGGAAGGCTTCAATGCCTTTTGGATAAATGAGGTCGAGACTCCCCTGCTCTGCCAGAACTCAGCCATCTTGTAGTCAGTTGCTGTCCAACCTCTTGAAACCGGTCCGTATCGCGTGCCTGACCGGTGGAATCCGACTTCCACCTCTGGGCCAAGGTAGCGATCCACTCCTCCGGCAAGCAATAGGGTGCATGCGCTATAGCAACCTTCCATGGATACGGTATCCATCTTCCGGTCCACGATCATTTGAGCCATGCGCAGGCCCTCAATGACGATGCCACCCGGACTCTCGATTTCTATCAAGGTGAGCTTGGGATTGCGGTCTAGCACGTACTGCAAGGCGTCTGCACTCCCTAGCGTGAACTCCCCGCGTACAACGACCCTTCCCAAATGAGGGTCCGCATAGACCTCCGCAGGCTTCAAAGTACCGGTGACCATGCCCCACCAGTTTTCCATGACCGATTGATCCCAGAAATTGGTAAACGTGATGGGGGCCAAACCGATAGTGAGGGCGTAAAACGTTCCACCCCACAGCAGTCCCCCAGGCTTCTTGAAACTTGCACGCGCGCTGCGGGTGAGCGCAATAGCAATCCCAATCGCAGCAATAAGCGCAATGGGCATCATGGCCGCCAATGACCAGAGCACCCGGACATAGGAGCGAGTCCAGTCCAACGACTCTGGGAGTAAGACGGCTTCTATCCGTCCGGGCACGATGGCCACCAGGAGACAAAAGCCAAAGGTCAAAAACAGGTTTCTCTCGCCTCTGAAAAACGAGGTCAGATAGACCCAAGCCCGCGAGAAGTTCTCTTTGCTCCAATCACCCCACGATGTTCTTACATGAAGTGCTTCTGGATGGAAAACCTTCCTGGGGGCATTCGGGTCCTGCTCCTGACGCCAACGCTCTCCAGACTCCATAGGCATGGTGGACGCGTCGAGGTGGCTGGGTGCGAGCGCAGCAGGAATAGGTCCCACATGGAGCTGTTTGGCACCGTCATCCCTTTGTGCATTGCTAAGGTCAAGCTTCTTGTTTCCGCGCTTCTTGGCAGCAACCTGGCTGACGTTTCTATCAAACCAGTCTAAGAATTTGAGTACGTCGGTATGTTCGGAATAAGCCTTACTCTTGGCCAACTCCATGCGCATGGTGCGTTCGGAGAGGTAGAGCGTTTTGACATCCTTGGCGAAGAGGGATGTGCGCTGATAACTTGCCTTCAGGACGTCATCCTTAGGTAGGCGAGCGTAGAAAGAGCGCAGATCCCGTGTGCTGATCCATACGTCGTGAGCCTCGTCCTCCACGATTTCAAATGTCCAATGCCTATGCTTGATGGGCCAGACGTGGAAGTCGTCCAGATTCTTGAGAGTCATCAAACCATTAGATGGCCCCCTCATACCGAACTCCAAGTGCTCAGTCTGTCCTTACTCATTTGCTTCGCAATGAGACAGCAAGGCAAAAAATCTTTCATGAATTCACCCCCGCACGGCATCCGCCAGTTCCCTAGGAGCCACGACCTTGATAGAACGGCCTTGGCTGCGGATCCACCAAACCAGCAGCATCGAGTCCGCTAGCGTTGCTATCAAATCGTGTCCCCCTTCCTCGCCAGAAGAAGGATTCAATTGCTGATCCGTCGATAGTGGAGTTTCCGAGAGCAGCATTGCCTGATAGTCATTGACCCATAGGTGGACCCTCAGTTGAACTCCCTGCCCGTACGAAAATCTACCGTTGTCGTCATAGGCCTTGAGGTCGAAGTCATTGGGACGGGTAAAGTGCAAATTGGTGCAGGTTGCACTCTGAAGGCGATGCAGGGCCAGACTGCGAGTGTCCGAGTAGCCGTCGAAACGGCAAGCCAGAAAAAGTCGCACACCTTGATGTGCCAACCCTAGCGGCATGACCTTGGCCTGGGTTCGTTTGCCGCCCACATTGGAATAAGACACCTCTAGCCAGCAATTGTTGTAGAGCGCTTGACTCACATTTTCAAAAACACCGGCTGCGACTTTAGGTGGCAGCATCGGCAAAGTAGGGCTCACTGAACGTACTTTTCCTAGCCATTCCCGTGCCCGAGTCACCGGAGCATCGATGGCAACTGGGGACAGGTTTCGTCGTGCTTGCTCGAAAAAACCTTTGAAAGACTTCATGAGAGAGGCTGGGAGCTGGTGGCGGAGTTGCTCTTCCGCCAAGCACAGAAGCAAGGATTCTTGCTCTGTCAAACCTGGGAGAGACAACCCCACTGCAGACTCTTTCCATCGATAACCATATGGGCGGGAAGAGTCGTCGCACTCGATGTCAAAGTGCTTGCACAGAGACTCCAATTGACGCTGAACCGTCCTGAGATCACGCGCATATCCAGCTTCAATCAATTGGGCATGAAGTTCGGGCGCAGACACTTTCCGCTGCCTGGGGATGCGTTTCAGCAGCTCCAAACTGATGTGAACTGTTTCCAGGTTATCCGGTTTTCTTGGCATAAAAACTCGAAGCGCATGACATGTGACAGGTTCATTATGACGGACCATAAATCCATCATTCAACCCAGTATTGCGCGCTGGACTCGGTCACGGTTCAAGACGCAATCCCCCGTTGCACTGACCCTGTGTCGACCAACTGAGTCTGACTATTCAAGAAGAAACTGTTGTCAATGGACAAAGCCCATTGGACGCACAGCATGCTGCTTAAGTCGGACTTCCACCTCTAATGCAGTGACGAAGTCAAGCGGACTGGACAGGGGTTTAAACCGATGCCGACGGGCAACCGCTGCAAAGTCACCTAGGGCAAGTTGACTGAGTTTGCTGAGTTCTGACTTGCAGGTATCCGTAGGTTCTCCCAAAGAAAGATTTGTACAGTGACGACCCAACAGGCAGAACGCCTGTTGGGTCGTCAGGTAGTCAAACTTCACTTTAAGATCAAAGCGCCGCAATGCCGCCTGATCAAGACCTTCCATGAGATTGGTTGACGCGATAAAGACACCCTCGTAGGACTCCATTTGGGTCAGCATTTCATTGACCAGGGAGACCTCCCAACTACGCGATGCATCACGTCGATCCATCAAAAAGCTATCGACTTCATCGATCATGAGAACCGCTCCGTCTGTTGCAGCCTGCTCGAATGCATCGGCGATGTTTCGTTCACTCCCACCCACCCACTTCGACATCAGATCGGACGCACGTTTTATGAGCAATGGAGCATCCAATTGACGCGCTACCCATTGACCAAACGCTGTCTTCCCCGTGCCAGGCGGTCCGTAAAAACAAAGTCGCGCAGATGCTCCGGACATACCAGCAGTCAATTGCGTCAGGTCGACATCGGTTTGAATGAGACCGGGGTCATAGACTTCGTCGGGCAATGACGACGACCGTTTTATCTTCGGATGTCCTTGCGCCGCAAGTGTGTTGTTAAGGAGAAGCTCTATGGCTTTAGGTATCTCTGCTACAGCTACGGCATCTTGGATCGATCGCACCACCGATGCGGCTCTCGCCACTACGGCTGGTGCCAGATCTGCAGAGTCAGCAATGCATTCCAACGCGGGGGGACTCATCAAGTCTGAACATGCACTTTGGATGATCTGAAGTCTTTTCTTTCGCGGTGGAATCGGCAACGCGATCACCATGTCAAAACGACGGATGAATGCCGGATCCAAACCGCTCACTGAGTTGGACACCCAAAAAGTGGGAAGCATGTTGTCTTCTAAGGTCCGGTTCATCCACGCTTTGCGTGACTGCGTAGTGCTTCGTTTCCGCAAGCCCTGATCCTGGTCTTCGAAGACGTCTTCCACCTCATCAAAGAGAATCAGTGCTCTCCGGTTCACCAATAGGCTCTGAGCCACACGGTACGCGCGTAAACGCGTGGTTCCACTAACCGGATCACCGTCGCTATCTTGACTCGCGACTTCAAAGAGCTCAGCGTTGACCTCTTTAGACAGCAATCTGGCCAATTGGCTTTTCCCTGTGCCGGGCTCCCCGTAGACAAGCACGTTGACTCCTCGCTTCTCTGCGCTCAGAGAATGATTCAAATAGGAATGAAGCAAAGAGTAGGCTTGCTGCACATGGTCGTAGTCTGTGGCTTGCAGATGCCCAGAACCCAATGGCGTTACGGTTTCGCGGATCAGATCTGCTGGCTCAGCGACGGAAAACAACATGTTGTCTGCGAAGTCCTTAGAAATCAGATTGATCTTGGAACAGAAGGTTTCCGTGCCCTTTCGTTCCACCGCCAAGAGTCCTGATTTCGTCAAAACGCTCTGTGCTGACAAAGACTGGCGAACCTCATCCATCGGTAATCGCAAAACAGAGGACAGAAGCTTGTTCACTTGCAAGGTCGTGAGCCCACCTAAACCATCTGCAATTGCCAACAATCGCGGATCGCTGAAGACTAGAGTGACAAACTCCAGGATCCTGCAGTCGGTCTGATTCAAGCCGATCAAACGAGCCAGTTGCTCCACGTTTGTAGCCAACTCGGCCGGCACTCCTGCGCCTGCAAACGACTCTTCGGCGTTCTGATAGAGCTTTTTGATTGCGCTCCTCACCGTAGACACATTCTTGGTGCAAAGCAGTTTCTCGGTAAGTCCACAGGCATCTAAGAGCACCGATGCTTCCTCATCGAGGTAAGCAGCCATGCGGGCGCATTTCTCCGTTCCACCTACTGGCACCACCATCCTCAAGATCCATAAGCGGACTATAGGAAGAACTTCGAACGAGATTTCCGATGATGCTTCTTGTGCTGCTACTTCCATATAACGACCTCCAAATAATGGAAGTTCATTGTCCGGATATAGGCGACATTTTGTGTCGCACTAAGTGTGCCTCGCGCTGATCCAGTTGACTGGCGATGTTGAATGTCACCTGCATAAAGGCTCGACCTCCATATACGACACATATTGTCGCGACGGCTTCGCAAAATCGTGACTTCTGGCTTGACTCGCTGTTTCATCGAGTCGGTCATCACCCATCAAAATTTCATACAAGCGAACCATGAACCTTCCTCCTGACAGTCAGACACACATCCAAGTCATTTGGCAGTCTTTATCTCCAGTCAGCTGTCCGACTCTGGAGAGCCTTCAGGTTCCTGGAATCGGAATGAGTGCTGTCCGCGTAGAACGAAACACTACGGACTCTGAGAACCAGGCCGCCCTGAGACAGGAATGGCCACACTTAGTTGTCGCCTTCGTAGATCCGGACACCCCTGATGCGGCAACTCAAGCTCACCAGATGTACCCGGACGCTGTAACCATCACTTTGTCCGCACCAAAAGAGCCAAAGAAAAGCTTTGCAGCGGTTCGCGATATCGCAGAAGTTCTCAACGGCTCATCACTCATTGGGATCGATCTGGAAGACATCGCTTCGATTTTTCGTTCACAGATCGACGAAGAAAACACCCATGCCATGGTCGTCGTCGAGGCACCCAAAGGAAACTTGGAGAGCTCGCTCATTGCTTGCCTACATTCAGTTCAGACTGATCCATCTACCGCTCAAGGACTCCTGGTATTGATCGCGGCGCCTACCGGGACATTGATGACTCAGGAACTCCGTCAATTGAATAAGGCGATACAGACGAGGTTCACACATTTGCGCAGGTTTCTCTATGCGGTTTACGAGACACAGGAACTGTCTAACTTTTTGCGAATGTCACTGTGGACATGTTCTGACTCACAGAAATCTTAGGCCACAATAGACCGCATAAATAAAAGGGAGGACTGCTTCACATGGCAGCAAAAGGACTATTGATGAGGGTAGGTATCGATGCCACCTTCGGGCATTTCAACGCGCCCATTCATCCAAATACGCTCGATTACCTGTACCTACCCATTCCAGAGTCGAAACATAGTTTTCACACTGGCATGGAGACGACCTACCAGGGCATTCGACCCTTCTTTGATTCCTGGACACAGCGCAATCAAAGTGATCTGGTCTTCCCTGAGCATCTACTAGGACTTAACTGCCACTTAGATCCAGACTTTGAGAGCCTTACCTACGGTGATCAAGGCATCGGTCGCGGTAATCGCGTGGTTCAACTCGAGAAGGGCGACTTCATCGCTTTTTTTGCAAGCTTTCGAAGCATACCCACACCCTCTGCCAAGCCGCACCTCGTCTATGCACTCTTTGGCATCCTTTTTGTCGACAAGGTGTGCAAGGTCAGTGAATTGACCGAAGCGCAGTGGAACATCAACGCACATTCCAGACGCCTGACTGGCAATCTCGACGACCTGGTGGTGTTCGGATGCCCTGAACGTTCCGGACGCTTTGAAAAAGCAATACCAATCGGCGATTACAGGAGTGGCGCCTATCGCGTCACCCATAAGCTCTTGGAAGCTTGGGGTGGTCTCAGTGTGAATGACGGCTTTATTCAACGAAGTGCCGTTCCTCCGTGGTTCAGTAATCCAGTGAATTTTCTTTCTTGGTTAGACGGCGAATCTCCCCGACTCCTTCACAACAACTTTGGTCACAGCGAGGCAACAACACCTATGAAAACACTCTCATCTCTCTCTGCCGGAAATCGTCTATTCACCTACAAGGTCATGTATGACTCAGGCAGCGCTCCCAATCCAGATCACTCTGTATGCACTCTTGCTTTATGCAAACCTGCAATTCGGCGTGTAGCGAACGTGGGTGATCTCGTAGTAGGGTTTGCGCCGGGAGATAGTGGTCGCTTGGTGTATTGCATGCGAGTCACCCATGTGTTGACATGGGCTGAATACATCGAAGTTTGCAACGGCCGAAGCGCCCACTCCTCTATTGAAGCTTCAACTGCCAAGCAACTGACTAAGAAAGTACCCAAGAACGCGGCGGACTCTGGGGACTGTATTTGGACAAAAGCTAGTCAATATGAGCGTGCTTTGCCTTCGTTCTCCGGTCATATTGAGGCCGGCGATTTTGAACATGATGTGCTGCATGGATGCAATGTCTTGCTGAGCACTGAGTTTTGGTACTTCGGCAATGGTGAAAAAACGAATATCCAGTTGAGCGATGGAGTTCTTCACAACCTGATTCCAGGTCGTGGCCACAAGTCGAATGCCAATAGCGCAGTAGTGGATGGCACCAACCGACTGGACCACCTCTTTATTCAGTTCTTCAATCAGCAACTCGAAAAGCACAACCTACGTGAGTACGGGGTGTATGGCACACCAGCGATTACACCGAACCCGCTGAACGACGAAGAGATTGGGAAGTGCAGGCGACTTCAACGTGATGATGATTTGCACGACGACGAAGACCCACCCACACGTTGCTAACGAGCCCCCATCTCACCTATTCCGAAGCTGAACAACGATGCATGACATTCACTGCCCACACTGTGGCAAAGCTTTCAAGATTGATGAATCTGGCTATGCCGACATCCTCAAACAAGTCCGTGACGCTGATTTTGAACACCAGTTGCACGAACGTATGGATTTGGCCGAGCGAGATAAACAAAACGCGATAGCGCTGACCAAAGCCAGTGTTGCCAGTGAGATGCAACAGGTAGCCGCAAAAAAAGACTCAGAGATCCAAGAGCTAAAGGCAAAACTCAACGCGGAAAATGTTGAGCGCAAACTGGCAGTGAATGAAGCAATCAATGCAATCCAAAAAGAGCGTGATGACCTAGCCAATGCTTTGGCGCAAGCCAAACGCGAACAGCAATCTGCTAGCGAACTGGCCCAAGCCAAGCTCCTCGCAGAGTTCCAACGCGCCGCGGCAACCAAGGATGCGGAAATTCAAGAGCTCAAGGCCAAGTTAGAAACGATCTCCCTTTCCCAGCAAATCGCCATCAAAGACGCTGTGGGCTCCATTGCAAAAGAGCGTGATGAACTGAAAAGTGTGGTCGACCGTTCAGTGCTTGAGAAGCAACTGGCAGAGCAGTCGCTCAAAGATAAGTACGAAACACAACTTAAAGACCGCGATGAGGCTATTGAGCGTCTTCGGGATATGAAGGCACGTCTCTCTACCAAGATGGTGGGGGAGACACTGGAGCAGCATTGCGAAACAGAGTTCAATCGCATCCGGTCTACCGCCTTTCCCAGGGCCTATTTCGAGAAAGATAACGACGCTAGCTCAGGGAGCAAGGGAGACTTCGTCTTCAGGGATAAAGACGAAACCGAGACAGAAATCGTTTCCATCATGTTCGAAATGAAGAATGAGAACGAAACGACAGCCACGAAAAAGAAGAACGAAGACTTCTTCAAGGAATTGGATAAAGATCGGACAGAAAAAGGATGTGAATACGCCATCTTGGTGTCGCTACTGGAGCCAGAGAGCGAGCTGTACAACACGGGCATCGTCGACGTTTCTTACCGCTACCCCAAGATGTACGTTATCCGCCCCCAGTTCTTCATTCCCATCATCACATTGCTGCGTAATGCCGCAATGAACTCTCTCAAGTACAAAAACGAATTAGCCCTGGTCAAGGCTCAAACAATTGACGTTACGAACTTCGAAAACGAACTCGAAACGTTCAAAAATGCCTTTGCCAAGAACTACGACTTAGCCTCCCGGAAGTTTCAAACTGCGATTGATGAGATCGATAAGTCGATTGACCACCTGCAGAAAACCAAGGAAGCACTGATCGGTACCGATAGAAACTTGCGCCTGGCCAACGACAAGGCGCAGGACGTAACGATCAAAAAGTTGACCAAAGGCAACCCCACCATGGCTGCCAAGTTCTCTGAACTCAAGCCATAGCGCTAGCCAAGTGAGAAAGCAACCCGAATAGGGCTGAATTCAGCTCTGGCCGGTTGCTTCTCCAAGCAGCTTTCAGTCTACCCGTTAGCACCATCGCCACACCCATTGCACGCCACTACGGAAAGAGGTCCTGAGTGGAGATAGTGCAGTCACACAGCACCTCAGCGCAGTATCAACTAGCGTGGCCTTTTCTTTTCGTTCACACAGATAGTGAGCATGGGATTGAGATGACTTCACCGGCAAACCGAGAAGAGCATGGCCGTTTTTGCTTGACCACATGAATTGAGTTTCAGTCATGGTGACTCCGTAGTACTTTTCTTTGAATGAGGCGTCGCAACGCATTGATTAAGAGCAGAACCGACATCGCGCAAACTCAGGAAAGATGCTCTGGTGCTTTCTCAAACAGAGTCGAGCGACCGCCCTGCTCTGCTCGACGACCTGATGGACGTAGGTCACGCCTCACTGGCCGGAAGCGATGCCCCGCCGTCACCAAAACGCCGCTGGAATCGACAATGGCATAGAGGTTTTTGACGGCTGAAGCTTTCGCGGCAATTTTCTTGGGCTCGAATTTCGCCAGCTTCTCGAACGCCTTGCCATCAAAGGTCACGATCTGGCATCCCTTGTGATCCGGCTCATGGTGGCCATACGCCAAAAGACAATCCAAGACCTCCCGGTCTACCCCCCTCTGTTGCACGCGGATAAGTGCGTGCTGTGAGAGGCAGATCCCTCCGCGTTCTGTCCAAATCACCTGCGATGAAGAAATTCCCTGATGGCCCATGAAACACTCCCTTTCGGTTGTCGATTGGGCTATTCTTCAGTGCAAGTAGCTCAAGAGATGAGCTACATAAATTGATTTCTCACCAGGTATGGATCGCACTGAACGCTTCTACAAGATTGACAACCTTCTCCAAGCGAACGCCGTGGTTCCCATTGGCAGGTTCTTAGAGGAGCTTGAAGTGTCTCTGGCTACCTTCAAGCGAGACATTGAATACATGCGCAGCAGGCTCAACGCGCCGATTCAATGGAGCAAACTGGATGGAGGCTACAGCTACAGTCGCTCGAGCAAAACCGAACAACAGTCTCTACCAGGTCTGTGGTTTAACTCTGGGGAAGCCTATGCCCTTCTCATGATGCAGGCGCTCCTCTCAGAAATGCAACCAGGGCTCTTAGGACCCCATGTCGAACCACTCAAAGCACGATTGCGCGCAGTTATCGAGACTGGGAACCATCCCGCTAAAGACGTCGAAAACCGCGTCAAGCTTCTGAATGTGGCAGCGCGCTCTGTGCCAGACCAACACTTTGAAACAGTCGCAGCAGCCTTACTCGGTCAAAAGCGGCTTCGTATCCATTACTACGTGCGTATCCGGGATGAGGTCAGCGAACGCGAGATCTCACCGCAATTACTTATTCATCACCGAGGTAACTGGTACATCGCGGCCTGGTGCCATAAACAAAACGCCATGCGTTCCTTCAGCATGGACGCCATCCAACAGGCTCAACTCGTTGACCAAACTGTAAAAACACTGCCTCAAAAAGACCTAGATAACTTCATTGGCAAAGGCTATGGGATATTTTCTGGTGAGAACGTCAAATGGGCAAAACTGAAGTTTTCTCCGGAGCGGGCACGCTGGGTGTCTCGTGAACTCTGGCACCCTCTGCAGAAAACCGCTCATCAAGGCGATGCCTCTTTGATTCTGGAAGTACCATTTACTGACAGCCGAGAACTGATCATGGATATCCTGCGCCATGGACGACATGTAGAAGTTGTCGAGCCGCCGGAGTTGCGCTGGGAGATCACTACTGAACTCGCAAATACGCTCTCCAGATACACAGGCAATGACCCATCACAGGCTGGAACTTCGAGGACCTTGAAAAATGGTGACTAGCAAAATACTGCGTCTCAAAGACTTGATCGCATATATCGGCCTGTCGCGCAGTGTGATCTATGACCGGATGAATGAGGGCTCAGAGCGATTTGATCCGACTTTTCCAAAGTCTTTTCCTTTGGGCGGCAAAGCAATTGGATGGTCTCAGGCAGAAGTGGATGCTTGGCTAGAGCGTTGCGCTGATCCAAATAAGTCTCGCGAATTTGTCTCGTCCGCAGGGCCAAAAGTAGTGACAACTCCAAAGTCAGTTACAGCTCAATCCCCTCGGATTTCCTCACGAACTTCGGAGCCTCAAGAGCAACACAAAACTTTAGGCCAGATGATCGTAGAGGGGACCCAGATCAACGACATCATAGAGAGATATCTCTCTATGGCGACTTGGACCCCAGCCATGGGAGCACTTCTAGTAAGCGGTGTTGCACCTGAAGGACGTTGCACAGAAATTCCAGCAACGGCGCGAGGCCTCGACAACACCATCTTAGATAAGCTTAATCCAAGGCTCCAGGCAGCACAGAAACTGCTCGACCTGTATATGGATGAAGATAACGATAAAGCACAACTAAATTCGGAAGTCACGCCGCTAACCTTCTATGTTTGGTGTGTTGAGTCCAGCATTGATACAGTTTGGCTACGTTGCTTTGACAATTTGGCGAGAATCACAAAGCATGACGACGCTCTCAGCTCGGCGGCTCTAGCAAACGTAATGAGAAGGTAGGTCGAGCTTATTATTCAATACATATAAAAATTCAATGATCAGATCGCTACCGAGGACAAAAAACCCTTTTCAACATAGGTCAAATGAATACACCATCACCGACATTGAATGATTTAGGTAGCAAGATTTTTAGAAATTTATTTTCTTGTTTTGAGGAACAGAATCCCAATAAATCCCTAGAGAACTTCCGTGACGAGATTTGGCATGGACTAGTTGGAAAGCAAGGGGTGTCTGGCTACGACGTATATGAAGAGCTGTTTAGGACACAAGTCAACAACGCAGCCGCGCCCATCATCATCTCTGTTGCCTACTGTGCAGAGGCACGTCAACACCAAAGTGCAAGTAGATTGGATCATGCTTGGGCAGCGATGGCCGAAGCAAATTACTGGTGTGGTGTTGCAATGGCAGGAGTAGGCATTAAATCCGCCAGTGAAAAAACAATAATCGCGACAAAGAAAAACACCGCAGCCAAAGGAGGTGAAACTCGCAGAGAGAGTTACGAGCCCATCGTCGAGGAGGCACGACGCTTAGCTCGTGAAATGCGTCCATCGAGAGCAGGCTGGAAGTCTCGAAGTCAAGCAGGTAGAGAGATAAGGCAGGCAGTGGAAAGTTTTGCCGTGAAGAAAGGTATCAGACTCTCGGAAAATCAAGCGTTAAAAACGATTGACGGGTGGTTGCGAGAGATGCCAGATGCAGGCGAACTCTTTCCCCAAAAACAGGTTTCAAACTAAAAAATGCTTCTCTAGCGCCATAGCGCTTAAATTCTGTTCCCTGTTTGCTGGCAAACAGAGTATGTCAGCTAGCAAGTCGCCTAGAGTAAAGCAGCAATAGAAAACACACTTCGATCCTCATCAACTCTATTGAGGATTCGAAATGTTAGGCAAGTCGTATAGTTTCCGCAGCTATGGCACCGATGTC
Organism: Curvibacter sp. AEP1-3; assembly: GCF_002163715.1. Lineage (GTDB taxonomy): Bacteria > Pseudomonadota > Gammaproteobacteria > Burkholderiales > Burkholderiaceae_C > Allorhodoferax. The sequence goes on from NZ_CP015698.1 coordinate 711,037, forward strand.
CAGTTGGTCCCGGCCTCTGATATCGCGCCCACTCCCATCGCATGGTTGTGGGAGTATTACCTCGCGGTTGGAAAACTTCACATCTTAGGTGGTGCTCCTGGGACGGGCAAAACAAATCTTGCAATTAACCAAATCTCTGCTGTTTCAACAGGCGGTTTCTGGCCAGATGGAACTTCAGCGCCGCTTGGCAAGGTGATTTTTTGGACGTGCGAAGACGGTATCGATGACACCATTGTTGTTCGCTTGATTGCTGCTGGTGCGAACATGAACAATGTTCATATCTTGCGCGGTACTGTAGAACGTGGTCGTGAGCGCAGTTTTGACTTTGCCACCGATATCGATCTGCTAGAGGCAAAGATTCAGGAGCTGGGTAATGTCAAACTCATTGTCATTGACAGCATTGCTCAAGTCGTAAGTGGAGATGCGAATAAAAATACTGACGTTCGAAAATCACTCACCCCACTTCTAGACCTCGCAGAAAAGAATGGATGCGCAATCCTTGGGATTACCCACTTGAACAAAAACTCGAAAGGTAAAGAGCCTATTGATCGTATCAATGGAAGTATTGCGTATGTTGCAGTGGCCCGGATTGTGATGCTAACGATCCGTCTGAAAAGTGAGGACCCTGACGAGAGTCCGAAATGCCTACTTCTTAGGGTGAAATCCAATATAGGACCAGACGACGGTGGATTTGAGTATCGAATCGACAACATAAACTATTGGTACGGTGGACAGTCTTTCAGAACGTCCACCATAAGGTTCTGTTCAACACCGCTTAAAGGGTCGGCCAAAGACATTCTTCGTTCTGCTGAGTCGGATGGACCCGTTGAGGCCACGGGAGCAGTTGCCAGTGCGGCACAGTTCCTTGCGGAGTTTCTTGCCGAGGGACCAAAGTCAGCACAAGAAGTGGAACACCGTGCTCGAGAGGCAGGCATTTCCATGTCTGCGGTGAAGCGAGCCAAGCTCAAGATGGGCGTTTTATCTCAACGCCAGAACAGTGGACCATCAAGTCCCTTCTGCTGGTCATTGGAGCAAAACCCAGTCCAAGAGGCGTATCTACCTGCCTCCAATGTGCCCACTTCAGATGTGCGGGAAACACTGCTGCGTAGATTTTCTCCAGATCATCCGCATGTTCAGCGCTTCGCTCAAGCTCCAACTTGTACTCCGATTAATCCAGTTGCTCCAGTTGCTCCAGTTGCTCCGGTTGCTCCGGTTGCTCCGGTTGCTCCAGTTGCTCCAGTTGCTCCAGTTGCTCCAGTTGCTCCAGTTGCTTCGGTTGCTTCGGTTGCTCCAGTTGCTCCAGTTGCTTCGGTTGCTCCAGTTGCTTCGGTTGCTTCGGTTGCTTCGGTTGCTTCGGTTGCTCCAGTTGCTTCGGTTGCTTCGGTTGCTTCGGTTGCTTCGGTTGCTTCGGTTGCTCCGGTTGACGAAGGTATCTTGTCTTTCCTGATCAAGGGCTGTCAGGAACTTTTCAATAAGCGTTATCCAGGAGGGTACGACGACGACGACCTTCCACTCAATTTTCAACAGAACATCTGCGAGGAAATGCTGGATTCGATTTGTCTGGATGATGAGGACCAACGTGACAAGTACACCGAAGCATTGAAAAAAAGCGGTTGGTACATGTAGCTTGCATTGCGCATTGCTGAGCGGATCTTCTAACCGGTAGATCCGCTCCAACAGGTACCGTAAAAAAACCTACGCCATGCCAATCAAATGAGGGCTGGACCATCAGCGCACTAGCTCAAGAAAAGCAAGAAGTCCGTGTCTAGCGCCATTGGCCGAACTTGCTTTCTTGCATATTTTTCCAGAGCTAACACTTCGCCATTTTTACTGAGCTTCAGGCAACCAATTTAAAAGAAAGTGCCTGAAGTTCCGTAGCCTTATTTTCGGTATTAGATGTATAGGTAAGAGAGTACTACCAAAGCCTCTTAGCGCACTAGCTCATGGAAGGCACCAAACACTTGAAGGACTAAATCATGCAAATCAATCCGCACAATAGAAATCAAACACTTCTCTTCGACTACAACTACTTAAAACTTCCAATAATGTTTGAGAAGGGTCCAATGATTCTGGAGTATTTGGATACTCTGTACGGTGTAATTCAGAAGTCGCTATCAGCACACAAACGCGTATGCGCAATGCGATTTGATTTGCGGTTTCCACTCAGTATGGGGTACGACGCAGAAAACTTTTCAAACGAAGCCATCTCTCGCTTCATCGAGTCACTCAAAGCGAAAATCAGACACGATAGAACAAGGGCGAGGTTGGAGAGACCATATGCCCATGACACTGATATTCGGTACGTGTGGGCACGCGAACTAAGTCGGGAGGATAGAGTCCACTATCACGTTGCGTTGCTGGTCAACCGGGATGCCTACTTCACTCTAGGTAGGTTCAAGTCCAGCGAGCAAAACATGGCTGGTCGAATTATTGAAGCTTGGGCCAGCGCTCTTCGCCTGACACTTGAACAAGCAGAAGGTTTAGTTCATTTCCCCGACAACGCAGTTTACCGGTTTGAGTTAGAAGAGCCTCAACAGCTCCAAGCCTTTTTTCATCGAGCGTCTTACTTATGCAAATTAAACAGCAAACAATTTGGCAACGGACATCATGGTTTTGGAGCTAGCCGTCATTGAGTTGGTCTTTTAACCTCACCCACCTCAAAATCTTGCGCCTATATCACGCATGCTGAGTAGCCTCGAAATGCTCGCATCAAATGCTTTCTTGAAATCTGCATCGCCAGCATAGCGTTTGTACAAATCCAATTCCCGGCGGCGTTCGATGCTGACGGCGTGCTGGATCAGTTTCTCTAAGGCCAACTGTCGGTTCTGGGCATCGGGGTTGTCTTCGACCTGCGCTTTGTAATCAGCATGTTTCACCACATGCTTGGCGATATTGATGAACTTGACGCGCTGCTCCTCGGGCGTGGCCTCCCAGCCAGCGAAGTGTCGGTCGTTGAAGGCACGAACGATCTCTTCCAGCGGGTCTTTGTCACCTGGCCCCATATGTGGGCCGCGCACGTTCGGGTTTTGCGGCTCCAGCTCGGTTTCACCAGCATCAAGGCCAATCTTGGCTTCAAGCCGTGAGCGTTCCAGCCCGTAAGTCGACAGATCAACGCTGTTCAGCAACTCGTCCAGCTTATCCTGGTCAGGGTCTTTGACCTTCAGCTTGGGGATCAGGAATTTCAGGAACCAGTGCAGCATTTCCCAGTTCACGTTGTTGAACGGGATGATGGCCGCCACCTGCGCGTATATCTTGACGAACTGCTTGGCCTTGATCTTGAAGTCAATGCGTTCTTCGTCATCCAAGTCCGCCTCGAAGCGGGCCACCACCGTGTCAATGATGGGGGCGAGTTCTTCGGCTTCGGCGCTGGCAAAGAACTTCTCGTTGAAGCTCGTCACCTCGGCCCAGTCGTAGATGCCGAAGTTGTCGAGCACGTCTTTCAGGTCATGCAAGATGTTTACGTCCGTTGGCTCGCTCAAGGATGTGGACGTGTAGAACGGGTCAAACGCCGCCTTGATGTCATCCACAGAGTTGTAAAAGTCGAGCACGAAGGTATCGGCCTTGCCTAGCTTCCAGTTGCAGCGATTCAACCGAGACAGCGCCTGCACGGCCAAAACACCTTGCAGCTTCTTATCCACGTACATCGTGTGCAGCATGGGTTCATCAAAGCCAGTCAGGTACTTGTTGGCAACCACCAAAATCTTGGCATCGTCCTTCTCGAATTCATCGGGTAAGTCACGGGCAGAAAAGCCGTTCAGAGACTCTTCGGTGTGCTTGATGCCATCAACCATCTTTTCGCCGGAGAACGCCACCAGCGCCTTGAAGGGCGCATTTGCATCTTTCAGGGCCGCGCGGATAGCAAAGAAGTAGCGGATGGCGCATTCGATGTTGCGTGTCACCACCATAGCCTTGGCCTTGCCCTTGAGCTTCTTGGCTTGCCACACGCTGGCCGTGAAGTGATCGACCATGATCTTGGCCTTCACCTCAATAGTCTTGGGACTGGCTTCGACGAAGGCTTTGAGCTTCTTCTGTGCCTTGGCGATATCGAACAGCGGGTTGTCCTCCACCGACTTCTGCACCTCGTAGTAGCTCTTGTACGTGGTGTATTTCTCCAGCACGTCGAGGATGAACTTTTCCTCGATGGCCTGCTTCATGGAATACAGGTGGAAGGGGTAGAACTTGCCATCTGAGGCTTGGCGACCAAACTTCTCCAACGTGGCAGGTTTGGGCGTGGCGGTGAACGCAAAGTAGCTGGCGTTCTTGCTCATCTTGCGGCCTTTCATTGCCGCCAGTATCTTGTCCTGCAGATCTTCGGGCACTTCTTCGTCATCTGCGCCCAGTGTGGTGTTCAGCTTGTCAGACGCGCTGCCTGATTGGGAAGAGTGAGCCTCGTCAATGATGACACCGAAGTTCCGGCTGGTCAGATCAGTGATGCCATCCACAATGAATGGGAACTTTTGCACCGTGGTGATGATGATCTTCTTGCCTAACTCCAGGTGGGCTTTTAGTTCGGCAGCGCTCTCTGCATGGGCCACTATGTTCTTGGTTTCAGAGAACAGCTTGATGTTGTCCTTGAGCTGGGTGTCCAGTACGCGCCGGTCTGTCACCACCACCACGGAATCAAACAGATTCGCGGCGCCTGTGGTGTCGTACTGCTCCACCAGTTGATATGCCAGCCAGGTGATGGAGTTGGACTTGCCTGAGCCAGCCGAATGCTGAATCAGGTAAGTCTGACCCACGCCCTTCTGCTGGGCATCCGCCAGAATACCGCGCACCACGTCGAGCTGGTGATAGCGGGGGAAGAACAGTGCTTTGCGCTCCTTCCCGGTTTTTTTGTCCTTCTCTACCGTGAACTTAGCGAACTGCTCAATGATGTTGGTAAGGCTGCGGCGCGGCAGAATGTCTTGCCATAGGTACGCCGTCTTGTGCCCGTTCGGGTTGACCGGATTGCCCTTGCCATAGTTGAAGCCCTTGTTGAACGGTAGAAAGTTGCTATCGTTGCCCGCCAGTTGGGCGCACATGAATGCCTCGTCGGGATCTACCGCGAAGTGCACCAGGCAGCGACCAAACTCAAACAGCGGTTCTTTCGGGTCACGGTCGGTACGGTACTGGCGAACGGCGTTTTGCACGTTCTGGCCTGTCCACGGGTTCTTGAGTTCAAGCGTCGCCACCGCCAAGCCGTTGACGAACAGGGCCATGTCCACCGACTTGAAGGTATCCGTCTGGCTGTAATGCACTTGCCGGGTCACGCTGAAGCGGTTGGCCTCGAAGTTGGCTACCACCTCGGGGTTGAGGTCGTTGTATGGCAAGCGGTAAAGCAGATCGAAGTGGGCATCGTCAATGTCGAGCCCTTTCTTCAGCACGGAAAGCACGCTGTCCTTCTTGATCTTCTTGTTCAGACGCTCCAGCATCAGCCGCTGCCAGTTGGGCCGGTCTTTCAGCTTCGCCAATTCCTTGGGCTGGGTCGCTTCGAGAAATTCCCAAAAGAGCTTGCCGTCAACAGCGAACTCCTGGTCAAAGTCAGCCGGATCGCCAACGCGATAGCCGTCCTTCGCAAGTGCGTTCTCGATGTGCGATTCAAGCGCGGCTTCATTGGTTCGACTGACCATATCTTCTCCCTATTTCCGCAGTCTCTTCATTTCACTTCAGAAACCTTTAGTTTTCCGAGTACTGCTGAAGCAATGGTCACTTTCTTGAAGTCTGAAAGCTCATTGCATTCTTTTTCTATTGAGGTAACTAGTAACTGATATTTTGACTCTAAAAGTTCGACTTCCTTGACGATTAAAAGCTGCTCCTCATATGGAGGGAATATTGACTTAATGTCGTAAAAACTTTGATTAGAAAGATTCTGCAGGCCTACAGTCATGCCATTTGATGCACCAGCATAAATTCCACAATAAGAACGAGTATGGAAAAGAAGCTCAAAGTACTTTGATGAAACATTTGGTCCCGGTGTGTAGATGCCGTAATGAAAGGTAATGACACCATCCTGCTTTGCAGCAAAGAAAACCCCTAGGTGCGCCTTGAATCTATTCAGAACTAAATCATCTTTTCGACATATTCTGAAATGTTCAAAGGAGGATGTCTTAAGCGATCTTTCTTCCATTTCATCTGTTGGGATAAGGCCAGATTTTTGGGATAGCGACAATGGTGGCAGGCTTTCACCTCGATATTTTTTAGCCTTTTCTCTAAAAATTCTTCGGTTTGAAACCACCTGCCAATGAGCCGGTATCTCAGGAATTCCGACAATCTCGCAGATTTTCATTGGTGCCCGAGAATTCAAACCTTGGGTCACCGCTGTTGTTATCAGAATTTCCTTCTGCTCATGCAGCAATTCAATCAGTCTCTCTTTTTTCGCTATCGCCGCGTCTATCTCGCGTATTTTCTGGTCAAGGAAAGTAACAATACTGTCTTGTTCTTCCCGTGGCGGGAATGGAATTGCGAGATTAAAGAATGCGTCTCGAGAAATTACATTCCGCAGACCGGTATAAAGCGAGCGCAGCTGCTTCCCTTCGTCCAACGAGAGATAGTAGTAGTAGTAGTAGGCGCTAGAAACATGTTGATTGCACTGAGTGACGGTATATGCCCCCGTGATCATCCCGTAGTGTTTGGCAAGACCAACTGTTCTAGGAGTTTCTTCTACGTCGAAAAGGCAAAAAATTAAGTCGTTGGGAGTTACTTGCTTATACGTGTCGAATTCAGCTGGAAACTTCCCTTTCGGGTTCTCCATGTCGCGGAGGATCACCCCTTGTAGCGTCAATGAAAGGAGCTTGAATTTGGGCGCATCTTTCCCCACTAAGGCTTTGCGCTCGGTAATGAGAAATTTGTTCTTTTTTATTACCCAGTGCGACGGAATGTCACCTATCCAAGGAATGCCACTTGACTTGTAGCTTTCGTAGCGCAGTATCACTTCACGCCCCCGACAAAGCTGACAAGTTGTTTCAATAGGCCATCGGTTTCAGCTTCTAGCGCCAGGATTTCCGACGTTACTTCTTCGAGGCTGCGCAGTGGCTTGTGCTGATAGAAGTACTTATTGAAGCTGATTTCATAGCCAATCACTGTCTTATCGAGCGCAATCCACGCCTCGTCAACGTAGGGGCGCACCTCTCTGATGAAGTATTCATGGATGACGCTGGAGGCACTGGGCGTCTTGCTCTTGGCTAAGGGCACGTTCTCGGTGTCGCGCAATTCGCTGTCGGGTTCGTACTCGACGAATTCGCCTGCCTTGGTGCTGGGCCAATAACCATAGTCACCCAGCCGCTCGGCCGTAGTCTGCAATTCCGAGAGCAGGTCTTTAAGTTTAGAACCGCTCAGCTTGTGCTGCTTCTTGATAACTTTGGCAGCCCGTGGGTCGCGCCAGCTCACTGCGTTCAAAACCTGCTTGCGCTCTGGTGTGGAAAGCTTCAACTTCAAGGCTGAGCAAGCTTCGTCCACCATGGTTTCAAACAGGTTGAAGTCGAGGTATTGGTCTGGCCCCACCTTGGCGGCAATCTGTTGTGCGGCCAGCATGATGTCGCGCTGGGCCAGCCACGTGGTCTTTGCCAGTAGCTCTTTGCGGTTCTTGGGCGACAGGGTGATTTCTTCGCGCTCAAGATGGTTCTCAATGGCTTCGGCATGTGACTTGAGGTCGGCATAGACCTCGTCGCCGTATTTGCCATAGACCCATTCCATGATTTCTTGCATGCCTGGTGTGAAGCGCAGGGTGGCAATGAGTTCAGGGCTGAACTGTGCCGCCAGACGCAAAGGGCGCTCTACTGTGACCTTGTAATAGCCGAAGTCCCGGTTGTCGAATACCTTCGATACGCCTTCGTCGGCAAGGTCCAGATAAAGCTGGGTGATCTGCTGGATATGCTCGGCGGTGAATTCGCAGTTCTTCTCGCCAAGGTTCTTACGCAGCTTCTGGTACAGGTTGGATGCGTCAATCAACTGCACCTTGCCTTGCCGTTTTTCTGCCTTGTGGTTGGACAGCAGCCACACATAGGTGGTGATGCCGGTGTTGTAGAACAGGTTATTCGGCAATTGGATGATGGCTTCGAGGTAGTCGCTCTCGATGATGTGGCGGCGGATGTTGCTTTCGCCGCCGCCTGCATCGCCAGTGAACAAGGCCGAACCGTTGTGGACAGATGCAATGCGCGAGCCAGAAAAGCGAGTGGCGTTCTTGTCGCTCAGGTCTGAGCGCCGTTTCATTTTGTCTACCATCTCCATCAAGAACAGCAACTGGCCGTCTGAAGAGCGCGGAATGGCGGGATAGAAGTCGAATGACTCGCCGGTGTAGTCCGAAAGATTGACCTGAAAGCGATGGTCAAGAACCTCTTTGCCCTCAATGATTCCTTTCTGGTCACCCTTCCAAGACTTGCCATACGGTGGGTTGCTCAACATGAAGTCGAAGCGCGTGCCTGAGAAGTCGTTGGTTGCCAGCGTCGAGCCAAACTTGATGTTCTCAGGGTCGTTGCCCTTAATCATCATGTCGGATTTGCAGATGGCGTAGGTCTCGGGGTTGATCTCTTTGCCGTACAAGAACACGCCCACCTTGGCCTTGATCTCGCCTTCGGCATCTGTCACGAAGTCTTGCGACTCGGTCAGCATGCCGCCGCTACCGCACGCCGGGTCGTAGATCGTCAGCGGGTTGGGTAGCTGATCCTTCACCGGGATGAATACGAGATTGGTCATGAGGTTGATAACCTCACGCGGCGTGAAGTGCTCCCCGGCCTCTTCGTTGTTTTCTTCGTTGAACTTGCGGATCAGTTCCTCGAAGACGTAGCCCATGCCGAGGTTTGACAGACCTGGCTGTGTGCGGCCATCTGGCCCCTTGCGGTCGTCTGGGCTGAGGTTGATTTCCTCAGATACAAACTTCTCGATGACGTCATGCAACACGTCCGACTGCGCCATCTTGCGAATCTGGTTGCGCAGGTCGAACTTATCGACGATCTCTTTAACGTTGTCCGAAAAGCCATCAAGGTAGTTCTTGAGGTTGGCTTCGAGCTGCGACGGATTTCCCAGCAGCGACTTGAGGGTGAACTTGGAAGTGTTGTAGAACACGTAGCCTGAAGCTTCGCGCAGCCCGTGGGGGTCGAGGTCGGCCATGTCTGCGTCTTCACGCTGGAAACGCACCTCTTCAAGCACCGTGTCTTTGGACGGTTCCAACAGGCAGTCCAGACGGCGCAGGACGAACATGGGCAGGATGACATCGCGGTACTTGCCGCGAACGAAGACATCACGAAGGCAGTCGTCAGCGATTGACCAGATGAACGAAACGATTTTGTTGTGTGTTGAGTGATCCATTGATAGCTGTTCTATTGAATTACTTGATTGGCTGAGGACAGACCTGCGCTGTTGAAAAATCAGGGATCAAATCCGAGCCCTAGAAAAGCCTACCCGAGCGAAAATGGCCGAGGTCATTGGACCTAACCCCAATCAGAGAAAGCCAAAAAGGTGCAGGCATCAGCCAACGATTTAGCTTGCTTAATCGGGGCGGCCGGTTTTTTTGGTGGCCATCGCCCCCCATACCTTTGCTCCCTACCTCGCTCCAAGAGAAGCTGGTGAACAAGCCTCAAATGTGCACCCTTGGTCGATAGCACTCCAAATGAGTACCGTACGCCGGGGCAGTTTTCGAGTTGCGCGTGGATCATTGCAACAGTAAATTGACCAGGATAAAGCATTAGCTCAAGCGATTCCGTCCAAGTGGCTGCGCTCAGAATATCAGGCTGAGCAAGGTGCAACTCAACGAGCCCCGTGTTTGCGTATTTGGAACGTACGGACACCTCTTGACGTTCCTGTGCGTAGTCCATAACGTGCAAGTCATCACCACTCCCGCCTGACTTCAGGGCCTTGGTGAAGATCTCCACCGCCGCTTTAAACTCTTCTCCCCTCCCCCAAAACTCATAGTTTGGTGCCTGCCACATCAACGAGCTGAGATGTTTCGGCACCCTTTTCCCACCCTTACGAGCCTCGTTGATTTGCAGAGCAATGAACTCACGATTTGTTTTTGATCCCAGACTTCCAAAAAGCGGATAAACACCGGACGAAGAAGACAACCCATGGGCCATATCCTGGGCAAACGCTCTGATATCTAGGTTATTCCCGATTACATATTTCCTCAAAAAATCAAGCTGAAACTTATCCAAGAACGTTTCAACAAAGGCGTTATCAGTTGCTGGAGATCGCTCTAGCTCCTCGTTGATTCGGTCACGAAACTCGGTCACAAGGGAAAAATTTGCCCCGGATTCAAACTCCTCTGGGAGAACGGTTACAAGCCTCCCTTTCCTATCAACACCAAAACCTACAGTGATGGGGATGAAGCTCGGTCGATTGGCATGAACGTTTTCGATGGAGTGCACACCATATGAGCGTTCGCGCTCCTGACCTCGATTGCGGGCATGTTCTCTTTCAATTTCAGTGAAGTTTTCCCGATATGCGCGCTTGGCTCGATCAACACTGCCACCAACGACATCTGCACTTGGATTGAGTTTGATCCAGTTGTCTGTCGGAAAGATACTTTGGGTACGCCGAAGATTGGTAAAAGCAAGAAGATCAAATGAAACCGTATCGGTCCGCTTCTTCAATTTGGCGACCCAAGGACATTCGTCAGGCGAAGCTTCAAACCGTGCAGCAAATTCGTCGCTAAGTGCCAAGTAATCTTCATCCAACTTGATTTGACCCATTCGCTCCATGGACTCAATCACAGACAGGGCTTCAGCGTCTGAAAACCCAAAGTAATCACGAAGGCCGATCAAGGAAACACGCCCGCAGGTGTGCAACAACCTTAGAACGAATTCAGTAACAGCCGGTAGACGCTCCTCGGCAGAGATGTAAGCGGTGATTTTGAAGGCTTGTGTGGGCAGTGCGAAAGTAACCCGGTTGAACTCTATGCAATCTGGGTTCATACCTTGAACTCCTGTGCCTTTACTACTTCAGATCGACCAGCTACAGCCAGTGACTCCACCTTCTTTAAGACTTGACCCAAAGGCAGTCCCTCATTTCGACCACGCCACATGGGCGTAGCCCCTACGATGATCAAACGCTCCATGGCGCGGGACATGGCAACGTTGATCCGATTGGGACTACGCAGGAATCCGGGCTGCATGTTGGGATTGTTTCTGACCGTAGACAAAATAATGATTCGATTCTCTTTTCCCTGATAGCTGTCAACGGTGTCAACCTTGATAAGCCGTCGAACTTCTTGGGGGATCCAACGAGCTTCGTTTTTCAATCGATTGATGATTTCCCGTTGCTTCGAGTACATGCAGATCACACCAATAATCGGATCCCCCGACTGCAACCCCTCATGCAACGCCTTTATCAGTCCGTTGCGCTGTATCAGCGCCTTCAACACGCCCATCACGACCTGAGCTTCCGTCTCATTCCAGCAGTCGACCCGATCTGGCGATGAATTTTCGAGAGCGGCTTTGCCCAGAGTGCTGGTATCTACCCAAGAGACCTCATGCTTCAGCTTGGCAGGCAAGAGACTGGTGTCCAGCCATGACGCAGGACGCCCTGTATGAAGGTCTTTTTGATAGAACACGTCTGACACCAACTCACCAATGGCCGGAGCCATACGGTACTGCTCGGTGAGAGATGCGCCGACTGACTTTCCGTACTTGGAGTCAAAAAGTCTCTCGAAGTCACTAACAAAGGCGGGAGATTCACTTCCGTAACCAAGATTTTTAGAAACGGCATCTCGCACCTCCTGGTCAAACGTGGGAGGTAGCTGCTTGTGATCTCCCACCAGAAGAATTCGTCGCCCCGTCTGCATCGCAACAGCCACTTCACTCGGAGCTGCTCTACCAGCCTCATCAATGATCACCCAGTCGTACATGTTCTGTATGACACCGGCGGCTCTTCGACCAATACCCACAAGAGTCCCCGCCACAACCGTTCTGGACTTAGCAAGGAACTCAATAAAGTTCGCCGCAGGCTCGCCAAGGGTTTTCAACCAATCATCAGATAGTTTCAGAAGCTTTCGCAGCCGCTCAAGCGCTTGCGGGGACTGAACTTCGTGCTGTTTAGCGAGGCTGTCAAACAGGTGCTCCAACGCTTCGCCAAGTGGAATGTCCCCAACCTCAAACTGATAATCCCGTTGACAGATATCTCTCACGGTCTCTGTGAGCTGACGTATACGATGAGTACCCGCTTCCAGAAGCTCGTCAGGTTCTTTCGAATCTGACGTTGGTACTTGGCCCAGTGCCTCCAGCTCAAGTAAGCTAATCTGCTCAATGAGTCGACCAACTCCCAAGTGCAACTTTACGGCAGCCGCTGAAAACTCTGGCATCAACCCCATTTCACTAGCCAACCTGACTACTCGATCTTTGTACTCAGCTTTGAAACTCTCGCGGTAAACCTGCTCGATAGACGCTGAGTGCAAATGGCGAATAGGCTCAGAGACTACAGACTCATGCCCTAAGCGCACTGCATCAAAGGCAATCCCCTTCGCCTCAAAAAGTTCAAGCGCTTTTTCCAACGCGTTGTTGACCGCTTCATGTGCTTGGCTAACAACCAACACGCGCCGAGCACCTTCCTTCGTTACCAAGTAATGAAGAAGCGACGCGATAAACCAGGTCTTTCCGGTGCCTGGTGGGCCTTGCAACAGACTAATTGGGCCATTTTGAAGCGCTTTCTGAAAGGCGACCCGCTGGCTTGTATTGAGCCTCTTTGCACCTTGCGAGTACGCCTCAAGCGACGAGTCCTCAGGTCCGTCAAAGACCATTGGAAGAGGTTGCTCCGCATCCGTTTGCAAGTAGTCCATCAAGTTTGAAATGACGGCACGTCCATCTACTATGCGCTCTACCGCGTTTGCCCGCCGATTGAGGGAAGCACTCTCCATGTTGCTTCTCAAGCGAAGCTTGTCGCCAGGCTGGAGGGGCTTTGCGTTCCAGCGCTCAATCGCTAGCTCTGCGTTCCGCCCCAGAGAGGTATCCCTCAGCTCAAGTTCCCCGCAACGACGCCATAGACCATCTGCGGCCCTGCGTTCGACCCAAGTGTGGTCGTCTGCGTCTGGATCAAAACCTCTCCCCTCGATAACGCAGGGGACCAATATCTGATGGGACCGTTGAGGGCTCCTCATGGCCTCCCCGGTAACAGTCGCAATAGGAAGTGCATCCTCTTCTGCGCTGAGAAGTCCCTCCCACAACTGCTTTACATCGATGGCTGTTGCTTTTGGTACAGAAACTTTTTCAGAATTTTCGCGCTCACGGTAACTGGTGATTGATTCGTCTCGTAGCTGTATGTGCGTCACAACTAAAGGGTCTTGCTCATCTGGCCCATCGGGGGGAATGAAAACATCATCAGATTTGCCAACAGATTCATCGCTGAATTCTGTTGCCCACTGCGCCAGTGAGGGCTCAAGCTCCGACGCCTCCCCTCTCGGGCCATCAACAAGAGAAATGCGTACTGCAATACGACCAAGACACCTGTCCTGAGCCCATATGAGTTGTGTCAGGTCAATTCGCTTTACAGCTACCCAAGTGCACTGCCCCTTTGAGCTATCCCACTCTAAGCTCAATCGCGCGCCGGCACCCGTTAAGTGCATCAACTTTGCACCTGGCGTTCTACGGGAGTTTTCTTGGGTGAGATAGAAATACCCATTGTCAGAAACCATGTCTCCGGGCTGAACTCCGGTGGTCGCGAGATTCCTCACAGAGACTCGGTAGGGCTCAGTATCAACCGCACTGGCAACATTCGATTTTCCATCTAATGCAGCTTGAAGTGGCTCCAAGGCCGATACAGTTCTATCGTCGATAAGCCGTTGAACTTCCTCGCATACATGAGAAAGCCCACTACGCTCAGTCGTGCTGCAGCTATCCACGAGAAATTCTTTTATGACCGCTGCAATCGCGTACCGATCACGGGCAAGCGGTGATAAACCTTTGTAATCAGGCGGCAAGTATGCTGTACTGTAAATCTCCTCGCCATCCCGGCGAAAGTCGAGTACGTCCACAAAGACTGGTTGCCCATCCGGGCGAATGACAATGTTGTCCGGCTTCAGATCTCCATGAGGCCATTCAAAATCGTGCATACGCGAGAGGGTGCGAACCAAACTTTGAGCAACCTCCAATTTGGATGAGAGGTCTCGGTCAGACTTCATCCACTCGGTCAAGGTGACTCCGTCAACCCAGTTCAAAACGACCAATAGACTACGCCGACTTAAACCATAGTCGCGAATCTCAGGAAGCCCTTTGAGACCAGCAGCTCTTAGATTGCGAGCTCTCTCCAGGAAAGACAGCAAGCGGATGGCAAGATCTGGCTTCTTTAGGTCTGGCTCAACGCCGTGCCATTCCTTAACCAATACTCTTTGACCATCGACGCTACTAACGTATGAGAGAAGGTCATCATCATCCTTCAGTGGGCTCTCGTCTTCAGGATAGTCTCTCGCCCTACTTTTAGCCTTATGTGCATCGAAGAGGGACAGTTCAAGAAGCTGCACGCGTTCATTCGAAGATGCACTATTCATCGCATCCAGCATGTGACGGGCGTTTTCATAACGATCCTGGGGCTGAACACTAAGCGCTCTTGTCAGAATTTCATCAAACCTACCCTCGTAGGGATCCGTTGCTCGACGCTCCCAGGTGAACACGTCACTTACTTTAGGCGGACGCTCACCAAACAAGATCAAATGCGAAAGCACTCCTAGTGCATATACGTCCCGGTGATATGGGGTGACTTCTTTGCTTAAGCCAATATCCTCTGGCAAATTAGAACGCTCTACTTTGACCTTGTTCCTGAATGTTCCGACCGTTTGTGTTGAGGGGTAGTAGGCAGCAGAAAAGCCCGAGATGATGACCTTGGCAGGCCGCTCGACCCAAACGCAGTGGGCACCAATGTCTCGATGAGCGACGTTTAAATCATGCAAGTCGGCAAATCGCTGAAGCAAGGCCTTGACCAACACAATCCGCTCTGTAGGCGTTAACTTCAGAAGCGTTGCGTTCACGAACTCGCTGAGGCGGGTGATCTTTGGAGGAAGAACATAAAGTTCAGAAAAATCGCTCGTTACGTCAGCTTCTGACCTGCGTGTAATCGGGCGCAACAAGGAGCGAGACAGCTCTTCATTTCTTGGCTCTACGTGCTCGTATACCCGTTGTTCGCGTAAACCAATAAACCCTCTGTCCCCTTCGCCGATGAGTGCAGTTCCTAGAACAGAAAAGTCCCATTGCCGGAAAAGGGCGAGTTTGTCTGGATCTACTTTTTCTTTCGCTCGAAATTCCGAGTACAGCTTGTTGGGGTGCACCCAAAGTGGCTGGTTTTCTGGCTTGAACCCATGAATAGCAAAGCCGGCAGGACGACCGCGCTGACCTACGAAGAAAAGATCGTAATCGTTAAGGTACGACAGCGGATTGATACGTGTTGACCGAGCGAGCACTCTTTTGTAATCACGCTCTGAAGCCCATGAAAGCAAATCGTTCAAGTAGAGGACTGAATTTGCTTCGCTCGCATCAAGGTCCAGCTCGCTCAACGACTCAGAAAGTACTACAAACGAATAGATGAAAGGCGTTTTGGTGGGCCCAACTCGAGTTTGAAGTGCACTCGCCAACCTCTTCGCTTTGAGACCAACAAGAGGAACTGGTGATCGGCCACGGGGTTCTCCGTCCACGAACCAGCTTCCTCCTCTGGACTCCAATTTCTTGCCACGCCAGTTCTTGAGTTCGACGACGACGATGTGCGTGTGTGTGACAAGAATCAAATCGAAATCGTCGTCACCCGCCCCCGGCCCACCGCGGTTAAGTTTGAATGACGCATAACCTCGCCATCCTTTTGAAAACGCACTGCTGTTGAAAGCCTTCTCAATACGTTGATGAGCTTCTATTTCAGATCTGGGTACACCCGCTTTTTCAATTAAACGAATGTCCATTTCAAACAGCCTCGCTCAGTGTGAAAGTGCTCCCAATCAGGGGCTTCATTTGCTGACGGTATTGGATAGAGCCTGAATGATTTAGAAAATCACGATCCACTGCAGCCGAAAAGGCTCCACAACGATGGATGCCTTTTGCTCGAAAAACGTACATAACCGCCCTTGAACTGAAACTGTTTTTGTAATGTCAGTCTATCAGGCGAGCGCCTCACTTTTACCGATTTCGGGCCCTTCAAGCTTGCGGCCGGTACGTGTAGTTTCAGCGCTTTGCACTTTGTACTTTGCAGAGCTAACCCCCTTCTTAAAAGCTTTTGGGCATACATACTTCACTTGACCTACGGCAGGTGGATTGATCCAAGTTGCTTCTTTTTCGGTCATTAGCACCGCGCCCAACGCAGTCTTCATTTTTCGCCTGAAACCCTGATCCACGTTCTGTCGATCTGACCTACCCAATCCCTCGCTGTAGTCCACTCAGAGCTATCCAACACCTCGTTGGATAGCTCTGAGTTTTGTGCCGTCCATCTCCATGCCTGTCCCTTACCGGATGGCAGGGAGATGTGTGGCTGTCTGTTTTTCAACTCATCACGAAAGCCTTTCCATGTCTATTTCATGTCCTCAATGCGGATCTACCTTGATCCGTCAACGCAATGTCGGTCGCCGTACCGGTGGTGCAGTCGGCACCGTCGCTGGTGGACTCACTGGTGTCAGTGGTGCTCTTACTGGTGGTCGCGTCGGAATGACCGTCGGTTTGATCGTGGGTCCCACCGGGTCTGCCATCGGCTGTATCGCAGGCGCTCTCCTGGGAGGCTTGATTGGCGCAGTAACCGTAGGTGTCGCCGGTGCAAAGCTGGGTGGTGTCCTGGACGAACGTGTCCTCGAAAACTACGAATGCCTGCATTGCGAACACGTCTTCGGGGAAACGCACTAGGTCGCTGCCCTCATTTCTCTTTTTCTCCCTTATCCAACAAAACCACTTCAAGGAGCCACTCATGGCACATCAAGTTCAAACCATGGCTTACATTGGCCAAACCCCCTGGCATTCTCTGGGCAACGCACTCCCGCCCAAACAGTCCATCGATGTATGGGCCAAAGAAGCTGGCATGGACTGGCAGATCTGTTCCAGTCCAGTCCGCTACATGACAGAACAAGCAGGATCACTTGGCTCCATCATGAGTTTCGATGATCAAAAGGTTCTCTACCGCAGCGACACTAAAGCCCCGCTGTCCGTGGTCTCCGACCGCTACCAGGTAGTGCAGCCCCGCGAAGTGCTGGAGTTCTACCGTGACCTGACAGAAATCTCCGGCTTCGAGCTCGAAACGGCAGGTGTTTTGAAGGCCGGCAAGAAATTCTGGGCCTTGGCTAAGACCGGCAAAGAAAGCACGCTCAATGGAAAAGACAAGGTCAACGGCTACATCCTCCTAGCCACCAGCTGCGATGGCACCCTTGCCACCACCGCAACATTGACTTCTATTCGCGTCGTGTGCAATAACACCCTGACCGTTGCGCTCAATGGTGCGAACAGCGCGGTCAAAGTCCCCCACAGCACCACGTTCGATGGCCAAGCCGTCAAAAAGCAATTGGGCATTGCCGTATCGCACTGGGATGGCTTCATGTACCGTATGAAAACCCTCTCCGAGCGCAAAGTGAAGTCGCACGAGTCTCTGAACTACTTCCTCAATGTCCTGTGCCATACCGACCAGCCCGCCAACACCAAAGGAGGCTTGGTCAACGAGCGGGCATTGAAGCGTGTGCAAGAGTTGTACGACGGTGCAGGTAAGGGCTCAGACATGGACTCTGCTGCCGGGACCGCTTGGGGACTGCTCAATGCGGTCACCGAATACGTAGACCACGAACGCCGTGCACGCAGCACGGACTACCGCCTGGATTCCGCTTGGTTTGGTCAGGGTGCTGCCCTCAAAGCACGTGCCCTAGACCACGCCATGCAGCTGGTGGCCTGACCTCAGTTCAAAGCCTCATCCATATTCACAATTGAAAGGAAACCCATGTCCAAAGCTATCGCAGTGGACCGGGAAGCCCGGCCACGCCCAGCACTCAAGCTGGTGAAGACCAATGACCTCAGGCGAGAAGACTGGCTCTCGGTTCGCCGAAACGGGATTGGCAGCTCCGATGCAGCTGCTGCAGTAGGCCTGAATCCCTACAAATCTCAACTCGCCCTCTGGATGGAGAAAACCGGTCGTGATGACCTCTTTGCTCCCATCGACGTCAATGATGACTCCACCCCGATGTACTGGGGCACTCTGCTGGAGCCCATTGTTGCTGCGTCCTATGCAAAGCGCACCGGCAACCGTGTCCGCAAGGTCAACGCTGTCCTGCAGCACCCAGACCACCCCTGGTTGCTGGCCAACCTCGACCGAGAGGTGTTGGGTGTGCCCGAAGTCCAGATCCTGGAGTGCAAAACAGCCGGTGTACACGGTGCCCGTCTCTGGAAAGACGGTGTCCCGGATTACGTGGCTCTGCAGGTACAACACCAGCTTGCAGTCACCGGCAAACGGGCAGCCGACGTCGCTGTCCTGATCGGAGGTCAGGAACTTCAGATCCACCGCATCAAGCGGGACGACCTGTTGATTGATCGTCTGATCCAGCTGGAGGAGGTGTTCTGGGGCTATGTCCAGTCGGATATAGCCCCACCAGTGGATGGCTCTGACTCTGCGGATCAGGCGCTTCGGCGTCTGTATCCCAACGATGTCGGATCTATCGTGGACTTCAGCCAGGATATGGAGATGTCCGCCGCCTTCTCTGACTTGGTGGCAGTACGCCAAACCTTGGATATCCATACCAAGCAGGAAGCGCTGCTCAAGCAACGAATCCAGCAACGGATGGGGGATGCGTCCAAAGCGGTGTTTGAAACCGGCGAGGTTACTTGGAGACGCAGCAAGGACGGGGTGGAGTTCAACTTATCCAAACTTCTGACTGACCATCCTGAGTACCAAGAAGCCTATGCCATCCCCAAGGCCGGCAGCAGGCGATTTCTGGTCAATTTGGCTAAGAGCTGATGGAGCCTTACAGCAAACCAAAGCCAGCAGCAAATTCTTTACTTCAACCCCATAAGCCTCACCCCGGGAAAACCGGCGTGAGGCTAATTTTTTTGTTCAATGAAAAGGAAAGCACATCATGCTCAAAGGAATGGCCATTACGCCCCCCATCGTGGGACGCATCTCCATCGGTAAAGTGGTGGAGAAAAACGGACGTCGACTTCCTGAAAAAGACGACGAGTTCACCATCACCACCCAGGTCCAGACTAAAGACGGCTGGATGCTGCACCCGCTGAACCAAAGCCTGCGTAAAGACGGCAACGCCAATAACAAACTGCGCTCTATCCCGGTGCGTGTGATGTTCAATGATCCGGACTTAAACCTACGAGCCAGCTATCACTACTTTGATCGCCAGACTGGGAGGCCTATGTGTGTGGGCAACGGTGAAACTTGCAATAGATCTACGGCTGAAGGAATCCAAGAACTCCCATGTCCAGGACCTGACGGCTGCCACTTAGGTCAGAGGGGACTCTGTAAACCTTATGGACGACTCAATGTGTTGATTGGAGAAGAGGACGAACTGGGTTCCTTCATCTTCCGAACCACAGGCCATAACTCCATTCGGACCTTGACGGCACGGTTGAAGTACTTCCATGCGATCTCGGGTGGACATCTGGCAATGCTTCCCATGGAACTCAAGTTGCGAGGCAAATCTACGACCCAGTCACACAGGGCGCCAATCTACTACGTGGATCTCACAATTAGGACAGGGATGACTTTGCTGGATGCCGTGACTGAGGCAAAACAGGCGTATGAAGCGCGCGAGGCTGCTGGTATCGACCAGCAAAGTTTAGATGAGGCAGCTCGCTTGGGCTTTGCAGCGGGGGAGTTTGAAGAGTCAACCGAAGAAGCGAGGAATGTTCAAGAAGAGTTTTATCCCACAGACGACGTATCGAGTACCCAGAAGAAACACACTGGCGTTACAAATTCGTTATCAGCAAAGCTAGAGTCCAAAACAGGTGAACACTTGTTCAACGGGAATCACATGAACGCTAAAAAGGCTTGAGCCCATTCAAACCATTACGCAATTGGCCTTTTCGCACAACATCAGTTGTGCGAAAAGGCTACAGCCAAACTCGCAAAAATAAAGCTGTAAGAAACGGCCCGCTGGTCCCGTGCATGAAAACATGTCGTGCGTGGCGTACCAATTTTTTTACTAGTGGGTTTGGCACAAACACAAGCTAGTAAGTGCGACAAATTGTCAAAATCTATCCGTCACCAACTAGCTATTGATCAGCGCAGGAAACATAGACACCAGTTCTTCCGCATTTTCTTGAAACAAAAAAGACCTCAATAGCCAGAGAAAAGCAGCGGCGTTTCAGCAACGAATGCATAGCTGACCCGTATGTCGTTTACTTTTTTTGAGTATCGGAAGACCCTTGATGTGCATCGGCCGAAACTTTAGTGCGCTTAGCTCGTGATCAGCATGAAATCTCACTGTTGAGATGTAGCGGCGCGTCTCTCAAGAACATAAAAAAATGAGTTCACTAAACGACGAGCATTGTCTCGACGATCAGCCTCAGTAATTGAAGATGACAGAAACACAAAGTGCCGGCACTCGGGAGTTTGCCGCTTACCGTAATCGAGATATGGTTTGGCGCCCAGCTGGAACTGACTCGCGCTCAAAGGCGTCCCTTTGCCATCCATCAAGGCAGCGAACCCGTCGGTTGCACGAGCGTCGTTTTCCCTGTTTGAAGGCCACCCAGGAGTCACTACAAAACCACCTGGTGTAGTCTGGACATTGAAGATGTATTCAATTTTCGATTCTTTGTCCATCCAGCACGGTGGATGGTCCAAACCGCGCAATTTGTCCCGCTTTTCATAAAAAGCAACTTGCGTCTTAAGTTTGTCGTTCTCAGCGTTCAATGTTGCGAGAGACGATTTACCAGTAGTCATTGCCGCAGCTATGCGCGCCCCCTCTACGACGTCACGCACCAAATTCACCACGCCTCCTGGCTTGACTTCTATGTTGAGCTTCTTCTTGGCCTGATCACGCAATTCTCTAGACGCGTCTATAGCTTCTTTGACACGATCCAAAGCGAGCTGCTTCGTATCCGAGGTCTGCGACTTCCCATTTTCTGAATGGTTGGATTCACTTACCAGCGCTTCAATTTGCTGTTGGAGCTCAAGCGCAGACTCAACGCGCTCACGAGTTACTTTGTCTGCTTTATCCTGGCCAGCCTCTTCAATCTGCGATCGAAGCTCCTCTAATGCCACTAACTTCTTGGTCAGATCCAGAGATTCCTGCTGAATTCTCTTATGTTTGGCAGATTCCTCTCCAGCATTCACAAGTGCCTGCACAACTTCGGCAGGGTTATTTACACCCCGCTCGATCAGAGCATTCTGGAGCTTTTCCTGTGCACGATTCATAACCTCAGTAATCGCCACAGCATCCTCAGCGTGCCTCGCGTTCGCAAGCTCGCTAAGTGCATCGTCCTTATCTTTACGCTCTTGCATGATCATGAAACCAAGCAAAAGCATGAGTACAAAAATCAAAATGAATGCAATCTCACTGAGCGAGACAGGAAAGACCTGATCATTTTTACTAGCCAAAGGATTACCTCAAGTCATCGAGAAAGTCAGAGTTAAATGACCTAGTTGCTGAATGCACAATGGAAACAACAATCAAACCAATCACGCACTTGTAAATTGAGTGTTCTCCCCGTCCGGCGCTTTTGACGGATTCATACCAATAGACTCTGAGTTGTTAAACGCTGCATTTGCATTTGATGCAGGCGCGGAACCAGACCGGGCAGACATGTCCGGGTCTTTAACCGACTTCGCTAAATCCAACGCTCTTTGAGCAACTTTGATTGCGTCGTCTACCGCATTACGCGTCAGATTTAACAAGTCGGAATTGACTTGTATGCTCTTGTCGGTTTTCGAAGCGATGTCCTCCAATGCTGCTGCAATGCCCCTGCTAGAGTTTGCAGTTTCAAGAGAATTCCTTTCCACGGAAGTCATAACAGCGAGAGTCTCTTGGCGAGACGTCTCGAATTGAGCATCGTGCCGACGAGCTGCAGTATTTGTCGCGTCTGCTTGCTTCTCCATCAGATCAGCAAGCGCGAGTATCCGATCCCCTACTTCTGCCTGTAAATCTCCCGTCTGCGCGGATAGCTGTGCTACAACACCTGTGAGATCACTGTTGCTATTGATCTTTTCGACCGAGGCTCTAAGTGATGCACCTAGGTCTTCTAAGCGCATTGTCAATTCCGCAAGAACAGAACTTTGGATCTCGGAGTTTCGAAGTACAGAGGCTTGTTGCTCAGTGAGTGCCAGGACAGTTCCCATCGCATCTTGTGCTTTTCTGGTCTTTGTATGAAACGCTTTCAGCGTCTCAGAGATAGATACAGAAGACTCGACAACTTGCTCTGAAACACCACGCACGCTGCCAGCCAGCTCAAGAGCTTCGTTCTTCAAGCTGTTGAGTGGAAGTTGCATCTGCTCAACAAAATAATCATCCGGAAATGTGGTGCTCTCCAGGCGAGCTGTGACTGAGTTTGTGAACTGATTAATCTGAGTTTCTATAGATCGCAAATGACCTTGCATACCCCCGGAATAAGTCGTCACAGCCTCGGCAAGATTTGCAGTAGCACGTTTCACCTCAAGCAACATTTCCTCGGAGGCATTTTGGTTGTTTTGAGCAACTTGCTTGTAGAACTGATCGAGACTTTCCGCGAAGTTGCGCCCCAATGCCTCCACCTGCAATTGCACTCCGGCAACAGAGGCTTTCGATGCATCAATCACGTCATGCTGAAACATCTGAAGATTCTTCACCGTGTCCTGCATTTGCAATGTGAAAGCTCGAGTGGACTCAAGAAGAGATGCTTCAACATCTTTGATCGCATCTGCTGAATCTTTGCGGAAGCTCACGAGATAGACACGAACGATCATTCCCAAGACCGTGCTGACCATCGCAGTTCCGAAGCGCATGGCAATTTCGTACATGCCTCGACCGGGCGAAAGTTTGGGTACATCGATCAAACACATGATGATGGACACGATGGTGAAGATAAATCCGATGTAATAACAGCTATCGGCAAACTTATCTTCCGATACATCACTCTCACGTTTGTAGTAACCGACATACATGTACAAAACCATGACTGCCATGGGTGCGGCCATACCAAGCCAAAGTGGGTCACCCACTAAGTAGCCAGTAACTGCAAAGGCAATCTTTAGCGCCACAGCCAACGCAAATAGCCGTTGGACACGGATCGTGGGTAATGCTTGCAACACGGTAAATATCCTGAATGTGAATTGCGAGAGAGCAGGAGAAAACAACGTCTGTCGTTATCCCTTAATTGGTTCGTAGGCGACTACGCTTCCACCACTTTGTTTGATGTACTGACGCCAGAAATTAAGCAGGCCCTCCCCTTGCACCGCGGGAGTGTTCAGCAGCATTCGTATTTCGACTTTTGCTCCCTTCAAATCGGCCAAAGTCTTCTGCCCATATGGAGTGCCTGCAAAAGTTGCATACGTGGGAACACCTTTGTACATGTTCAACTGTGGACTGTTTTGAACCATGTCAGAAATGATGATCAAACGATGCTCTCCAGCAACTGCACGCTTATTGAATCCGGTAATGCCTACGAGCTGTACCATTTCCAAAATAGGGGAAGCTTTCCCAGGTTTGTCTGTCAATAGCTGGTCTGACAGGTCAACCATAGGACGGAGATACTTCGAATCAAATGCTTTTTTCACCATCGCTGGATTGCCGTTGAGCTGACTTACATCACTCCCATCGCCTGGATTGCACAGCTCCAAGAGTGGCTCAGAAGTCGCCTTGAAGTCGTCAGCAAGCGCGTACACCGACAACAGATGATGTTTGGGCACCAATGTTGTAACAATATCTCGATAGAGAACTTCGAAGTCCTTGCGTTGTGTGAAGCCCATCGGATCAGACTTGTCCACAAGCACTATCACGTGGCCCAAAGGGCCAGATGCTGGGCAAAGCGTCAGCCGATCTGCAGGCTTTTCGCGAAAGACGACGCTATAGATCCCTGCGACTATGGCACCAATGATGAGCAACGAACCGAACGCGATACCGATGATCGTTCCGGCCGAGGGTCCTTTTTTTGATTGGCGTATGCGGTAGTTCATTGAGTCATTTCTCAGATTTTCCGGACTCTGTGATCAGATTTCAAGAAGCCAGCGCAGTGCCATTGTTCTCTGCTTCGAAATGGCTAGAGAGTGTTCGAAGGGAATTGAAATGCGCGGTAAAGCCAGACTGAATATGCGCCCGAATTTGCGGTGCCTTCAATCGAAATTCCATGAGCAATGCTTCTTGTTTAGCCAAACTTTCAAGATCGGCTGTCGTATCAAAATTGGGTACACGCAGCTCATGGAGCGCAGGTTGAGAGCTGAAGCTATTTGGAGTCGCATGTCCATTTAGTTGCCGCGTCGTCATGTTCTCGGTCCTGAACTCTGCAAGCAGTGCGCTCAACATAGAGGGGGAGTCTGCAATCATGTTGCTCAAATCGTCCCGGCAACGATCCTTGTCCGAAATCACATTCTTGATGCTCACAATGGCGGTCTCAGAATGTGCAAGCGCAAAGTCGACTTTTTCAAGCTGGGCTGTCTTCAGCTCTTCCAACATATCCTGAAGACTATCAAGCCCTCCAGAGTAAGCCTCCTCCGCCTCTAGCAACTTACGATGTTCTTTCCCATATCCGGGGTAGCTGTCATCTAGTTTGTAACCATCAAACACCGCCACTAACGCGAAACCGACGCTTACCAGGAGCAACACCATGGAGGACACTTCGGTGAGTCGGAACGGAGCGATCAGAAATGCTTCTAATGCTGCTGACTCAGCATTTTCTAGTCCAAGTACCAGCGCTTCACGGTAATGCGCAACCAAAAGCCCTAGACCGAGAATGAAACACAAAAGCACAACAATGGAGATGACACCTAAGACCACCTTGACCGGCTTCACATGATGCACATACTTCACGAGAAGGTGACCTGCAGCGAAAGAGACGGCAACGTTGAGCGCAGCAGCAACCAATGCCTGAACAAAACCCTGCAGCAGTCCGCCTGACAACCCCTGCGCAAAGAACTGTGAGTTGGCTACCGCCTCAACCGCAATAAGGGCAAGCGCAACGACATATCGCAACGCCTTGTGCCACCCTTGTGGATAGTGAGGTAGCTCATGCCGTTGGTTGGCTTCTCGAAAGCGTTCAAAGGCTTCTCTTCGAGAACTGGCTATTGACTCCAAGCGTCTGATTTCTGGGGCATTGGCAGAAATACGAACACTGGCAAGTCGCTCAAACTCATTGGCACTATCTTCCCCAGCATGAATAGAAGGACTGACATCCAGTCGGGTTAGCTCACCATTGAGTGACTTGAGGCGGAGTTGTCCCCACTCAACGTAGTCTGTGCGAGCCTGCTCTATAGCCAGCAGCGCCTTAGTTTCCGGGCCGCATAAGTGTGCGTCTGAAGGAAGTGGGATGCCTGCAGCACCAAGTCTGGCGCCTTCTTCACGAAGTTTGAGGTCTTTCTCGATAGAGCGAATATCAATGGGATTCGTATGGGGGTCCCACTTACGCTTCAAATGTTTGGGCTTTGGCGACAGCCACTCTAAAAGCTTACGAAAAAGCCCCATCCCACACCACCCTGAAGAAAAGTTGAACAAGCGGTCTTTCGCCACTTATTGCTGATTTTTGCCGGAACACGCGATTGGCCATAAGCCAAATACAAAATCAAAAAATTCGGTTTTATTCACGTAATGTTAACCTTAAAGAAATACTGATGAAGCCACTTAGCGCGGCATTTTTTGAAGGAACTGGCGGAGGCTGAGCGACACATTGATTTCGAGGAGCTAAAGCTTTTAAGGTGTCGTAGCTTCAACTTTGTCAGAAGCGGGTCGACTGGGTCCGGTTAGACATGATCCGTTCGAATCATCGACCAGTCACAGCCAAGTCACTAGTGGCGTAAGCCTCGTGTGATGTTCCGCGTGAAGTCGCACCTTGGATACTTGGTGCATGCGATGAAGTGTCCGTACTTGCCCTTCCTCTGTGTGAGGAATCCATCTCCGCATCGAGGACACATCTCACTGGCAACCTGATTGCGAACTTGGTCTTCGATAGAGATGCCCTGCTCTCTCACGAGCTCCGCGATGAAAAGAGACTCTTTGCGTTCGATAGTGACCAGCGTGACTGTCTGACGTGCACGCGTGAGCGCCACATAAAACAGCCTCCTCTCCTCCGCGTACTGGAAATCATCGCCCGATGGCATGGCAAGTTGCAGCACAGGATCGTCAGCCACCTTGCTGGGGAAACCAAGGGTCTCGGATGTCACTCGGGGAAGAATGATGTGATCCGCCTCCAGCCCTTTGGAGGAATGCACAGTTATGAACTCCAGATCAATACGACTGGTATCAACATTGGCGGGAAGGTAGACGCTTTCTTTCTTGTAGCGCCCCAGTACCAAGATCTTGTGCTTCTTACCTTTGGGATCCGTGCTCGCAATTTCCTCTATCCGCTTCGCAATGACAGATCTGATTCCGTGTTCATCTGTAACCCGAACAATCTTCACCGGATCCTTGAGAGCAGGTTGTTGAGAGCGAACCACTTTGGCAAGTTGTTTGGGGTTCTTCCGCACAAAGGCACTACTGATGTCGCACAGAGACTGAGGGCAACGGAAGGTTATTTCCAGCTTCATGGTCACTGTGGGACCAAAGCGTGTCTCGAAGTTCGTCATGACTGACAGGTCAGCACCGGCAAAACGGTTAATGCTCTGCCAGTCATCTCCCACTGCAAACAGGTGCTTGTGAGGACCACGTACTAAAGACGCTACGAGGCGCGATCGAGCTTGGCTGGCATCCTGAAACTCATCGACCATGACCAATTGGTAAGGGCTGTCCCATCTCCCCTGCTCCACACAGTCGGCAGCCAGGTTGAGCATGTCCTCAAAGTCAATGCAGCCGGAGGATTGGAGCTCGTTTTCCCAAAGGGTTGAGATCCTTTCGTACAGGTCCAGGAACAGCTTGTGTCGGAAGCGGAATACACCCACCACTCCGCTCTCCAAACGCTTGCGCAAGTCTTGAATACTCAGACGATTGCTTTTGGCATGGGTAAGGAATGAGCGAAAAGTTCTGGCAAGTCGGGGATTTTCAATCGGTTTGCGTCCTGGAGCGGGACGTTCAGGGTTGGGATCCAGAACTAGCCCCAACTTTGTGAGCTCCATCTCTAGATATCGGAAGGCTTGACCAGACCAAAGGTCCGCCATGGTGGTTTCCAACAAGGTAGTCCCATGTTGGGCGTGGAGCTGCTTCTTCCAGACCATGCCTTCCTTGTAGCCTGCAAACTCTGGCGGAGGCTCACCGTTGTCATCCAAAGCCCAATGCTCTAGATAGGCGTTGGCATCTGTGAGGTAGAAGTCCGGGCGGTACTGCCGATGTTGAGCATCTGCTGTCTCCACCTCATAGGCTGCCTCGTAGACATATTTCACCCCGTTGTAGAACAGCCAGTTGGCAATCAACTGTTCACCGCGGCTTTTGACAACCTCGTTATTGAGCGTCCAGAAGCCTTCTTCTTTGGTTTGAGCATTCCAACCATCTGGAAACTCCATCTCCTTGCCGAACTTGGGAAGGTCTTGGCCCAGCACTATCCGAAAGAGATCCCACTGGGTACGGAAGACGATATCCGCGTCCTTGCGCTCATCAATCAGTTTCAGCAAATGCTCAAGGTCTTGACCACCTTCCAGCCAAGGCGCTAGTGAGGGCTTCTTACCTGTTGCCTGACCAATGACATCGAGCCCGAAAGCGTGAAACGTTTTTGCAACGACGCGCTCAGCCGGCAGACCCAAGGGCTGAAGCCTGGCTTTGATGCGCTGAGACAGTTCTTTGGCAGCATCGTTGTTGAAGGACAGTAAGAGCATTTGCTCCGGCAAGAAGTAGCCGTTGTGCAAGGCATACCCTGCCTTGGCCACCATGGTGGAGGTTTTTCCGGAACCTGCGGAAGCCACCAACAACACTCGATTGTCAAAGTTGATGACCGCTTGCACTTGCTCTTGAGTCAAGGGTGACTTTTCTACCCTTTGGAAGAAGTCAGCTTGTGACTCGAGCTGATTAGCTTGATGCTGCTGGTTCAAGCGCTTACCGTAGGCATACAGATCGTCTTGCCACAGCTGAATCGCTTCTTGGATGATTGCAGGTTCTTTACGGAGATGCACCATCACCTCCGGGGTTTCGAGGATGTCTTTGGAGATGCTTGGCTTGGCATGCAATTGAACTTGCAATACCTCTCTGGTGATCCAGCCACGCATCTTGAGCTGCGTCCTCAATGCCTTGGTGCACGCCGAAGCCCATTCAAGGACAGGCGCCATACTGCCTTGGAAATCCTTGAGGACAGCTGCAATACGCTCACTGCGCCTTAACTGAGCAATCGCTGCGTTCAAGACAGACTGCAGCCTCCTTCCCTCGCCGTTCGAGATGCCACCAAGTGACAGGACCTCACCAGCTGGGTCCGGCAGCTCTATGCTTGACCAGAACCAACCGGGCTTGACCCTTAGGCTCTCCAACGCTCGAATTGAGTCCCGAACTACGGTGCCTGCAACCTTAAGCTCGAACTGTTCGCCGGCGATTCGCAGTCTCCAGTCCGAAGCACCCGTAAACAACCTGCCAGCTGCTGTGGAGCGCCACTCCTGAACCGGGAAAGCCTTAGCGCTTGTCACTGGAGAGCGCGAGTGCCTTTGCAGCGGGGATAACTTGCACACCCCCAAAACATATTGCCGGCATTGGCGCCGCGCTTGGCACTGTGATGGACCATGGCACCTCCACATTCAGGACAGGCTATCGAAGGCATCGATGCTTTACGAACAGCTGTTGGTATCGCCTGCTGGAAGCTCTCTGGCTTGTCTGTACTTTTAGTTAACGTTGAGCGAACCAGAGAAGCGATTGCTACACCGACAAACAGAATGGGAACTATGTATTGACCGCCGGTTGCAAGACCTTTTAGGAAAATCTCCGACATGACATCAGGCATCTTTCCGGGAACGATAGGGGCCGCAGGCGTCGTTGCGATCTTGTGCAGCACAAAGTAGCCACCTGCGGCAATGGCCAGGCTCAGCCACCATGGGATCTTGGATGTCAGATCAAAAAAAACATCAGCACCCGTGGACTTCTTGCGTCGCGCCATTTTCACTCCCTTGATATTGATTTTTGGGAATCTTAATCAGTTTTTGGGAGTCTATTCAGGTGCTGCAATGCGCTAATCAGTCAAGGAATCGAGTACCGGTGCATCGCATCTTTGGTTCTTAGCAGAACGATTGGACGACTTTCCATTTCCGGGTGATTGTCAAATTTACAAGTTGGAGCTTTGGTTCACAAGTGTCGCGGACAATGCTGTCCTTTATGTTAGTCAAACACACTCTAACCCTAGCAACGTTGTGCCTGATCCAAACATCATTTGCACAACCCTCTACAGATTTTTCAAAGTGTCCCCAGTTCTTTGCGAAATCAAAGCCACCAGTCGTCAAGCCTCAACCGAAGTTGCGCGCATTGTGCTTCGACGCCTTTGCGATTCTGCATTCAGGCGTGAGCAAGACTCCCGTATATGTCGCGCAAAAACTTGATCGCGAGTCAATTGCAGACGCTGATGAAAAACGCTTCGACAAGTTTTATGAAGAAGGACGTCTGCCTAAAGAGGAAAGAGCCACACTGGACGATTACAAGCACAGTGGCTGGTCACGTGGACATATGGCACCAGCAGGAGACATGCCGACTCCCTCGGCAATGGCCCAAAGTTTCTCTTTAGCCAATATGGTCCCACAAGCAATCAAACACAATGGAGGCGCCTGGGCAAACAGTGTCGAGAAGGCAACCCGCCATTACGTTGCAAGATCGCGCGGAAACGTTTACGTAATCACAGGGCCAGTGTTCGAGAGTTTCCAAACAATTGGACCTGGACAAGTAGCCGTCCCTACCTACCTTTTCAAGCTTGTTTACGACGAAGAGCGAAACATAGCATGGGCCTATTGGCATGCCAATAGCAATGAGACACGCGGCTCCAAACCTATCAGTTATGCCGAATTGGTGCGTAGAACTGGTGTGGATTTTCTGCCTGGAGCCTTTCCCAGCCGATAGCACTCCTCAGGTCATCAAATGCACATATTCACGAAGGACGTTGATGATATTTCTCAATCAAATTCTCCTCAGCGTTTAACGCCAAAATCCTTTCTCAGCTTCAAAGCTTCTCAGTCCCCTTCGCCATATAGCGGTCTCGGAGGCTGACTCATTCGCTGGCCGGATACGGTGTATTCATAATTAGTCCTTGCATTTGTGTCGACTTGTTTTGAATACTGAGAGTGAGGGGCTCATGGACGAAAAAATTGCTCGAACGATTGCTGGGTTGCGAGACTGGCAGGAGCATCAAGAATTTAGAAAGAATGCCGATGCGAGAGGTCGGCTCACGCCCGAAGTCAAGTTGGCGCTTGACCAACGCGCAGTAGAACTAGGACGAGAATTGGTGGCCCAAAAGACAGGGCTTGACCTAACCAGCCTATCCCCTGCAGAAGAAAAGATTGTTTTGGCCGTTAGTCAGTACGTAGCGCTTAAAAAGCTTCAATCAAGCAATGCAACACGCACTTTCGATCAGATACGCAACCGTGGACTAAAGGGGGCTGCGGAAGCTGCCGTTTGCAGAAACAGTCCCTCAGAGGGGTTTCGGACGCTTGCAGAGGCCAAACAAAGTGACATCTCCTACGAGCAGATCGTCTTAGACCATCCGACGGAGTTTAGTGAGCGGGCCAACTGGTATGCCCGAAGTGCCCTTGGCCTACCCAACGAATTGTCGAATCCCCCTGCACAAGACAGCAGCGAAACGCAGACCAGGACCACAGCGTTCATCACTTGGTTGAAGAATGCTGCCCTGGACAACGAAGGAATCATCCCTACATTTACCAATGAGGAAGGTGCAGCAGCTATTGGTCTGAACGACATGCAAAGACACGGCCGTGCACACGGCAACTTGCAATCGCGCATCGACTTCGCATGCTATCGGGCAGGACTTCCTCCTCTGGGCCTCGCCGCAGAGCAGCCGTTTGAATTGGCATGGTCTCAAGAGCGCAGGACGTGGGCATTCCCGGTTCAAGAGATGCAGCGAGCAGCTCAACTCAAAAAGTGGACCGATCAGGATTTTGATTGCGTCTTGAGGGAAACAGAGCGACTTCCCGGGCAAGCACACCTGATTTGGAAAGAGGCGCTCGGGACCGAAGAGCAAGCGATTAAAGCGTGGACCATGTTGTTCACTACGCAAGAACCGACCAGTACAGTGATCGAGGAAAAGAGGGCAAACCGCAACGCTATATGGTCAAGGGACGAGTTGATCCTCGCACTCGACCTCTACATACGGCAACGCGCTTCGCCGCCAGCAAAAGACTCTCCAGAGATCAAGGATCTATCTGAGGTGCTGAACAAGCTAGGCGCTGTGCTGGGCCAGAGAACAGGTGAAACCTATCGGAACATGAACGGTGTCTACATGAAGTTAATGAACTTCCGACGCTTCGATCCGCTCTACATGGCAGAGGGAAAATCGGGTTTGACCCGTGGTAACCAAGACGAAGCTCGTGTTTGGGATAGGTTTGCTAGCGACCCTAAGAGGTTGGCAGAAGTAGCTGGATACATTAGACAGGGAATCACCGAACATCAGGCCGATGAGGAGCTTGCAGGGCCTGATGAACTCGGCATAGTGGAGGCCGAAGAAGGTCGGTTAGTCACACGCATGCATCGATACAGAGAGCGGGACAGAAGGCTCGTGGCTGAGGCGAAATCTCAAGCGATGAAGCAGCAAGGACGGCTAATTTGTGCTGCTTGCAATTTCGACTTCTCGAAGAGGTATGGAGAGGTCGGAGCCAACATCATTGATGTTCACCATACAAAGCCGGTCCACACAATGGAGCCTGGAGAAAAAACCAAAGTGGCTGATCTGGTTCTCCTGTGCTCAAACTGTCATCGCGTAGTCCACTCGAAGCGAACATGGCTGAGCATCGCGCAGGTAAAGGCTGCTTTGGCGAAAGCTAGCACTGAAAGAAAAACTTCCTCTCGGTAGAGACGCAGTGCGCTTGCCAATATAGGCATCTACTTTTACGTGGCCAGATGGAAGGCCTTAGTTCGCGGACGACAGCAAAAAGCCCTAAATTGCCTCAGAGCAAAGCGGAATTCGAACTAGTTCCGACAACCTGTGCCCTGAAACAGATGCCCAATAGCAGTCGGTCCTGCACAGTCGCGTGCGAGCGAGGGAGGGAGGCCTACAGCTGGGGCCGGAACGGATAACTTGCGCTAGGTGCTCAGATATCACTCGCCGATGCGACCGACTATGGGAGCGGCTGCGCCCATGGTCTAACACCCTCCTCGCTTTTTAGAGTCCACTATGAAATTCGATGTTGCTCAGCCGTCAATTGGAGCACACGCTAGTCAACGGAAAGCGGCGGCCAAATGCGCCGAGGCCGAGTGAACGCAGGTGCCGCATGGCAGGATCCTCCGCATCGGAAGGAAACAAGTGTTCCGCAGGTATCTGTGTGCGAACTCGAAACTGTGGGTGCAGACGAAGCTTGAGACCTACATATCTAGCGCAATAGTTTCGCGCAAGGTTGCCCGCACCGCCGATTAAGCCGCAGGATTGACGCTTGGGTCGAAGCGCTACATCGCCAGGCAGGATCGAGGAAAGGTCAAGGAAAGGGTGCGCCCCAACGACCAACGGCAAGACAAAGATCGTCGGCCATTTTGACGT
Source organism: Curvibacter sp. AEP1-3 (assembly GCF_002163715.1). Taxonomy (GTDB): domain Bacteria; phylum Pseudomonadota; class Gammaproteobacteria; order Burkholderiales; family Burkholderiaceae_C; genus Allorhodoferax. Next base: position 743,661 of record NZ_CP015698.1, read on the forward strand.
GTCATCGCCGCTCCACTCCATGGATGAGAAGTCGAGAACACCGACCTCGTCCTGAATGCATTTATGGGTGGCAAACCATGTGGCGATCATTGGATCGCTGGTTATGTCTAGGTACGTGGAGGGGGCGCCGTACTGCTGCAAGACGAGTCCACGCTGGAACGATGTCAGACCGCTCGCTGACAACGCATGCGGATTACGCTGAACGAAATTTGAGGACAGAGACGCGTCGTCGGGGATGATGTGCCTAGCAGCATCTACCCACTCCGTCAGCTCGTGCAGAAATTGTTCGTAGAGATCAAACGACTCAAAGTGCTCATCAAAGCGTCTGTACAACGAAGGCACAAGGCTGGACTCCGAGATGTTCGAGTACGGTGTCAGGCCGAATGGTAGGAGTGATTTTCGGTCGGGGACCTTATGGTCAGCGCGTTGCCCCCTGAACCAGAGCTGCACATCTTTCGCTCCAGCAGCTCTCTCCTTGAGTGCGGTCACTATTTCAAAAAGATGTGACTCTGATCGCACTACCAGCTCTGGAACTTGACTGCGCTTAATGCTGTCCACCTCCGAAGAAATGAGGTTTTCGAAAAGCAAACGTCCCGACAACGCGCCACCGGACAGTAGAGTGTCAGCTCGAATTTTCCAAAGGTCTTCCGCTAAAAATTTGGGCATTTTGGCTAGCCTCGACCCCCAGAAATCGATAGCAAGACAGTGGTTGTGGAACCTCCCATCGCTTAGCCGAGGGAAAACGAATCCGTACAGGTTATCGAGGATGTACAAAGGGGCGCGAAACTGCGCGCTGTTCAGCATCCGCGCTGCCTCAGACTTTGGCGCGAAGGCCGCTAGCATAGGAAGTGAGACTAGTGACAATCCAAGTTCAGAAGGCCTCGCCCCAATGCCGGTAGCTCGAAGCAGTTTCTTGAATTCTCGGTCTAGGCGCGACGGTGGTACCGGGTGGGTGGGTTCAACGCTAAGGGCTGACCGCTCAAAAGGATTCGAAAGGCCGAGAGCGTTGACCGCCTCTGCGAGCTCGACGAAATATACGCCTCTCCGCGCTTGTTCCTCATGCAGCCCCGCAAATCGACGAGCGGTGCTCGACTCGCTGGCTTGTCGTCTGGCTGCGCCTGCAATTCGTTTCAAAGCTCTAACTGTCTCGTTCATCACGTTACTCACTTATTGTTACTTTTTCTGGCTGCTTGCGCTCTTGGCAAGTAACGTTTGCCAGAACACTTTACTTTCACGTTCTACACATCAAATAAACATTTACCGCTTCTGCACCGGATGACGCGAAGCACAGAAAGGGCACATGAGTCAGTGCCGGAAGACGAACTTACTGTACTGCTGCTCTTGACTCTTAGCGGCTGTCGACCCAAAGCCGACTTCCGCGCCATCGAATTTGATGCCAGTGAGCAGACATTCAACTGGCTGCAATACAGCGAAAGCAGGATTAGCCCGAAGTGAAAAGACGTCGTTCTGCTTGCTCAGGAATCGTGTTCAGCGTTTGAGTTAATCGAGCGACTGCTGCCTGCCGTCGGCGCTACGGTTGAACGAAGGGTTAGGCCGCACCCGTATCGCTTGCCCCCGATTAGGACGGAAAGTATTCGAGTTCCTCGACTGCATCGAGTGACGGCGGCTCGACCGTGAACTGATTTTCCTGAAGATATATGCTGTGAGCATTGGGACCAGCAATAATTTTTTTATTCGGAAAGTGTGCGCGCAGGAGCACACCACCTCCATCAATTGCGTTTAGACCGTTCGCGAACATGCGAGCGACCTTAGGTTCGGTTGTCCAATTCATTCCAATTTTTCCGCGAGCGAATCGGCTTCGGTTTTCGCCACGGTAGAGAGTCATTTCGCTTCCGCTGTATGGAGGTAGTAACTTGCGTAGCAACTCACAGACTTGAGTGTCGTTAGCAACTTGCTCACGAATTCGGTGTCCGGCTTCTATCCAGTAAGTCTCAAAGTCTTCGACGCTTCCAGGCAAGTGCATCGCATCGCTCATGAGCTGCGCTGCGACTTCGCGCCACTTGCGCCTGGTCCCGATACTTCGCAACGAATCGAGCGGCATTACCTTGTGCAGCCTAACGTTTGAATTCACCGGCCTGCGCGGCTTTTCGCGCAGGTCAGGTGGAAAGAGAGGTTAGCCGTCTTTGACATCGTCAGCATGAATGTAGCCCCAGAGATGACAGCCATCGGCAATGTGACTGACATGCCAGTACATTGCGTCGCTCTTCAATCCAAGGACACGGTAATCGCTGTCAATGCGAATCAAACCAGGAGGCGAGGTTGCGACAACTTTCGATGTCTTATCCGCATTCTCAAATACGGGTACATCCGCCCTACGCAACTCGAGGAAGTAGCGCCCATGTCCTCGGCTCTTCACCGCTTTACGGGCCGTGTGTAACCCCAGAACGACATCTACTGCTGTTGAGAAGATGTACTCGATCTTGTCGGCGAGAAACTCGGCGTCTAGCTTGTCGAAGTCTTCTTTGACCACCCAGTGTTCATCAGGTGTTTTATATATTTCCGGCGTTAAACGCCACAGATTCCAATATGCCGTAGGGTCAACGCCATCCTTCAATAAATCCTGATCAAGCTTGCTATGGTCGAGGACGATGAAATCAGTCGGGTTGTGGACGTTCTGTTGTATGTACTCAGCATTTCTCGCAAAGTACGGGGAGTCACTGAAGCCACCTAATAGCCCAAGTGGTTTGCCATCCTTGAACTTTGTTATGTCGTATCGCCACTCAATCTCATGATAAAGGGCCTTTCGGCACGCGATAGAACATACGCTGCGGTTTCCTGTCTCAAGAGCAGCCTTTGCCTCAAGCAAAGCGTTCTTGGAATCACCGTCCTCGAGTAAATCGATTGCACTCACTGTGGAGAAGACGACACCAAGAACGGATAGTGAGACTTCCTCGAAGAACTCGCGGAGAGAAACTGCTAGCCTGTCGCATTCATCCCGGGAAGGCTGAATGCCATAGTGTTTTGAATCAACGCGAATCCTATTTAGACGCAAAAGCTTCGACTTGAACGGAAGTTCTTTAGGGGCAATTCGCTCATCGATCAGGACAAAATACTTATCGAACTTGGTGTTCTGATCGATTGCGGCGCCGACGTGATCGGCTATGGCGACTAAGAAGGCCTCAGCGGCATCCTGCAATAGATTCGCAGCAGCAAACAAATGTAGGTCGTTATTAGATCGAAGGCTCGAATCAGCTAGCTGGTTCAAGTGCCTTGCGAGAGCAATACGGCGAACTGTTTCGATGTCCATAGGTGATTGCTGAAGACGGCTAACGTTTGACATGAGAGACTTGACCCGGCTTGCCGGGGCGAGTCCTTTCGATGGACGGGGTAGGCCTCGCCGAGCAAGGACAACCGTTCATGAGTTCTCTTCTTTGTCAATTAACTTGCCGCTTTCTCTGCTACTGAGGAATTGCTGGTAGTCGTTCCAGAAGTAGGTGCCCGAGATCATGGCAAGAACTGCGGGCAGCAAAAGACCAGCTAGAACGAAGACAAGGTTAATTCCTGGAAAGACTCCGTAGGACCAATCGAATAACAAGTACAACGCCCCCTCCTTTCCCGTGAACGAGGAGAGGTCGACCTGCCAGAAGATACGTGGGTCTTCACTACCCATCGGGTAGAAAGATGGTGTGAAAGCCCAGTCGAAACACAAGGTATGCAGCATCAATGCAATCGCCGCTAGAAGGAAAGCCAGTTGTCGCTTTGTCATGGACTCTTCCTTGCGAGGCCTATCTTGATATAGACCGCAAAAGTGCGGAATAACATGGCCGAATGTTCATGGTCTGCGCCTCCCTCGCTGCATCTAAGAGGTTGTTTCTTCTATTCTTTTTGTCAGTATACGGCCAGATCCTTGTCTATTAACAAATCGTGAGAGTCTGCAAATCTGCGGTTGAACATAGCAAGCACTTCCGTTTTTCGGGCCAACAATGTCTTTGAGGCTCTTGATTTCATTGGCTCAAGTCGCACTTCTGTATGCATGAACAGCACTTGTGGCACCGCCAAACCCGGCATGTCACCGCCCCCGCGTATACCGCAGTCCACGCGCTTGCTGGGGCAGATGCGAGAGCGCTTGCGCTACTTGCACTACAGCTTGCAGACGGAGCAAAACTACGTGTACAGGGTGCGTTGGTTCATACGCTTTCATAAGCTTCGCCACCGGCGTGAGATGGGTAAGGTCGAAGTAGAAGCTTTCCTCATGATGTTGGCCAACGAGCGCAAAGTTGCCATATACACCCACAGAAAGGCGCTGAATGCTTTGCTGTTTCTCTACAAAGAGGTATTGAGTCAGGATCTTCCGTGGCTTGGCGAGATCGGTCGTCTGGTACCCAAGCGGCGAATACCCAGTGTGTTGACCGTGTCCGAGGTACAGAGACTTCTGGCAGTGCTCGATGGTGAAGTTGGACTGCTGCCACGGCTTCTGTATGGAAGTGGCATGCGACTCATGGAGCGCTTGAGTCTGCGGGTTAAGGATGTGGATTTTGCCCGCCACACCATCATTGTGCGGGAGGGAAAAGGCGGAAAAGACCGTGTGGTCATGCTGCCTCGCACGCTGGCCGAGCCGCTGCACACGCAACTGAAACGTTCACACGCCATATGGGAGGCATATCGACTGGCACAGCGCCCAGGCGTGCACTTGCCCCACGCACTGGAGGCCAAATACCCACGGGCTGGCCAGACTTGGCCATGGCATTGGGTTCTTCCATCGCCCACGCTGTCAATCGATCCGCGAAGCGGTATTGAGTGGCGACATCATCTTTATGAGGAGCGCCTACAGCGGGCTCTCAAGCGGGCCCTGCCGCAGGCGGGTATCGCCAAACCAGTCTCTGTGCACACGCTGCGCCACAGCTTTGCCACGCACCTGTTGCAGTCGGGCTCGGACATCCGCAACGTGGAAGAGCTGTTGGGCCACAGTGATGTCAGCACCACCATGATCTACACCCATGTGCTCAAGGTTGCAGCCGGTGGAACGAATTCGCCGTTGGATGCACTTTTACAGACCGTATGACCGTTGTGGTGATTATCTGCAGCCATCCGCAAGTCGCTAATCAGCGGTTCGGATTGTTCTAATAGTGCCCGCTAGTTAGCTGAGGCTCGTGAACGTTTGCATCTGGCCCAAAGCGGCTGTCTACAGCAATTTTCTTTTTGAGCTGCAGAAAAAATTTATATGGGCTTTTCACGCGCCAACTTGCTCGCCAAGCTATAGATACCCGTTCGAAGCGACTCAAGTCTTTCATTCTCGGCATAAAGAGCAGGCCCCGAAGTGCCATCCCTGTTGCGTGAATGGATAACGACATCATTGAAGCTGCCCGCCCTCCCCCCGAATGCGGCAAGAAGATGTTCGATTCAAAAAAAGTCCAACGACCGAATTCACTTGGCATCTATGTCAAACCACTCGACCAAACCTAAAAACCCGGATTCACGCAGAAGGTCAGCAGCTTCTTCAAGCATTGAGGCAAGCGTTTCGATTTCTGAGTTCATTCCGTCACCGTGAGTTTTCCCTGGCTCAGTCAAATTAGCGAAGGATTCAAGATCAGCTAGTCGCCTGTTACCTGCACCCTGGTCCCTCAATGTCACCTGCTACTTTGCAGCCTTTTGCGGACATACAAGACTTGAATCGAAATTCCGGACACGCGCCGGACACGGAGGCTCTGAAATGAGAAAGGACTTAGAGGCTTTCGCCGCTAAGTCCTTGATTTTATTGGTCGGTGTGAAAGGATTCGAACCTTCGACCCCTTGCACCCCATGCAAGTGCGCTACCAGGCTGCGCCACACACCGATCGAGCCTCAAATTATAACCAGATATTCAGGTGTCTTTAGGCTGGCGCCAGAAGAAGTTCACGAATATCCATCAATTCCCTTTTGATGGCCTGCATCTCAATGCCTGCAGTCTCATCAGGTGCGGATTCCGTGAGGTCTTCAAAGTCATCGATCTCGACCTCATCCAGCTCAAGAACCTCCATACCGTCCAGCTGAACTTCGCCATTGCGCTTCTTGTCACGCTCGGCCTGAAGCAACTCCTGCATCTTGTTGCGGGCACCGCTGATGGTGAAGCCTTGGTCATAGAGAAGATCACGGATTTTCCGGATCATCAGAACTTCATGGTGCTGGTAGTAGCGGCGGTTGCCACGGCGCTTCATCGGCCGCAGCTGCGTGAATTCCTGCTCCCAATAACGTAGCACGTGCGGCTTGACGCCACACAAATCGCCCACCTCACCGATGGTGAAATAGCGTTTGGCGGGGATGGGAGGAAGCGTTTTCTCCATTGAAATCAATGCTGTACGAGACAAAGCGTAGAGGTTACTCTAAGTTTTGTCTGTACGCAAAGATTCCTTTACACAGCGGCTACAAATAAATCAGCAGCTGTGCTTTAGTTCACGACTCGGTCTTGCCTTCGTCTTGAATTTGCTCTTTGAGCTTGTGGCTGGCATGAAAGGTCACCACTCTGCGTGCTTGGATGGGAATAGCCTCCCCCGTGCGCGGATTGCGACCGGGACGGGGGGCTTTGGTGCGGATCTGAAAGTTGCCGAAACCGGAAATCTTCACGTCCGTGCCATCGACCAGGCTACTCGCGATGAGGTCAAAGAACGCGTCAATCATGTCTTTTGACTCGCGCTTGTTCAGTCCGATTTGCTCAAACAGCAAATCGGACAGTTGCGCCTTGGTCAATGCCGGGGTTTCCAGACTTTCAACAGAAAATTCCATGACTGCGCCCTTCTGCGGTTCAAGCATTACGCACGCTGACGGGCGCCCACCGACGTCACCAACTGGTCCACCACGGCTTTCATGGCAGATTCAATTTGTTCTTCCGTCAGCGTAGCTTCGTCACTGTTCAGGGTCAGACGCAATGCCAAGCTGCGGTCGGCATTACCGGCAGCGGCTTCAACGTCTTTAGTTACCTTAGGCCGGTATACGTCGAATAGCTGGACGTCACGCAGCAGCCCTTGCGTTGGTGCGGCGCGCACTGCTGCCACCAGGTCGGCATGGGTGACCTGGTCACCCACCACCACAGCCACGTCGCGCTGTACGGCTTGGAACTTGGCGACACTCTGGAAGACGGGCACTTGGCGTGCAAGGACGGCATCCAGTTCCAATTCAAACACGATGGGCGCGGTAGTCAGCTCATAGGACTGGCGCCACTTGGGGTGCAACTCGCCTACGAACCCGACGGAGCGACCGTTGAGTTTGATCTCTGCTGTGCGGCCTGGGTGCAATGCGGGATGCTGGCCGGGTACAAACTCAGGCTTCAGGGGCGCGAGCAAGGCCTCGACATCGCCCTTCACGTCAAAGAAGTCTACGCCCTGCTCTTTGCGGCCCCATTGCAATGCATCAGCACCGCCACTGGCCAGGCCGGATACGCGCATGGGCTGGTCAAAGCCTTCAACCGTGGAGTCGGTACTCTTGATTGAGGCATTGCGCAGGAACACACGCCCCAGCTCGAATACCCGCACACGCGGCGCCTTGCGGGCCAGATTGAAGCGCAGCACTTGCAGCAAGGATCCGATCAGGGACGAACGCATGACGCTCATCTGGCTGGCAATCGGATTCAACAGTTTGATGGGGTTTGGATTGCCGGCAAGCTCGTGCTCCCAGCGCTCTTCCACAAAACTGAAGTTGATGGTTTCCTGGTAGCCCAGCGCGGCAAGTGAACGGCGCACAGCAAATGCACTGCGCTGATCTTCTTGGCGAATCTTGGCCGTGATGGGCGCTTGGGGCGGTGTATGCGGCAGGTTGTTGTAGCCCACCATGCGAGCGACTTCTTCAATCAGGTCTTCTTCGATCTGCAGATCGAAGCGGAAGGACGGAGGGGTTACTGTGATCACACCCTCAGACTCCTGCACCGGCAAACTCAAGCGGCGCAGTGCATCCGCACACTGAGCTTGGGTCAGCGGCATACCGATGACCTTGACTGCACGCGCAACACGCAGAGAAACGGGGGCAGCCGCAGGAACATTGGCTACCAAATCATCTACAGGGCCACACTGGGTTTCGGGGGTACCACAGATCTCGATGATCAGCTGCGTGATGCGCTCAATGTGTTCCACCGTCTGCTTCGGATCCACGCCACGCTCGAAACGGTGACCGGCATCCGTCGAAAAGTTGAAGCGGCGCGAACGGCCTGCGATGGACTTGGGCCACCAGAAGGCGGCTTCCACATAGATGTGGCGGGTATCGTCAGACACGGCGGTGGCATCACCGCCCATGATGCCGGCCAAAGATTCGACCTGCTGCTCATCGGCAATGACACCCACTTTTTCGTCCAAAGTCACGGTATTGCCGTTGAGGAGCTTGAGTTGCTCACCCTGCTTACCCCAGCGCACATCGAGTCCGCCATGGATTTTTTCAAGATCGAATATGTGGCTAGGGCGACCCAACTCGAACATCACGTAGTTCGAAATGTCTACCAAGGGGCTGACGCTGCGCTGGCCACAACGAGCCAGTCGGTCCACCATCCACTGAGGCGTTTTGGCTTTGGTATTGACGTTGCGGATGATGCGCCCGGAGAAACGGCCACACAGGTCTGGAGCGCTGATCTTGACAGCCACTTTGTCCTGAATTGCGACGGCGGCTGATGGGAACTCGGGCGCTACCAAAGGCGCGCCGGTCAAGGCGGACACTTCACGGGCTACTCCATACACGCTCAAGCAATGCGCCAGGTTGGGCGTCAGTTTGAGGGTGAACAGGGTGTCGTCCAGATCCAGATACTCACGGATGTTTTTGCCCAGAGGCGCGTCCAGGGGCAGCTCCATCAGGCCGCCATGGTCTTCAGACAACTTGAGCTCGCGTGCGGAGCACAACATGCCTTGGCTTTCCACGCCACGGAGCTTGCCGACTTTGATCAGGAAGGGCTTGCCATCCTCGCCCGGAGGTAACTCTGCACCCACCAAGGCGCATGGAATTCGGATACCCACGCGTGCATTGGGGGCGCCACAGACGATGTTGAGCAGCTCGGATTGGCCCACATCGACCTTGCAGACGCGCAAGCGATCCGCATTGGGGTGTTGCTCGGCCTCCTTGATCTCACCCACCACGATGTGGGTAAAGGGAGGAGCGACAGGCTTCAGCTCTTCGACCTCCAGACCAGCCATAGTCAAGGTTTCGGCGAGTTGGTCGGTAGAGATGGTGGGGTTGCAGAAAGTGCGCAACCAGGATTCTGAGAATTGCATGTTCGTGACCGGCGAGGTTGTTGTTCTTGTGGATTACTGGAATTGCGACAGGAAGCGGACATCACCGTCGAAGAACAGGCGCAGGTCGTTCACGCCATAACGCAACATGGTCAAACGATCCGGCCCCATGCCAAAGGCAAAGCCGATGAACTTTTCAGGGTCCAGGCCCATATTGCGGATCACATTGGGGTGCACTTGACCGGAACCGGCGACTTCGAGCCAGCGGCCTGCCAGTGGGCCGGTTTGGAACTGAATGTCGATTTCGGCGCTGGGCTCGGTAAACGGGAAGAAACTGGGGCGGAAACGCAAAACCAGATCATCCGACTCAAAAAAGGTCCGGCAGAAATCGGTAAAGACGAACTTCAGGTCTTTGAAGCTTACGTTTTCACCCACCCACAGGCCTTCGCACTGGTGGAACATGGGGGAATGGGTGGCATCGCTATCGACGCGGTACGTGCGCCCCGGGGCAATGACGCGGATCTCCGGCATTTCACCGGCATAGAGGCCTTCCGAAGGAGCACCTGCAGCGGCACGGTGTGCCTTGACGTGCTGCACCGCATAGCGGATTTGCATAGGGCTGGTATGGGTGCGCAGCAGGTTGGGCGCGGCCTCGGAGCCACCTTCCACATAGAAGGTGTCGTGCATGGAACGGGCTGGATGGTCTTCGGGCGTATTGAGGGCAGTGAAGTTGAACCAATCGGATTCGATTTCGGGCCCTTGAGCCACTTCAAAGCCCATGGAGCCAAAGATTGCTTCAATACGCTCCAGCGTCAAGGAAACCGGGTGCAAACCGCCCTGCCCCCGCTGGCGACCGGGCAATGTGACGTCCAGCGCTTCTGCCTGGAGCTGGGTTTGCAGTTCGGCATCGGCCAATGCCTGGCGACGCTCGGTGAGCGCGCTCTCGATAGCCTGCTTGGCCAAGTTGATGGCGGCACCGCGGGATTTTTTCTCTTCCACGCTGAGGGCGGCCATGCCCTTCATGAGCTCGGTGATCTTGCCGGCTTTACCCAAGAAAAGCGCTTTGGCATTCTCCAGATCAGCGGGCGTGTCAGCTTGCAAAAATGCAGCTTTGGCGGTGTCAACGATGTCGTTCAACTCGGTCATAAATAGGTACTTGACGATTCAGATCAATGAAAAAGGGCTAGTGCTTTTTCAAGCGCTAGCCCTTGTTTCTGGTGCGCGGAGTGCTACTGAATCAATAGCACTCTGCTGCGGACTCAAGCAGCCAGTTTGGCTTTCACTTGTTCCACAATGCCAGCAAAAGCAGCCATGTCGTGGATAGCGATATCGGACAGAACCTTACGGTCGATCTCGATGTTGGCTTTCTTCAGACCATTGGCAAACTGGCTGTATGTCAGACCGCATTGACGGGCTGCCGCGTTGATACGGGCAATCCACAACTGACGGAACACACGTTTCTTGGTACGACGGTCACGGTAGGCATATTGCCCAGCCTTCATTACCGCTTCTTTGGCGATACGAAAGACATTACCGCGGCGACCGCGGAAACCCTTAGCAAGGGCCAGAACTTTTTTATGGCGGGCGCGAGCCGTTACACCACGTTTGACGCGAGGCATGTGATTACTCCTTGTACGTCGTTAATTAAATACCACGACCGGGCAGCATCTGTGCCATGTGACCCATGTTGGTCTCATGTACAGCTGCGGAACCGCGCAGGTGGCGTTTATTTTTAGTGGTCTTCTTGGTCAAGATGTGACGTTTGAAGGCTTGACCGCGCTTAACGGTACCACCTGGACGGACGCGGAAGCGTTTCTTCGCCGCGCTCTTGGTCTTCATTTTGGGCATGTTCATGCTCCTTTTCATTTGTGCTCGTGAGGCGTCTGGAAAACGACTTCCAGCCTTGTTGGCCCCGAGCCACTTGTGCAAAACCCGTTACCGGGTTTGCTTTTTGCAAGTCACTTTTCAGCGACTTGCTGACTCCTGGCAGGTGACCAGACCTGCCCGGAATACTTACGCTGCAGCTTCCGCTGCAGGCTTTGGAGAGCCACCACCCGGCTTTTTACGGCCCGGCGCAATCATCATGATCATCTGGCGGCCTTCCAGCTTGGGGAACTGCTCAACGATGATGGTGTCACCCAACTCGTCGCGCATGCGCTGGAGCATGGCCAAACCAATTTCCTGGTGGGTGATTTCACGACCGCGGAAACGCAAAGTGATCTTGCACTTGTCGCCATCCGCCAAGAAGCGCTTGATGTTGCGCATCTTGATGTTGTAGTCACCGTCATCGGTACCCGGACGGAACTTGATTTCCTTGATCTCAATGACCGTCTGCTTGGCCTTCGCTTCCGCTGCCTTCTTTTGCTCTTGGTACTTGAACTTGCCGTAGTCCATCAACCGGCACACGGGCGGGTTGGCTGTGGCGGCAATTTCAACCAAGTCAACGTCGAGGTCACCCGCCATGCGGAGGGCCTCCATCAGGCTGACGACACCCAGAGGCTCGTTTTCAGGGCCGGAGAGGCGAACCTCAGGGGCCATGATTTCACGGTTCAAACGGTGTTTACGTTCTTCGCGCTGGCGGCGGTCACGAAATTCAGTAGCGATGGCTCAATCCTTCACAATATCTGCTACAAAAACTGTAGCGGTTGCCGCACAGCACGCGCCGTCAAACCGGTGTTTCCTTGGGGAGACCTCAGGATGATTTGTTGGCAATGTCCGAGGTGATACGCTCAATGAACGACTCCAGGGGCATTGCACCGAGGTCTTGACCACCCCGGGCACGCACTGCGACAGCGCCTGCTGCCATCTCTTTGTCACCAATAACAACCAGATAAGGCAGCTTCTGCATCGAATGCTCCCGTATTTTATAGGTTATTTTCTCGTTGCGCAGATCTAAATGAACCCTAAGCCCTTGATTTTGCAGCGTTTTAGCGACGCTTCGGGCGTAATCGGCCTGTGCATCGGTGATATTGAGCACCGCTACCTGCACGGGAGCGAGCCATGCGGGCAAGGCACCAGCGCTCTCTTCAATCAAGATGCCGATGAAGCGCTCCAGACTGCCGACGATCGCGCGGTGCAGCATGACGGGCCGATGGCGGCTACCGTCTTCCCCGACAAATTCTGCATCCAGGCGCTCAGGCAAGTTGGGATCCACTTGAATCGTGCCGCACTGCCATGGACGGCCCAATGCGTCCTTGAGCGTGTATTCGATCTTGGGGCCGTAGAAAGCACCCTCGCCCGGCAAGTATTCGAAATCGCAGCCTGAAGCACGCAGACCTTCAGCCAAGGCATTTTCTGCTCGGTCCCAACTCTCTTCGGTGCCGATGCGCTTTTCGGGCCGGGTGGAGAGTTTGTAGATGATGTTGGTGAAGCCGAAGTCTTTGTAGACTTTCTGGAGCAAGGTTGTAAAGGCTTTCACCTCCTCCTGAATCTGGTCTTCAGTACAGAAGATGTGACCATCGTCTTGCGTAAAGGCACGCACGCGCATGATGCCGTGCAGTCCGCCTGAGGGCTCGTTGCGGTGGCACTGGCCGAATTCGCCGAAGCGTAAAGGCAGATCGCGGTAGCTCTTGATGCCCTGCTTGTAGATCAGGATGTGGCCCGGGCAGTTCATGGGCTTCAGGGCGTAGTCGCGCTTTTCACTCTCGGTGGTGAACATGTTTTCGCGGTACTTGTCCCAGTGGCCGGTTTTCTCCCAGAGGCTCTTGTCAATAATTTGAGGGCCCTTGACCTCGAGGTAACCGTTGTCCTGGTACACCTTGCGCATGTACTGCTCGACGCCTTGCCAGAGTGTCCAGCCCTTGGGGTGCCAGAAGACTGTACCAGGTGAATGCTCGTCGATGTGGAAAAGATCGAGTTCGCGACCCAGCTTGCGGTGGTCACGCTTTTCGGCTTCTTCGAGCATGGTCAAGTGCTGCTGCAATTCGTCCTTGGTGGCCCAAGCCGTACCGTAAATGCGCTGCAGCATTTCATTGCGATGGTCTCCACGCCAGTAGGCACCTGCCACTTTCATGAGCTTGAAATGTTTGAGTTTGCCGGTGCTGGGCACGTGGGGGCCTCGGCACAGATCTTCAAACTTGCCTTCGCGGTACAGCGACACGTCTTCATTCGCAGGAATGCTGGCAATGATTTCTGCCTTGTATTGCTCGCCCAAACTCTTGAAGTATTCCACCGCCTCATCACGCGGCAACACGCGACGCACAACCGGCTCATCCTTGCTGGCGAGCTCAGTCATCTTCTTTTCGATAGCAACCAAGTCCTCAGGGGTAAAGGGCCGCTTGTACGAAAAGTCATAAAAGAAACCGTGCTCGATCACGGGCCCGATGGTCACTTGCGCATCGGGAAACAGCTCCTTGACGGCATAGGCCAACAAGTGGGCCGTGGAGTGGCGAATGACTTCCAAACCATCGGCATCTTTGGCGGTGATGATGGACAGCGCACTGTCGGCGGTCATCTGGAAACTGGTGTCCACCACTTTTGCAGCACCAGAGGGTTCGCCTGCGGCTCGGACCTTGCCGGCCAAAGCTGCTTTGGCCAAGCCGGTACCGATAGAGGCAGCCACTGCGGCCACGGTAACCGGGCCGGGGAATTCACGTTTGGAACCGTCAGGGAGTGTGATGTGGATCATGGTGATTTCGAGGAAAGAGGGTCTTGAAAAGCAAAAAGCGCGGAGGGGTCCGCGCTTTACTATGAATTTGGTAGCTGACTGCGCACAAGGCGCGCGGACTACGGCCTTATTCGCTGATGAATGTTGCCGGTGTAGTTCGCGGTGTCATAACCAAACTGCCTTTCTCGCTCTTATGCAAAGTTGATACCTGTATTTTAACCGCAGTCTGCATTAATGAAAAAAGGCCGGGCGCCTTGTGAGCGACCCGGCCTTGACTCCACAGCGGTTGGCTTAGTGGAATTGCTCTTCTTCGGTTGAACCGGTCAGTGCCTTCACAGAGGAGGAACCGCCCTGGATCACGGTAGTCACGTCGTCGAAGTAACCCGCGCCGACTTCCTGCTGGTGGGACACGAAGGTGTAACCCTTCTCGCGGGCTGCGAATTCGGGCTCCTGCACCATGTTGGTGTAGTGCTTCATGCCTTCGCCCTGAGCGTATGCGTGTGCGAACTGGAAGGTGTTGAACCAGTTGATGTGGATACCTGCCAAGGTGATGAACTGGTATTTGTAACCCAGCGCAGACAGGTCTTCCTGGAAGGATGCGATCTGGCTGTCGTTGAGGTTCTTCTTCCAGTTGAAGGAGGGCGAGCAGTTGTAGGACAGCAGCTTGCCGGGGCAAGCAGCGTGCACAGCTTGGGCGAACTCACGGGCAAAGCCGATATCCGGCACGCCAGTTTCGCACCACACCAAGTCCGCATAAGGTGCGTATGCCACACCGCGGCTGATGGCTTGTTCCAGACCGTTCTTGACACGGTAGAAGCCTTCTTGGGTGCGCTCGCCAGTCAGGAAAGGCTTGTCGTTGGCGTCGTGATCGGAAGTGATCAGGTTGGCAGCTTCAGCATCGGTACGGGCCAGCACGATGGTGGGCACGCCCATGACGTCAGCAGCAAAGCGCGCAGAGATCAGCTTTTCAACAGCTTCCTGGGTGGGAACGAGAACCTTGCCACCCATGTGGCCGCATTTCTTCACTGCAGCCAACTGGTCTTCAAAGTGAACGCCTGCAGCGCCGCTTTGAATCATGTTCTTCATCAATTCAAACGCATTCAGCACGCCGCCGAAGCCGGCTTCTGCGTCAGCCACGATGGGCAGGAAGTAGTCGATGAATTCTTTGTCGCCCGGGTTGATACCGCGGGACCATTGGATTTCGTCAGCACGCTTGAACGTGTTGTTGATACGGCGAACCATGGTGGGCACCGAGTCGTAGGCGTACAACGACTGGTCGGGGTACATGGTCTCAGAGGTGTTGCCGTCTGCAGCCACTTGCCAGCCGGACAGGTACACCGCTTCCAAGCCAGCCTTGGCTTGCTGCATGGCTTGGCCCGCAGAGATCGCACCGAATGCGTTGACGTAACCCTTCTTGGCGCCGCCGTTCACTTTTTCCCACAGCTTCTCAGCACCGCGCTGTGCCAGGGTGTACTCAGGCTGCAGGCTACCGCGCAGTCGCACGACGTCGGCGGCGCTGTAACCACGCTTGACCAGCTTCCAACGGGGGTTGGTCGCCCAGTCTTTTTCCAAGGCTGCGATTTGTTGTTCGCGGCTCAATTGCTCTTTGATGGATTGCGGCATGAGAACACTCCTAGGTTGGTTGATTGATTCGGCTAATTTCGTTTGCCGATGACTGAATTCTAAGTCTTATATAAGACACATGTTAAATCTTATGTCTTATATAAGACATAAATTTTCATCAATCAAATCAAGCACTTAGGGAGTTTATTTCTCAATGCAAAATCAATTAACTCCATACGATATGGCAGCCGCGAAATCCAGACTCACTTAATTCACAATACGAAATGAAAAAGCGCTTGGTAAAAAATTAATAGAACGCGGCGTAACGCTCCATCTCCCACGCACTGACCTGCTGGTGAAAAGCGTCCCACTCAGCACGCTTGATAGCCAGAAACTGGTCCACAAAAGCTTGCCCCATGGACGCAGTCAAATCACCATCCGCTGCCAAAGCGTCCAATGCCTCCTGCAAGCTCCGGGGCAGTTGAGCAGGCAAGGCCTCACCAGCTGCCGCTACCGCATAGAGGTCTTGCTCACAAGGCTGAGGTGGCACCATGCCACGGTCTACGCCATCGAGGCCCGCGAGCAAGGTGCCGGCCAAAGCGGCGTACACGTTACATGACGGGTCTGGCAAACGCCATTCCATGCGACCTGCCACCGTGCGCACCACACAAGTCCGGTTGTTATCTCCGTAGGCCTTCCACACAGGCGACCACGTAGTACCAGACGCACTGGCACTACTGGCTAAACGCTTGTAGCTGTTCACTGTGGGAGCACAAATGGCAGCCAACGCATCCGCGTGCGCCAATAGGCCAGCTGCAAATGCGTGCCCTACTCCGCTCAAACCCAAGCTGCCGGACTCATCTGAAAACACAGGCCCCCCTTCGGCATCCGTGATGCTCAAATGGAAATGCAGCCCGCTGCCGGGCGCTTGAGCCAGCGGTTTGGGCATACAGCTAAACACCATGCCGTGACGTTCGGCGACAGCGTGCGCTGCCAATTTGAACAACATGAAGCGATCTGCCGCGGCCAGTGCGTGGTCAAAACGATAGTTGATCTCGTACTGACCGGTGGCATCTTCATGGTCCATCTGCTGCAATTCAAAGCCCAGACTGGTGAGCGTCTGGCGCATGTCGTCGAGGTAAGCCGCATTGCGATGGATGGACTTCAAATCGTAAGAAGGCTTGTCCAGACTATCCCGCACGTCCGCCACTTGCCAACTGCCGTCGCGCTTGTTGAGTAGAAAGTATTCCGGCTCGATACCTACCCACAGCGTCCAACCGCGATCTTTCAACTTTTGAATCGCTTTTTGCAGCAACTGGCGCGAGCAGGTTTCCAGGGGCTCCCCACCAGCAAATCCGTCGCAGACCGCATGCGCCACGCCCGGCATAAAGGGCAGCGCCCGTATGGTTTCCGGCAACACACGCCCGTAATACTCACTGCGGGCCCCGTAGCGCGGCAGTCCCGTACCCCAGATACTGGGACCGGCAAATCCAGCGCCTACCTCCACCCATTCGCGCAAGTTCTCCACGGGGACCAATTTGCCTTTGGCCACACCGTGGATATCGGTGAACTGCGGCAACAGCGAATGAATACCTTGCGCTTTGAGCGCGGCGATGAGGGCGGGATAGTTATGCATAAAAACAGCCTATGGCGCCCGCCGCACCAGCGCGACGAGCTATGAAATCAATAGCAGAGGTAGCATTGCCGGACGTTCAGGCCGGTTGGATTGCGGCTGTACCCGCGCGGGTAGCGGCGGCAATCTCACGCTCGCGTTTGCGTGTCTGACGGGCAACCCAAACGCTGTAGCTGATGATCACAATGGTCACCGTCAAAATGAGCAAAGTGGCAGCTGCGTAGATGGTCGGATTGATACCGCGGCGCGCGTAGCCAAAAATGACTTGCGGCAGGGTATTCACTCCAGGGCCTGACAGAAACTCCGAGATCACCACATCGTCAAACGACAGCGTGAAACTCAAGAGAAAGGCAGCCAGGATGCCCTGCGCAATGTTCGGCAAGGTAATCAGGAAGAACACCTCATGCGGGCGGGCACCCAAGTCCATAGCGGCTTCTTCGATGGAGCGATTCATCTCCAAAAGACGGGATTGCACAACGACCATTCCGTACGCCATGCCCAACAAGGTGTGCCCGAGAATGATGGTGAACATGCCGCGTTCAGGCCAACCGAACACGTTTTGAGCACCCACCATGAGCAGCAGAAGGGACAGGCCGATGACCACCTCTGGCATCACCAAGGGCGCGTTCACCATGCCGGAAAACGCAGTACGCCCAAGGAAGCGCCGGTAGCGCACCAGCACAAAGGCCGCAAAGGTACCCAGCACGGCAGACAGCACGCCTGTAACCAAGGCCACTTGAACTGACAGCCAGAAGCCTTCCACGATTTTGGTGTCTTTGGTCAGTGCCTCGTACCACCTGAACGAAAAACCGGTGAAGTTGGCATCCTGACGGGTGCTGTTGAACGAGAACACCACCATGAACAAAAGTGGCATGTAGAGGAAGGCGTACACCAAGGCCAACCAGACCTTGCCGAAGTGCTTTTCAAACCAGGCTTTCATGATTCACCTCAATGCTTGGCTTCAGCGGCTTCGCCGGTGTAGCGGTAATAAAAGGCCAAGGGCACCACAATCAGTCCGATCATGACAACCGCCAAGGCGCTAGCCCGGGGCCAGTTGTTGCTGGTGAACATTTCGTCCCAGACAACGCGGCCGATCATGATGTTTTCGGGTCCGCCCAACAGGGAGGGAATGACGAATTCACCGACGGATGGAATAAACACCAGCATGAAGCCCGCCACGATGCCCGCTTTGGACAATGGCACCGTAATCAGCCAGAAGGCCTTGAATGGCGAAGTGCCCAAGTCGTATGCTGCCTCCAGCAAGCGGAAGTCCATCTTCACCAGGTTGGCGTACAAGGGAAGAATCATGAAGGGCAAATACACATAAGTCATGCCCACCAGCATGGACACATTGGTGTAGAGCATTTGCACAGGCTCAGACGTAAGACCTACGGCCATCATGAACTGGTTGATTACGCCCTGGTCCGCCAGAATCCCTTTCCAGGCATAGACGCGCAGCAGAAACGAAGTCCAGAACGGCAGCATCACCATCATCAGCAATGCCGGCCGGACGCTAGGTTTGGACCTGGCAATGAAATAGGCAAAGGGATAGCCGATTAGCAGACACAAAACGGCAGTGCACAAGGCGTACCAGATGGAGCGCAGATAGGCTTCGATGTAGAGGGTCTGAAACAGCGGGCCGCCTTCACCGGTGCGGAAGATGGACCAATAGTTTTCGTACTTCAACTTGAGCAAACCGGTGCTCGCATCCCAGATCGGCTTGAACGGGTTGATGTCGTTGCCCATGTCTACAAAACTGATGTAGAGCAGGATCAAAAAAGGCAGCAGGAAAAAGATCAACAGCCAACCGTAGGGCACGCCGATCACAAAACGGCGACCCGGCATCGATAGATTTGTGGAGGCCATGGCAGTCCTTAATCGCGCAGCACGATGCCGGAGCGGTCACCCCACCAGAAAAACACATTGTCTTCCCAGGTGATGTCACTCAAATCCTGTCGGGAGGTGTTGGCCTCGGTGATCTTCACCTTGGTGCCGTCGGTCGCCACCACGATGTAGGTGTTGTAAGAGCCGAAATACGCAATCTCTTTGACTTTGCCGGTAAACACATTCACCGCCGCTTCGGGCCGGATTTTGCTGATTTCGATCTTCTCGGGTCGCACTGCTATGCCGACCGGCATATTGAGCGTGCCGCTCACGCCATGCCCTACCTGAATTTCGCCGATACCGGTGACCGCTGCACAGCGGTCTACCTCATCCACGCTGAGGCGGCCTTCGAAGATGTTCACGTTCCCGATAAAGTCCGCCACGAACCGGTTGGCCGGGTGCTCATACACCTCTTCGGGGCTGCCAACCTGCAACACGCGGCCCTTGCTCATGACCGCAATTCGGCTCGCCATCGTCATGGCTTCCTCCTGGTCGTGAGTCACCATCACACAGGTCACGCCGACCTTTTCAATGATGTTCACCAGCTCGAACTGGGTTTGCTCACGCAGCTTTTTGTCCAAAGCACCCAAAGGTTCATCCAGCAGCAGCAGCTTGGGGCGTT
Organism: Curvibacter sp. AEP1-3; assembly: GCF_002163715.1. Lineage (GTDB taxonomy): Bacteria > Pseudomonadota > Gammaproteobacteria > Burkholderiales > Burkholderiaceae_C > Allorhodoferax. The sequence continues at coordinate 763,109 of NZ_CP015698.1, forward strand.
TGGCCAAACTTCGGGCCAGCGCAACGCGTTGCTGTTGCCCGCCTGACAATTGGTGGGGTTTGCGTTTGGCATAGGCGCCCAGCTGCACGAGATCCAGCATCTCACCGACACGCTGCTTGATTTCGTCTTTGGGCAGACCTTCACGCTTCAGTCCGAATGCCACGTTTTCCCAAATGTCCAGATGAGGGAAAAGCGCATAGCTCTGGAACATCATATTGATGGGGCGGTCATACGGCGCCAGCTTGGCGACGTCCTGGCCACCTAACAAAATACGGCCGGAGGTCGGCGACTCAAAGCCAGCCAACATGCGCAGCAAAGTGGATTTGCCACAACCCGAGCTGCCCAGCAAGGCAAAGATCTCGCCCTGCCCGATCGACAGTGAAACCTCGTCCACGGCGACTGCCTCGTCAAACCGCTTGACCAGCTTTTCGGTTACCAGATATCCCATTTTGTCGGGTTGCACTGCCATGTGATGACCTTTGATGATGTCTCTAGAAGCAAAAAGGGCTGTTCATACCGGCGTACAAACAGCCCTTGGGAGCACTCAAATCAGGAAATTACTTGCCTTTTTTGAATGCGTTGTAGGCGTTAGCCATGGACTCGCGCGCTTCGTTGGTGAAGCTGCTGGGAGGAATCATCTTGCCGAAGTAGTCAGCATCCACAAAGATGCTCTTGTTGCTGGCGATTTCAGGCTTGATCTTGTCCACAGCGGCCTTGTTGCCGGTGTTGTAGTTCATTTCATTGGTCATCAGCGCTGCGTTGTCTGGGCGCAGATAGAAGTCAATGAACGCGTGCGCGTTGTTGGGGTGCTTGGCGTCCTTGGTCAGACCAATGGAGTCAATGAAGATCAGAGCACCAGTGCTGGGCAACAGGGCCTCGATCACATCCTTGGAGCCGTTTTCTTTGGCACGACCGGCTGCAATGTTGATGTCACCTGCCCAACCGATAGCTGCGCACGCTTTACCGCCAGCGATGTCATCGATCATGGTGGAACTGAACAAACGGACATCCTTGCGAACCTTGGCCAACATGGCTGAGGCTTCTTTGTAGTCGTCACTGCTGTTGGAGTAAGCGTCCTTGCCGATGTAGTGCAGAGCCACGGGCAGAATTTCAGTCGGGGAGTCGAGGTAAGCGATACCGCAGGACTTCAACTTGGCGGTGTACTTGGGGTTGAACACCAGGTCCCAAGCGTTTTCAGGCATGGGCATGCCACCCAAAGCCTTTTCGACCTTGGTCTTGTTGATGCCTACTGTGGTGAAGCTCCATGCCCATGGGACCAGATGCTTGTTTTCAGGGTCCGCCTTGGTCATGGTGGCCATCAATGCTGGATCCAGATTCGCCAGATTCTTGATCTTGGCTTTGTCCAGAGGCTGCAGCAGGCCGCCTTCGATTTGCGGCTTGGCAAACACCGTACCGGGAACCACCAGGTCGTAACCGGTGTTGCCAGCAACCAGCTTGGCGTGCAGAGCCTCGTTGGTTTCAAACGTGTCGTAGTTGACCTTGATGCCGGTTTCTTTCTCGAAGGCGGCGATCATGCCTTCGGGAATGTAGTCAGGCCAGTTGTAGATGTTCAGTACCTTCTCTTCGGCATTGGCTGGCGCTGCAGGTGCGCTGGCAACTGCTGCCGGCGCAGCTGCGGCTGCAGGCGCCTCTTCTTTTTTGCCGCAAGCGGCCAAGACCAGCGCTGAGAGCGCAAACGTGCAAAGGTACTTATTCATGGTGAGCAAATCTCCGTAGAAATGGTTTCGGGGGACTACGAACTACAAGCCTGACTCAAGCAAAATTCAGACCAAAAAAGATTATAGAAGTGCTATAGCAATCCCCGGGCCTTCAACTCGGTCTGAGTGAGGTCCAAAGCCAGATAAATCAGGCGCATCATCTCGTCGATATCAGCACGCGTCATGATCAACGGAGGGGCAATGATCATCCGATCGCCGACTGCACGCATGATCAGCCCGTTTTGGAAGCAATGGCCGCGACAAATCATGCCGACGCCGTCATCGCCGTGAAAACGTGTCTTGCGGGCTTTGTCTTTCACCAACACCAAGCCACCCACGAAACCACAGGTCTCCGCCACGCCGACCAGCGGGTGGTCGTTCAGCTCGGCATAACGCTGGGCAAAGTACGCACCGATTTCGCCATGCACCTTTTGGGGGAGCTGCTCACGCTCCATGATCTCGAGATTGGCCAGGCCCACCGCACAAGCGACCGGGTGACCGCTGTAGGTATAGCCGTGGTTGAACTCACCGCCCTGCTCTATCAGCACCTTCGCCACGCGGTTCCCCACCATGACGCCGCCCAAGGGGATGTAGCCGCTGGTGATTGCCTTGGCAAAGGTCACCAGGTCGGGCTTGTAGCCAAACTTCTCGTAGCCAAACCAGTGGCCCAAGCGACCAAAGGCACAAATGACCTCATCGCTGATCAACAAGATGCCGTATTTGTCGACGATGCGCTGAATTTCAGGCCAGTAGGTGGAGGGGGGAATGATCACGCCCCCCGCGCCTTGGACTGGTTCAGCAATAAATGCCGCAACCTTGTCTGGCCCGACTGCCAGGATTTTTTCCTCCAGCCAACCTGCAGCGCGGACACCGAATTCCTCGGCGGTCTCGCCCGGCAAACCATTCTCGAAATAGTAAGGTTGCTCAATATGGGTGATATTGGGAATCGGCAGGTCGCCCTGTGCGTGCATGCCACTCATGCCCCCCAGCGAGGCACCTGCCATGGTGCTGCCGTGGTAGGCGTTGTTCCGGCTGATGATGACCTTGCGTTGCGGCTGCCCGAGCAAGTCCCAGTAGCGGCGCACCATGCGCACGTTGGAATCGTTGCTTTCGCTACCGCTGGAGGAATAGAACACATGCTGGAAGCTGCGGTCACCCACGTCAGGTGCCAGCGATGCCAATTTGGCAGCAAGTTGAACCGCCGGCACATTGGTAGTCTGGAAAAAGCTGTTGTAGTAAGGCAGCGTCATCATTTGCTGATGGGCGGCATCTGCCAGCTCTTTGCGGCCGTAGCCGGCGTTGACACACCATAAGCCGCTCATGCAATCCAGAATGCGATGGCCTTCGGAGTCCCAAACGTACACACCTTCCGCACGGGTAATCACCCGCGCACCACGGCCGTTAAGGTCCTTGAAATCAGTAAATGGATGAAGGAAATGGGCGCTGTCCAAAGACTGGATCAGGGCGGTATCGACGACTGTGTTCATGGCAGGCTCGTGAATAAGCAAAACAAATTTAGACGTGGAGCAAGAGGTGCTCACGTTCCCACGGAGAGATGACTTTCATGAACTCATCAAACTCCAGCTCCTTGATTTCGGAGTAGACCGTAATGAACTCTTTGCCCAGCACCTCGTGAAGATCGGACTCCTTGCGCAGCCAGTCCAGCGCTTCGCCCAGGCTACGCGGCAAGGCATAGGGGGACAGGTACGCATCACCCCGCATTTCGGGCTTGGGTTTGATCTTGTTTTTGAGCCCCAGGTATCCGCAAGCCAGCGTCATGGCCATGGCCACGTAAGGGTTGGCATCAGCACCGATCACCCGGTTTTCCACACGGCGGGCCGCGGGTGACGAAATGGGTGAACGGATACCTACCGTGCGGTTGTCATAACCCCACTCGATGTTGATAGGCGCCGCCGTATTGCGGGAAAGACGGCGGTAGCTGTTGACGTAGGGCGCTACTAGCACCATGGCTGCAGGAATGTAGCGCTGCAAGCCGCCGATGTAATGCATGAATGCTTCGGACGGCGTGCCGTCCTCATTGCTGAACACGTTCTTGCCGGAGGCAATGTCCACCAGGCTTTGGTGTACGTGCATGGCACTGCCGGGCTCGCCGGCAATCGGCTTGGCCATGAACGTGGCATACATGTCGTGGCGCATGGCTGCTTCACGGACGGTCCGCTTGAAGAAGAAAACTTCATCCGCCAGGCCCAGGGGCTTGTTATGGAAGAAGTTGATTTCCATCTGCCCTGCCCCCACTTCGTGGATCAAGGTGTCGACGTTCAACTCCATCTTGTCGGAATACTCGTAGATCTCTTCAAACAAGGGATCGAACTCGTTCACCGCATCAATGCTGTACGCCTGGCGGGAGGTTTCAGCGCGGCCGCTACGCCCTACAGGTGCCCGAAGCAAGGTGTTGGGATCGGTGTTGCGCGCTGTCAGGTAAAACTCCAGCTCAGGCGCCACGATGGGCTGCAGCCCTTCGGCCTCGTACAGATCGCACACGCGGCGCAGTACGCTTCGGGGGGCGAAGGGCACCAGCTTACCTTCGTGGTCAAAGCAATCGTGAATCACCTGGGCTGTGGGATCAGCCGCCCAAGGAACGATACGCACGGACGAGGGGTCCGGCCGCAATTGCATGTCTTTGTCGGTGGGGTCGATCACGTCATAGTAGGGGCCGCTTTCGGGGAACTCACCCGTCACGCCCATGGCCACAATGGCTTGGGGCAAACGCATTCCACGGTCTTCTGTGAACTTGGCACGGGGCAAAATTTTCCCGCGAGCCACACCCGTCAAGTCAGGCACCAGACATTCGACTTCGGTGACACGCCGCTCGTTGAGCCATTGCTCCAGATCGTTGAAATTCATCGTTTTGTTTTCAGTCATTTTTCATCTCCTTGAAACGTTGCCGGCCTTGAAAGTCCTTGGCACAACGCTTGCAACAAATTCATTCTGGTGCAGAATTGGCTTCAAACCGGAGCCATTTAAACGGCCTCCATGGTGCCACTTTAACCGGACAAAACCGAATTGCTGTCAGAACTTATCCTGAGTGAAATGCACCAGCTGGCCGACAAAGGCATGCCACTGCACCGCCAGCTGTACGAGGCCATGAGGCGCGCCATCCTCGAAGGCAAGCTCCATGCCGGCGACAAGCTTCCTTCCAGCCGGGAACTCACCCAAGATCTGGACCTCTCCCGGAACACGGTGGTGGCCGCCGTCAACCAGTTGGTGACGGAGGGCTATCTGGTCAGCCGTGTAGGCAGCGGCACCTACGTCAACGACCAAACGCGCCCTATCACACGAATTCGACCGGCACGTGCACACACTCACACCGGACTGTCTAACCGCGGTGTGGCTGTATCCACCCAGTTCACATCTGCGCAATTGGAGGTCCAACCGTTCACCCCTGGCGTTGCGGATTTCAGCGCCTTCCCGGTCTCCCTGTGGCAGCGCCTCCAGAACAAACACTGGCGCATGACCTACCCGGACATGCTGGACTACTCCTATGGCGGGGGCCACACCCCCTTGCGCCGTGCAGTCGCGGATTACCTGCGGGTCTCTCGCAGTGTTCCAGTGGAAGTAGAACAAGTCATCATCACCAACGGTACCCAACAATCGTTGGACCTGTGCGCGCACATGTTGGCAGATTATGGCGATACTGTCTGGATGGAAGACCCTGCGTACTGGGGCGCAGTCAAGGCATTCACGGCAGCAGGCTTGAAGCTCCACGCTGTGGCGGTGGACCCCCAGGGCATGGCGCCTTCTGCCGTCGATGAAAAGCACCCGCCGCGGCTGATTTACACAACCCCTTCTCACCAATATCCCACGGGTGCTGTCATGTCCCTGGCAAGGCGTCAGCAGCTGTTGGCGCTGGGGCAACAGCACAACGCGTGGATTCTGGAGGATGACTACGACAGCGAATTCCGTTTCAGCGGGCCTCCCCTGTCATCGCTGGCAGGGTTGGATACCGACAGCAGGGTTTTGTACCTCGGGTCATTTTCCAAGGTGCTGTATCCGGGCTTGAAGCTGGGCTACCTCGTCGTACCCAAGAGTCTGGCTGCTGCATTCAAACAAGCGCACTATGACCTGAACCGGCCGGGACAACTCCCCTTGCAAGCGGCCCTGGCGGAGTTCATCGAGCTGGGGCACTTCGCCGCAGCACTGCGCAAAGCCCGTCAGAGCTACGCCCAGCGGCGCAAATGCCTGCTGGATGCGTTGCAACCGGTATTGGGCAACCGCGCAAGCATCAGTGGTGCTGAGCAAGGCCTGCATCTTTGCCTGCAACTGCCAACAGAAGTGGACGATGAAGCCCTGGCGCGGCGCATCGGTCAGGCGGGGATGGTGGTGCGACCGCTATCTGCTTATTGCCTGCAGCGCGAAGACGCCAAGGGGCTGGTCATCGGCTACGGCTACGCCACGCTGGGTGACATCGCCCATTGGGGGCCCGTGTTGGCGCGACTGGTTTCCAACGCTATAGAAGGTCTTTGAGCTGGTGATACGCCATGCCCAGCACCAAGCTGGGCATGCGCAGCAAACGCCCGCCGGGGAAGCGACGGTGCTGGATGCGGGCAAACACATCCAGGCGTTTTGCCTGACCGTCGATTGCTTGTGCCACCAAGCGGCCCGCCAAGCCCGTGAGCGCGACCCCATGGCCACTGAAGCCCTGCAGGTAATAGATGTTGGAGTCCAGCCGGCCGAAATCCGGTGCTCTGCTCATGCTGATGTCGACGAAACCGCCCCACACATGGTCCACCGCAACGCCTTTCAGTTCCGGAAAAGCAGCCGCCATGCGCTTGGCCATTTTTGCTTTGAGATTGGCGGGGGTAGCTGTGGAATAACTAACGCCACCACCGAACAGCATGCGGTGGTCTGCACTGAAACGGAAATAGTCGACCGCAAAATTGTTGTCGCAGACAGCGGCATTGCCCGGCAGCAAGGCCCGAGCGGTAGATTCCCCCAAGGGCTCTGTGCCGATGATGTAAGTGCCGACGGGCATGATGCGTGCACTGATTTCCGGAGCTACATCGGGGCCGATTTCCGGCAGGGCACAGTTACCGGCTAGCACCGCAAACTTGGCACTTACAGAACCGCTTGCAGTCGACGCCCGAACTGTGGGTCCTCTGTGCAGCCCGGTCACTGGTGAGTATTCAAACATTTGAACGCCTGCGGCCAGAGCAGCACGTGCCAAGCCCAAACCGTATTTCAGGGGATGCAGATGTCCTGACTGCCCTTCCCACGTTGCTGCGCAGTATCGTGGGCTGCGAATGTGCTGCTCAAGTGCATCGCCGGTCAGCCACTCGGTCGCGAATCCGTAGTCGCGCTCCAGCGTCTCCGCGTCTTCACGCAGGGCTTTCGCTTTGCGCGGGTTGTCGGCCACCGTCAGGTAGCCTTTGACCAAGTCGCATTCGATGCCATGCTGGGCCACGCGCTCTTGCAACAATGCGACCGCCTCCAGCGACATGTCCCAGACCTGCCTCGCCACCGATGCACCGGCCTGCTCCTCGTAGGGCCCCTGTCCGCTGGCCAGCCCGACGATGAACTGTCCGCCATTGCGACCCGAAGCGCCACTGCAAATGCGGTCGGCCTCCAGCATGGCCACCGTGTAGCCCGCAGCCCGCAAGTCCAAGGCAGCACACAAGCCCGCAAAACCGCCCCCGACCACGACCACATCTACGGTCACGTCGCCCTGCAAGGGCGCACAGGGCTGCGGCCGCTGCACACTGGCTTCGTAGTAGCTATGGCGGTTGAGCTGGGTGTCGGACTGAAGCAAGGACATGGTGCGCGGCCTCACGCCTTGGAAGCTTTGGCGATTTGACCGCTCAAATAGGTCCAGACGAAAGTGGCAGCTGCGTTACTGGTGAGTTCGGCGTGGTCATAGGCGGGTGCAACCTCCACACAGTCCATCCCGACGAAATGCAGTGGGGCTAGTTCTTCGAGCAGTGTCAGCACCTGGGAACTGGTCATACCGCCCGGCTCTGGAGTGCCGGTCCCGGGTGCAAAGGCAGGGTCCAGGCAATCGATATCCAGAGTCAGATAACAAGGGGTATCGCCCAAGCGCTCCCGAATCTGGGAGATCACACCCGCTAACCCTGCACCATCCTGCCCACGCAAATCTCGTGCAGTGAATATCAAACCGCCTTGATCTTTCACATATTCGCGGGCAGCGCGCTCACCGCTGGAGCGCAGTCCGATTTGAACTGTTTTCTCAGGAACGACCAGTCCTTCCTGAATGGCCTCAAACGTCCAGGTGCCGTGGCCCGACGGTTCACCAAAATGGTCTTCCCATGTGTCGCAATGTGCATCGAAATGAATCAATGCCACCTGGCCATGCCGGCGCTTGAGGGCACGCAGCAAAGGCAATGTCACCGAATGGTCGCCCCCCAGAAAAACACAATGGTGCTTGTCCATCAATAGCGCCGCTTGTGTCTCGATAGCCTCACGCACCACCTTCAGTGGAGAGGCGTTCGGTAGCGCCATATCACCGGCGTCACCCAGATGAGCCAATGGAGACACTTCAAACACGGGGTGCAGTCCGTCACACAGCATCAAGGACGCGCGACGGATCTCCTGGGGACCGAATCGGGCGCCCGGCCGGTTGGTAACCGCACCGTCAAATGGAATGCCCGCCAGGGCATAGGCCTGTCCGGCGAGCGCCTGACTGGCGAGAAAACGGTTGCTGTTGCTGGCGTAAGCGAATTGGCCGATACCCATGGTCGTTGTCCAAGAAAGAGTTATTTGATCGAACAGCGAAGTTAACTGATCGCCTCTTGCGGACTGGTGCCACTTCGCACGCGCTGATTGGTGTAGGCTCCCGCACTTTGCGGCATCCGCCGCGCGATATAACGCCCCATGCATTCCAACAACGTCCGCCCCCGCTTGTTTTCCTACGCCCTTCTGGCCATGAGCATGGCTCTGGTGGGTAGCTATGTGGCACTGTCCAAGCCCTTGGTGCTGGTGCTGCCGGTGTTTTTGTTGGCGTGGTTGCGGTTCGGCATCGGAGGCTTGGCCACCCTGCATTGGCTCAAGCGCCCGGCCGATGAGTTGCCCATGTCACCCGCCACCCGGAAATATCTCTTTCTGGAATCTTTTTTCGGCAATTTCCTTTTCTCGATCTGCATGCTTTTCGGTGTCAGCATGACCACGGCAGTCTCCGCAGGCGTGATCATGGCGGCCATCCCGGCGGTGGTTGCGCTGATGAGCTGGGTATTTCTGAAGGAAAAAATCAACACCCGCACCTGGGCTGCAGTTGTCTGCAGTGCGTTGGGCATCGGTTTGCTTGCGCTATCAAAAAATGAGCTGCACGCGCATACTCCATCGGCGCCAGAGGCCAATTCGACCTTGCATAACCCTTTGCTCGGGAACGCGCTGGTCTTTGCTGCCGTGTTGTGTGAAGCTGCGTATGCCGTGATCGCCAAGAAGCTGACGGGCGCCCTCAGCCCCCGACGGATTACCGCCTTAATCAACTTGTGGGGCTTTGCGCTGATGACCCCCTTCGGCCTCTACATGGCGTGGTCGTTCAACTTCGCTGCTGTATCGCCGGGGTCGTGGCTATTGCTGGTGTTTTACGCGTTGGCCGCCAGCGTGTGGACAGTATGGCTGTGGATGAGCGGACTCAAAAACGTGCCCGCATCACGGGCCGGTGTTTTCACCGTGATGTTGCCGATCTCTGCCGCGGTTGTCGGCGTGGTGGTCTTGGGCGAGCCACTAGGCGGCTTGCAGCTTCTTGCTTTCGGCATTGCGCTGCTCAGCGTGGTGCTGGCTACCCTGCCTGGCAAAGACAGCACAGGCTCACATTAATGGCTTGCTGCTGACCACCACTCCGTCACGGTCCGCATAGAGCCATTCACCGGGGCGCACCCACACGCCCTGAATGCGCACAGGCAGCTGCACCAGTCCCTGCTGACGTTTTTCTGTGGGGAGTGGCATGGGGGCTAAGGCACGGATACCCACCTGTTGTTGCTCCAGTTCAGCCAGGTCCCGTACACAACCGTCAATCAACACACCAGCCCAACCATTGCGGGCTGCCGCTGCGGCCAGATTGCCCCCCAATAACGCGCGGCGCAGAGAAGCACCACCGTCCACGACCAGAACCTGCGCAACCGGGCCGGTGGGCGTATCGATCCAGCCCTGCGAGTCCACCGCCTGCTTGACGAAGGTGTTGTCTTCAAAACATTGAACCGTATAGACCGGCCCCATGAAGGTTTTCAATCCGCCGAAGTCCTTGAATACGGGCGGAAGGACACGGAAATTGCCACTCTGATCGTTCTTGTGAACATCGCAAAAATCACAGGTCGAAAATGGTGCATGGGCCGGGGTAGACACGTGGGGACTCCTTGGTGTGTGGTTTCAGGCAATTCTCCAATGAAAAAAACAACATTCCCCTAGGAAAATTGACGTAGCGCCCTTGGATTCACGCTTTTTTGCCATTAGCATGTGCGCTACCAGTGAAGAAGCTGTTTTTTGCTGGCGGTAAATCAACTTCTAAAAGGACAATCAATCATGGCAACTGCGAAAAAAGCACCGGCAAAGAAAGCCGCTGCTCCAGCAAAGAAGGCTGCTCCCGCTACCAAAGCTGCAGCTCCCGCAAAGAAAGTAGCCGCTAAGGCAGCCCCCGCCAAGAAGGCCGCGGCTCCAGCCAAGAAAGCTGCAGCCCCTGCGAAGAAAGTAGCTGCGAAGAAGGCTCCTGCCAAGAAGCGCACCGTGAACGCTGCATTCATGAAGGCTTTGACACCTAGCGCCGCATTGGCTGCTGTGGTGGGTGCAGCTGCTCTGCCACGCACTGAAGTCGTGAGCAAGCTGTGGGCTTACATCAAGAAGAATGGCCTGCAAGACGCAGTCAACAAGCGCAACATCAACGCGGATGCCAAGCTCAAGGAAATCTTCGGCAAGGCCCAAGTGACTATGTTTGAATTGGCTGGCTTGATCGGCAAGCACCTGAAGTAAGACGCGCAAGCGCACATCCCAAAAGAGGCCGGAGTGACCCGGCCTTTTTTTGTTTCTATCCATTTGTCACATGGGTGACTGGTGCCAATCCTCATAAGGGAAAGTCGCTAGTCGTTATTGGTGCAGACAACGAATCTGCGCCCTACTGCGTGCCTAGAATCCACCCCCTCATGCTGCGATTCATCTTCACACGACTGAGCCTGATCATTCCGACATTCTTCGGCATGACACTGCTCGCATTCTTCCTGATCCGGTTGGTCCCCGGCGATCCCATCGAAACCCTGGCGGGCGAACGCGGCATTGACGCGGCACGCCATGCAGTGCTCCTCAAGGAGTACGGTCTGGACCAGCCTGTCATGGTGCAGTACGGCATCTACATTGCCAAAGTACTCAAAGGCGACCTGGGCAAATCCATCATCACCCAGGAACCCGTCCTGAGTGAATTCGCCACCCTGTTCCCTGCCACCATCGAGTTGGCAGTGTGCGCCATCATTTTTGCCTTGTTGATCGGCATACCGGCCGGCATCATTGCGGCTGTCAAGCGCAATTCGTTCCTGGACCATGGCGTGATGGGCGTGTCGCTCACGGGCTATTCCATGCCGATTTTCTGGTGGGGCTTGCTGCTGATTCTTCTGTTTTCCGTGCAGCTGGATCTGACGCCGGTGTCCGGCCGGATCGCGGTGCAGCACTTCATTGAACCGGTAACCGGCTTTCTACTCATTGATACCTTGTTGGCCGGCGAGACTGCCGCCTTCTGGTCCGCAGCCTCTCACCTGATATTGCCCACCATCGTTTTGGGCACCAACCCGCTGGCTGTGATCGCGCGCATGACACGCTCGGCCATGCTGGAGGTGATGGGGGAAGACTACATCCGCACCGCAAGAGCCAAAGGTCTGACCGGGCTGCGGGTGGTCGCAGTCCATGCGCTGCGCAATGCCATGATTCCCGTGATTACGGTGATCGGACTTCAGGTGGGCGTGTTGTTCACCGGGGCCATACTGACCGAAACCATCTTCTCGTGGCCGGGTGTGGGTAAATGGCTGATCGAAGCCATCAGCCGGCGTGACTACCCGGTCCTGCAAGGCGGCATGCTGCTGCTGGGCCTCATGGTCATGACGGTCAACCTATTGGTGGATATCACCTACGGCATCATCAACCCACGCATCCGCCACCAGAAATAATGAGCACTTCCACGATGAACGCTGCGGTGGCGTCACAACCGACGCATCCCTTCCAGGAATTCTGGCGCTATTTCAAAGGCAACAAGGGCGCTCTGGCCGGCTTGGCAATTGTGGTCATGGTTCTACTCATGGCCTTATTTGCGCCCTGGATTGCACCTTACCCGCCCGACCTCACCAACAACGCGGCATTTTTAAAGCCTCCCGCCTGGCAGGAAGGCGGCTCACGCGCTTACTTTCTGGGAACCGATGCCATCGGCCGCGACATTCTGTCGCGCCTCATGCACGGCGCACGTCTCTCGCTGGTCATCGGCATTGCCGTGGTGACCTTGTCGGTCGTGGTCGGCACCGTGCTGGGACTGGTCGCAGGGTATTTCAAAGGCATTCTGGAAATCGCCATCATGCGGATGATGGACATCATCCTCACGCTGCCCAGTCTTCTGCTGGCTATCGTGATTGTGGCCATCCTCGGCCCGGGCCTGGTGAACGCCATGTTGGCGGTAGCGATTGTGGTGCTTCCACACTATGTGCGCATTACCCGTGCAGCCGTGATTGCCGAGACCTCGCGCGACTATGTGACTGCTGCCCGCATGACAGGTGCCGGTCATATCCGTCTGATGTTCAGCGAGGTGCTACCCAACTGCACCGCACCGCTCATCGTGCAAGCGTCTCTGGGTATCTCCACCGCCATTCTGGATGCCGCCGCACTGGGCTTTCTGGGCCTGGGCGCACAACCTCCCTCACCCGAGTGGGGAACCATGCTGGCCGACGCACGTGAATTCGTGCTGCGCGCCTGGTGGGTAGTGACCTTTCCCGGCCTGGCGATTCTGATCACGGTTTTGGCGTTCAACCTGTTGGGTGATGGCCTGCGCGACGCGCTGGACCCCAAACTCAAACGCTAAGCCCAAGAGAAAAACAATATGGCATTGCTAGAAATTGAAAACCTCTCCGTAGAGTTCCCGTCGCACAACGGCGTGATGCATGCGGTGCAGGACGTGAGCCTCTCACTCGAGGCCGGTGAAGTGCTGGGTGTGGTCGGCGAGTCCGGCTCCGGCAAAAGCGTCACCATGATGGCGCTCATGGGTTTGGTGGCCTTTCCCGGCCGCGTACAAGCCAAAAAGCTGCGCTTCGATGGGCATGACCTGCTGGGCCTGAGCGACCGCGAACGCCGGCGCTTCACCGGCAAAGACATGTCCATGATTTTTCAGGACCCCACCACCAGCCTGAACCCCTGCTTCACCGTGAGCTTCCAGCTGGCTGAAACCCTGAAGCTGCATCTGGGCCTAGACAAAAAAGCCGCGCACAAGCGCTCCATTGAGCTGCTGGAGCAAGTCGGCATTCCGGCCCCCGAGAGCCGCCTCAAGGTTTACCCGCACCAGCTCTCCGGTGGCATGAGCCAGCGCGTGATGATTGCCATGGCGATTGCCTGCAACCCCAAGCTGTTGATTGCCGATGAACCCACCACCGCCTTGGATGTAACCATTCAGGCGCAGATTCTGGACCTGCTCAAGAGCCTGCAAAAAGACCGTGGCATGGCCTTGGTGCTGATCACCCACAACATGGGGGTGGTGTCCGACATGGCCCAACGCGTGGCTGTGATGTACGCGGGTCAGGTCATGGAGCAACGCCAGGCGGACGCGCTGTTCGCAGCGCCCGCCCACCCCTATACCGAGGCATTGCTCTCTGCCATGCCCGAACGCAGCATGCACCAGAGCCGCTTGAACACGATTCCCGGCATGGTGCCGGGTCTGTACGACCGTCCGGATGGTTGCCTGTTCGCACCACGCTGCAGCCATGCGCGCCAGGGTGCATGCGACCAGCGCCCTGCACTCACCCCGTGGAGCGGTGGTAGTGTGCGCTGCCACTTTGCGCTGGGCGCACAGGAGGTCGCAGCATGAGCACCCCAAACACCTTGACACCGGTTGTCGAAGCCCGTGGTCTGCGACAGGTCTACACCATCCGCCGTGGCTTCCTGCGCGCACCCGATCATCTGCAAGCGGTGGCGGGCGTGTCCTTCCAAGTCATGCCCGGACGGACACTGGCGGTGGTGGGAGAGTCTGGGTGTGGCAAGTCCACCCTGGCCCGCATGGTCTCCCTCATCGAATCGCCCACCGAAGGCACCTTGCAACTCGGAGGCGTGGACGCCACCATCGCAGATAGCAGCGCCAAAGCGGCCTTGCGCAAAAAGGTGCAGCTGGTGTTTCAAAACCCCTACGGATCGTTGAACCCGCGCAAGCGTATCGGCCAGATACTGGAAGCCCCACTGGAAATCAACACGGACCTGAATGCTGCTCAGCGGCAGGAAAAAGCCCGCGCCATGCTGGCCAAAGTGGGTCTGCGCCCTGAGCACTACGATCGCTATCCGCACATGTTTTCCGGCGGGCAGCGTCAGCGTATAGCGATTGCCCGCGCCTTGATGCTGGACCCGGCCCTGGTGGTGGCAGATGAACCCGTGTCTGCCCTGGATGTGTCCATTCAGGCCCAGGTGCTGAACCTGCTGGCAGACCTGCAGGATGAGCTGGGCCTGGCCTATCTCTTCATCTCGCACGACCTGGGTGTGGTCCGCCATATCGCCCACGACGTGATGGTGATGTATCTCGGACAAGTGGTGGAGCAAGGCGACAAGACCACCATTTTCGAGCAGCCCCTGCACCCCTACACGCGCGCGCTGATGGCCTCCACACCGGGCATGCATGCACCCGGTGGAAAGAGCCAGCGCATCGTTCTGAAGGGTGAATTGCCTTCCCCCCTGAATCCGCCCAAGGGCTGCGTGTTTTCCACGCGCTGCCCCCACGCTACCGAGCGTTGTCACGCCGAGCGACCTGTCCTGCAGCCCTTGACTGGCAGGCAAGTTGCTTGTCATGAAGCTTCTGCATTTAGCCAACCCGCTGCATAGGCAGCATCAACCCCCAGAGGAGTATCTCCAATGACCCTGACCCTGAAGAAAGCCACGGCTGCACGACGCACCAAAAGTGCATTGTTGTGTGCTCTGGCCCTGCCCGCTGCTCTGGCACTTTCGCCGGTAGCCGCCAAGACCCTGGTGTACTGCTCGGAAGGCAGCCCTGAGAACTTCTACCCCGGTGTGAACACCACCGGCACGTCCTTCGACGTGACCGAACAGATTTACGACAACCTGGTGCACTTCGAGCGTGGCGGCACCAAGGTTGAACCTTCTCTGGCGGAGAGCTGGACCATTTCCAAAGACGGCCTGGAGTACACCTTCAAGCTGCGCAAGGGCGTGAAGTTCCAGTCCAACAAAAACTTCAAGCCAAGCCGCGATTTCAACGCGGATGACGTGTTGTTCATGTTCGAGCGCCAGTGGAAAGAAAACGACCCGTACTTCCGCGTCACCAGCCCCAACCATGCTTACTTCGGCGACATGGGCATGCCCAAGTTGCTCAAGTCCGTGGACAAGGTAGACGAGTACACCGTCAAGATCACCCTGAATCAACCTGAAGCACCTTTCCTGGCCAACCTGGCCATGCAGTTCGCCGGTATCCAGTCCAAGGAATACGCGATTGCCATGCTGAAGGCCGGCAGCCCTGAGAAGATCGACCAGGACCCGCTGGGCACAGGTCCCTACCAGGTAGTTCAGTACCAGAAGGATTCCATCATCCGCTTCAAGGCCAACCCCCAGTACTGGGCCGGCAAAGCCAAGATCGATGACCTGATCTTCTCCATCACCCCGGACGCATCCGTGCGCTGGGCCAAGCTGCAAAAGGGTGAGTGCCATGTCATGCCCTACCCCAACCCTGCTGACCTCGACGCTATCCGCAAGGACTCCAACGTCACCGTGATGGAACAGCCCGGCCTGAACATCGGCTACCTTGCCTACAACACCACCAAGAAACCTTTTGACGACGTGCGCGTGCGCAAGGCGCTGAACATGGCAATCGACAAGAAAGCCATCGTGTCCGCCGTGTACCTGAGCACCGGTGTTGCCGCTGTGAACCCGATTCCTCCAGGCCAGTGGTCTTACAACAAGGCCCTGAAAGACGATCTGTACAACCCTGAGCAGGCCAAGAAATTGTTGGCAGCAGCCGGCTACCCCAACGGCTTCACCACCGACCTGTGGGCCATGCCAGTGCAGCGTCCCTACAACCCCAATGCCAAGCGCATTGCGGAGTTGATGCAAGCCGACTTGGCCAAGGTGGGTGTGACCGCTGAGATCAAGAGCTTCGAGTGGGGTGAGTATCGCAAGCGCATGCAAGCCGGTGAACACCAGATGGGCATGTTGGGCTGGACCGGTGACAACGGAGACCCGGACAACTTCCTGAACACCTTGTTGGGTTGCAGCTCGGCCAAGCAAAACGGCTCCAACGTGGCCAAGTTCTGCTACCAGCCGTTTGAAGACCTGGTGCAAAAGGCCAAGGTCGTGTCCAACCCGGCAGAGCGCACCAAGCTGTACGAAAAAGCCCAGGTGATCTTCAAGGAACAAGCTCCCTGGTTCACCATTGCCCACGCAGTGCAGTTGAAGCCCGTGCGCAAAGAAGTGGTGGACTTCAAGCTGAGCCCCTTCGGCCGCCACACCTTCTACGGCGTGGACATGAAGTAAGACTGCAGTTGCAATCATGAAAAAGGGGCCGGTGTTTACCGGCCCCTTTTTTTATATCAAATCAAGCGCTAGCGCTTATCAGATATGCGCGAGAAGCTATCAATATCAGAGCAAATCAATCTCCGTCAAACAGGCCCTTGGGAGGCTGGGAAGCCCACAATATCCTTCAATGCCGGGTAACCGCTCACCGCGAACGACGCCAGTCGCCCGCCCATGACCGCACCCTCGACACTGCCAACATTCAGACCGGTGTAGATCCAATCCCCGGCGATCGACAGGTTCGCGAATCCGGTGGCCCATGCCTTCAGGCGTGCTGCGGTGCTGCCGGGTGGCGAAGTCACATAACTCTCGGTCGGATCAATATTGGCGCGCCAGAACTGCTGGTTGAAGCGCTGCACGCCCTCAGCAGGCCGGGCGGGGTCGGTGCGCAGCAAGCTGAAATCCAGGCCCATGGGGTCGCCGGGCGGGCTGATGACATTGGTGGTTGCCTTGGGCAGCAAAGGTCCCATGCTGGCCTGCAAATACTGCACACACTGGGCTTGCACACGCGCATAGGCACGGGCCGGGTAAGCCGTGTCCTCAAAGGGCGGTGGCGCTTCATACTCGGCCATCGCCCCGCTGAAGTACCACAGAGATTGGGGTGCCGAATCAGCCGGCCAATCCTCCCACTTCAACAGGTGCGTGAAGTCCACCTGCCCATCCAAGGGGTTCAGATAGGTGGCACCGATCACGGTATCGGTCGGGTTCTTGAACTCAATATCCCAACCCATGTCGGTAGTGCTGCGATTCATCCAAAGTTGCATGGTCTGGGTCTGGACGGTTGTGACCTTCTCCACCATGTGCTTCCAAGCCGGATTCGCCTCCAACAGCTCTTTGCACAAGTACGGTACGGCACCGATGGAGATGGCGAACACCAGATGGTCGAAATCGCGCCCTGCCTGGAGCTCGCGTTGCGCCACTGGCTTCCAGCCATTCCAGTAGGACTCCAGATCGACCTTTCCCTCGCGCAATGCATCACCTTCCACCAATTGATCAAACTTGGGTTGACCGGGCCAGGCCGGCAAACCCTTGACGTCGATGAGGGGGTCATAGCCGCGTTCAGGGTTCTTGAGCTTGGCCTGCACACCGAAGCGTACCGACTCCACTGCAGTGCGCTCTGCGTTGAGGTGCAGGCTCTCCACCTTGTGAAAAAACTCGAACTTCACACCGCGCTTTTTCAGCACCTCATAGAGCGGCGCGATGACGGTTTCCCCCGTACCCGCTTCAAACAACCAGGCGAATGCCCCCGCATAAGCAAAGCTGCGCAGCGTCCAGTGCAGGTAGCAGCCGGCCCCCATTAGGGCGGTTCGTGCCGTGTCGCCTTTGGGGTATTGGTAGGACAGGTTGACAGTGTTTAGCGCCATCGGGCTGGAAGCCACCATGACCGATGCACCATGCCGGATCAGCCAGTCACTGAAGTTTTCGTCGTCCAGCTGGTCAAATCCTTTCGTGGCCACTTCGTCCTTGATGCAACCACGCAGAATGGCCAGCAGAAACTCGGCAACGATTAGCAGGCGCCGCAATTCGGTGTTGCCTTCCACCAATCGCTCAGCTGCGTTGCGCACCCAATCCCAAGCGGCGTCCAACGCCTTCCACAGCACAGAGTCCACACCATGCAGCACCACGGACTCAGCCTGCAGCACTGCCACCACGGCTTTCACCAATCCACGGCCCAAAGCCCACTCTGCTGTCTGCACGAGACTGAGTTCGTCGTGGCTGCTTGCATGGTGATCCAGCAAGGCGTCCAGCACATCAGCGGTCGCCGCCACCCAATGCTCCACTTTTTGCAGCTTGGCTAATGACTCCAGATCGCCGGGAATCAAGTCATTGCGGGGGGAAGTAAATGGCCAGCGTGACATCTTGCCGTCGATGTATTCCCACATGAGCACAAAGCTCTCGGGCTTGAAGGCCTCCTCAAACGTGGCCAGCGGCTGACCGGGCTGGCGGCCCAGTGCCTCGTAGCACTGACGCATGATCGGCAGTGCGTTGTAGTAGCTACCGAGAAAGCCATGAATGCCATGCTCCTCAATGCGCATGTGCTCGCCACGTGCCGTGGCGCACTTGCCACCCAGACGCCAACCCATCTGGTAGATGGTGATGTCCATGGATTGCTGCCAGTCCGGCTGGCTGCTCAACTCGAAAGCGGTGGTGAGGGCGGAAACACCGCCCCCCAGAATGGCAACCTTTTTGCGGGTGACTGGCGCACCGCCCCGGAGTTCAAGCACATCGGACATGACAGACTTTCAAGGTAAGTGTGACCGCACCGCGCGGCCACCGACCGCGAAGTTTATGCCTGCCAGCCAGCCGCTTTGAGAGCGTCCAAAAACTTGTTGCGATGCTGCTCATGGACGAACGGATGGCCGAACATGATGGCCTGCATGTTGTAGCCCCGACCGCTCATGGCTTGTCGCAAGCTGGCTTGTGCCGCCTCCATGTCGCCGGCCGCCGACAGGCACGCCGCGAGCAACAGGTGATTGAAGTACCAGTCCGCCCGCTTGGCAGTTGCCTCGCGGGCATAACGAACAGCATCCGCATGGCGACCGTCAATGAAACAGCCGATCGCACGGCTACGGATCCAGAGACTCAGATGCGGGTCATGCGGACTGGCGTCCACCGCCTGCAGGATGAACTCTTCCGCTTCTTCCGTGCGGCCCGAAAACACCAGCAAGCGCCCCAGCTCTCCGGCCGCGGCCGCAGCCTGGGGGTACAGGCCGAGGGCGCACTCCAGCTCTGCAATGGCCGCTTGCATCTGCCCGGCACATGACAACGCCGTGCCCAGGGTGAAGTGGGCAAAGGCATCGCGCTCGTCGTTGCGCACGGCCACCAGTGCCAACCGGTTGGCTTCGGCGACAGCGGCCCGTGGGTCTTCCGCCCATGCGCCCCACAGTTTGGCCATGTGGGTGAAAGACATCAGGGACGAACTGGCCGAGTCGCCGGGTTTGATCTCCAAGGCGCGGGTCAAAAGTGACTGCGCTTGCATCACATGCTCGGGCGTGGTGCGCCAAAAATGCCAACGCGCCCGCATGAGCAGATCCCAGTGCTCCATATTCTGATTCGGCACTTCACTGGCAACCCGCTCCTCACTGTGCAGGTAGACCGGCTCTATCGCACTCACGATCTGACCGGATATCTCTGCCTGCACCGCAAACATGTCACTCAAGGGTCGATCAAAGCGGTCAGCCCAGAGGGTCTCGCCTGTGGATGTGTCGACCAGCTCCGCAGTCATGCGCAGCATGGTTCCGGCACGCCGCACGCTACCCAGCACCAGATAGCGGGCCCTGAGCGCCGACCCAACCGCCTGGTTGCTCTCTTTGGTGTTCCGGTAGGCGAATGACGAGTTCCGGGACACAACCAACAACCATGGGGATTTGGTCAGGTGACTGATGATGTCTTCAGCCAGACCGTCCGAGAAGTACTCCTGCTCCGGGTCTCCATTCAGATTCACAAAAGGCAACACAGCAATGGTGCGCCGGTAGGCCTGCTGGTCGGATGCGCGTCCTTTGCCCTTGGAAGCCTGGGCTGTCTCCAAAGCAGAGGGAACAGCAGCGAGGCGCAAGGTAAAGCGATAGCCACGCCCCGGGACCGTGGCGATGGCATCAGCACCCAGGATACGGCGCAAACTGGACACGTGCACCTGCAGGTTGTTTTCCTCGACCACCAGACCGGGCCACACCAAGTCAAAGAGCTTTTTCTTGGTAACCAGCTCGCCCGCGTGATCGACCAATACACACAGCACGTCAAAGGCTCGGGCCCCCACCATGACTGTCTGGCCATCGCACAGCAAGCGACGTTCATGCCTTTGCAAAACGAAATTACCAAACGCACTGATTCCAGAGTCTGATCCGGCGGAAATAGTGTTTACGGTCAAAGGTGCGCTTTCTGGTTTTTAAGGGTGGCAGACAAGGTGTTGCGCCAGCGAATTCAGGAATTTTAAGGAGTCCTTTAAGACTTTTGGGGAGGAGGTCTTCAAACTCAGTCCCAGTCGTTGTTACAAAACCATACATCATGCCTAACCCCCTCCACCCCGCCGACACCAACACCAGCCTTTGGAAGCAAACCACCGTCCTGCGCAATGCGCAAGGCGAGGAAGAAGCCATCAGTGTCGGCCCTGACGGATATGTCTGGAGTTTCATCGCAGACAGCGGCGACAGTCGCTTTGACGCCTCCGGCCAGCGCCTGGAAAACCTCGGTATGCCTGCCGATTTCGTCACGGTCGGCCGCAATGCAGCAGGTGCCTTGGTCGTCATCGCAGCCAAGGGCTTGCACCTTCAGTACCGCACGGAGACCCCATTGACCGCATTGGACATAGCAGACGGACTCAGTCACCGCTGGACACCCGCCAAACCTGTCCAACTGCCCGTGATTGCTGGCGCGGTGGGTGTACGCCGTTTGTACACCCAGAACGATTTCAGCGGCATGCGCATTGCCCTGATCGTGGATACTGAAACCGCCGAACACGGCTCCAGTTACGTCATGGCATGCTCCCAATGGACCGAGAACGGCCCGGGCCCTTTCATCCTGCTTCCGCCTCTGGGTGCCAAAAAGGCAACGCCTGTGCAACCCGCCCCGTCGCAAGGCGTGCGCATGTTCCGTACAGCTCAAGCAGCCTGAAATTGCGCTGGCGCGCGTCAGATTTGCGCCAGAAGCTCCTGATTTTGTAGCAGAAAGTACCCTCAAGCCTGATACAGCTCCAGGGGCAGGCCGTCCGGATCGGCAAAGAACGTGAAAGTCTTGCCGGTGTACTCATCCACCCGGACAGGCTCCACAGCTATCCCCATTGCTTCGAGCGCAACCTTGGCTTGCTCCACATCGGCCACAGCGAAACACAGGTGTCGCAAGCCACAGGCTTCCGGGCGGGAGGCCCGTGCTGGTGGCTGTGGAAAAGAAAACAACTCCAGTTGCGTGCCGTCTGGTAATGCCAGGTCCAGCTTCCAGGAGTCCCGCGCGGCACGGTAGTTTTCTGCCAGCACTTTCAGGCCTAGCAACTCCACATAGAAATGTTTGGAGCGCGCATAGTCCGCGGCGATGATGGCCACGTGATGGACGGCCCGTAGCTCCAGGGCAGCCGGGCTCATCGCTTCAGGGCAGCTTGGGTCATGGCGTTCAGGGTGCCGCGGGTGCTGATCAGCTCGGGCTCCAGCACCACCTCTATCACTGTGCCGTTGGGCCGCGCAAGCGCCGCCAGCAACTCGGCCTCAAAGTCAGCGCTCTTTCGGATAGTCACACCCGCATAGCCGTAGGCACGGGCCAAGGCGGCGAAATCGGGGTTGGCGAGTGCCGTGCCTGCCACATGTTGCGGGTATTCGCGCTCTTGGTGCATGCGGATGGTGCCGTACATGCCATTGTTAAGCAGCAGAATGATGCTCTTGGCGCCGTACTGCACCGCTGTGGCCAACTCCTGCCCGTTCATCAAAAAGTCGCCATCACCCGCAATGGTGAACGCCACTCGGCCCGCGCCGGCTTGACCTGCGGCACCTTGGCTGACGATAGCAGCGGCAATGCCCGCCGGCACGCCATAGCCCATGGCGCCGTTGGTCGGTGCCAGTTGCGTCTTGAAGCCCGCAGCAAGGCCGGTGTAGCGATAAAAGCGGTGCAGCCAGCTCGCAAAGTTGCCCGCGCCGTTAGTGAGCACCGCATCTTTGGGCAAGTGCTTTTGCAAGGTCGCGATCACCGAGGGCATATCCACCAGACCGCGCTCGTTGTCAGCGGGCAAGTCTTTGATCACGCTGGGCACCAGATTGGCTTGGTAGTCAGCGTTGCAGCCCTGCGTCCAGGCCTCCCAAGGCACGTTCACCGGGGCGGTCAGTACCTCCAACGAGCGGGCGGCGGCGCGCATGCTGGCATGGATGGCCAGGTCGGCCTGGTACACACGATTGAGCTCTTCGGCGCTGGCGTGTATGTGCACCAGCGTTTGCGCAGTTTTGGGCGCTTGCAGCAGCGTGTAGCCGCCAGTCGTCATCTCGCCCAGGCGGGGGCCGATGGCGATGATCAGGTCGCTCTCGCGCACCCGTTTGGCAAGCGCCGGGTTAATGCCAATGCCCACGTCGCCCGCGTACTGCGGGTGGTGGTTATCAAAGGTATCCTGGAAGCGGAAGGCATTGCCCACCGGCAGGCGCCAGTTCTCGGCAAAGCGTTGCAGGGCCTGAGCGGCTTGCGGCGTCCAGCCACCGCCACCGGCGATGACGAAGGGGCGCTCGGCTTTGAGGAGCAGCTGGCGCAGATCCCGCAGGGCGCCGGGGTCGCTCCATGCCTCTACCGGCTCCACACGGGCCAGGGGCTGCGGCAACTTGTCAGCTGCATCCGCAACCAGTGTCTGGGTCAGCATGTCCTCAGGCAACACCAGCACGACCGGGCCAGGGCGGCCATTCATGGCGGTGGCAAAGGCGCGGGCCACGTATTCAGGGATGCGGGCGGCATCGTCTATCCGCTCCACGCGCTTGGCCATGCCCAGAGCACTGGGGCCGAACATGACGCGGTAGTCCATTTCCTGAAAGGCTTCGCGGTCGCGCTGGTCGCTGGCCACATCGCCCACAAACAGCACCATGGGGGTGGAGTCTTGAAACGCCGTGTGCACGCCGATGCTGGCATTCGTCGCGCCCGGCCCGCGGGTCACAAAGCAAATGCCGGGGCGCCCGGTGAGCTTGCCGTGGGCCTCGGCCATGAAGGCAGCACCGCCCTCCTGCCGGTTCACGATAAATCGGATGTGCTCGCTATAGCGGTGAAACCCGTCCAATACCGCGAGATAGCTCTCGCCGGGCACACCGAATGCGTGGGTCACGCCTTGGGCAATCAGGCACTGCACCAGCAGGTGGCCGGCGAGTTCAGGGGAAGGCAAATCAGGGAGGGAGAAAGGTGTCTGCATGCCCACCATTGTGCCGCGCCAAGGCATGCGCTTCCCGCATGCCCTACCCCGGTTTTCTCATGCCATTTCAGCCAGCGCCAGCCCACCTTCCAGATGCCACACCTGTGTGTGGCCGCGCTCACGCAGCAAGGCTGCGGCCTGCCGGCTGCGTGCACCACTGCGACAGAACATCACCAAGGGCCCCAGGGCCTGAGACATCTCTGCAGGCATGGTGTGGCGCAGGGTTTCGAGCGGCATGTTGAGAGTGGCAGTTTTCGCCGACAGCGATGAAGGCAGCAAATGGCGACCGGCCTCATGTTCTGCCACATCACGCACATCGACCAGCCGGGTATCCGGGTACAACTGCAAAAAGGCCGACAGCGCCTCGCAAGACAGCGCGCCGTCTTTACCGGCTTCGTCGGTCAGGCTTTGGCCAACGGGAACGCTCATCTGTGATATCTCCTGTGCAGGCATTACACGTAATACTTGACCACAGCGGGCGATGCGGGCGCAGGCTTCCTCAATGAAAGCGTCATCCACGATCGCGCCTATGGACAAGCGCACCGCCCCCACGGTTTGCCACTCCGGCAAGCCCATGGCCTGCAATACATAGCTGGGCTCGGCTTTGGCCGCGCTGCAGGCGCTGCCCGCGCTGATGCGCATGCCCGCGGCATCAAACACGTTGAGCAGGGTTTTGCTGGACAGGCCTGGAACGGAAAAGTTGAGCGTGGTGGGCAAGCTGCCATCGAAGGGCATGTTGAACACCACGTCAGGAAAAGCCGCTTGCAACGCACCCGCCAGGCGGGCCCGGTCGCGGGCCAGTTGTTCGTGAGAGCGGAAGACCCCTGCCCCGCCCTGCTCCAGCACTTCCAGCACAGCACCCAGCGCGGCTATGCCGGGCATGTTTTCGGTGCCGGCGCGGCTGCCGCCTTCTTGGCCGCCACCGGCCATGAGCGCGGTATAGGGGCTGCCGGCGCGCACATACAGCATGCCAGTGCCCTTGGGGGCATACAGCTTGTGACCGGAGAACGGCGCGTAATCGATGCGGGTCGCCGCCAGGTTCAAATTGAGCTTGCCCAGTGCCTGCACACAGTCCACCAGCCACAGCGCACGCGACGCGCTGCTTAGCAACACGGCTTCGATGCCGGCAATATCCGACACCACGCCCGTCTCGTTATTGGCCGCCATGGTGCACAACAGGGTCGCGCTCGGCAGGTGCTGCTGCAGGTACGCCATGTCATGCAACCCTTTTGTGTTCACTGGCACGGTCAGCACCGGCAAGTTCAGTCCCAGCAGCCGGTTCCAATGTGCCACGGCTTGGGGCACGGCCTTGTGTTCGGTCGCACCCAGCAGAATAGGCCCATCCACCACTTCGCCTGCATCGCGTCGGGCCCGCACCTCACACAGGGCGGACAGCACCGCGGTTTGAATGCCTTCCGTCGCGCCGCTCACAAACAGCAGTTGCCCGTTGCCCGTGCCCAGCACCCGTGCGGCTCGGGCGCGTACGCCGTCCAGCAAAGCCTTGGCGCGCAAACCTGTGCTGTGGCTACTGCTGGGGTTGCCGAACTGGCCCATGAGCATGCGCATGGCCGCATCAGCGGCGGCTGGCAGCACGGGGGTGGTGGCATTGCAGTCCAGGTAAATCTCGTGGGCAGGTGCGTGCATGGCAGGCTCAAAAAAGGTGGCAATGAAGCACTCGATGGTAGGCACCTCGCCACAAACGAACATTCCATTTCCTACTGCATTTAGTCAGAACATAGAATATTCATTCCATCAAATAGACGAACACAGCAATGGCAGCCTATAAAGAACTGGACCGAACCGATCGCGCCATCCTCAGCGAGCTGCAACAGGACGGCAGCTTGTCGGTAGCCCAACTCAGTGAAAAAGTGGGCCTGTCCACCACCCCATGCTGGAAGCGGGTGAAGAGCATGGAAGAGTCGGGCCTGATCGAAAAGCGCGTTGCCATCGTCAATCGCGAACAGGCCGGCCTGCCAGTGACTGTGTTCGTGAGCCTGCGCACCAACCGGCACGACGAAGCCTGGCTGCGCGAATTTGCTGCCGCCGTGGCCGGCATGCCAGAGGTGATGGAGTTCCACCGCATGAGCGGCGATGTGGACTACCTACTCAAGGTGGTGGCCGCCGACATCGCCGGTTACGACCGGTTCTACAAACGCCTGATCCAGCTGGCCCAGCTGGCGGGTGTGTCTTCCGCCTTCTCGATGGAGCAGATTAAAAGCACCACAGCGCTACCATTGTGATAGCGCCTCGCACATATTGCACGGGCGCCAGGGGCGCATTGGATTCAAATAGCTAGGCCAGTTCCGGAACGCGACTGCGTGCGTAGCTGCCATCCCCATGCTGGAACACCCGGTCTGAAGGCAACACATCCCCCGGCGCAAAGGTGGGACCACTGTTGAGGCGTTCGTAGACCGGGTCAAAATCGATGCGGGCCAGGTCCAGCAGGTCGTTCAGGCTGTCGAGTACGAAGTAGCACTCTTGGAAATCGTCAATGCGGTAGCGGGTGCGCATGACGCGCTCCAAGTCAAAACCGATACGGTGGGGCGATGTGCTTTGTACCGCAAAGCCGCTCTCGGTGAATGACGAGGCAATGCCTGCACCGTAGATGCGCAAAGCTTCTTGGGCGCCGCTCTCGCCCGGTGCTTGCTCCTTCACCAAACCGAACTCCACGGTGTACCAGTACACCCGCGCCAGCTCCGTAAGCTTGCCGATGCGTTGGGCGCGTAAGCCGGCCTGGCCATAGAGCTGGATGAAGTCCGCCATCACCGGGTGCATGAGCATTGGCACGTGGCCGAACACGTCGTGGAAGACGTCGGGCTCTTGCAGGTAGTCCAGCTGGTCCGCACCGCGGATGAAGTTGCCGCTCGGAAAGCGCCGGTTCGCCAGGTGATTAAAAAACACCTCGTCCGGCACCAAACCCGGCACGGCCACCACCTGCCAGCCGGTGCGGGGCATCAGCACTTCGTTCAGTGCAGCAAAGTCGGGAATGGCGTCTGCGCTGAGCGGCAAGGCGTGCATGCCTTCCACAAACTCGCGGCAGGCCAGTTGGGGCAGCAGCGCGGTCTGGCGCTCAAACAGCGTCTTCCAGACCGCGTGGTCTGCGGCGCTGTAGTGCGCCCAGTGTTGGGGGATGGTGTAGTCGTCCACCGGCCACCCCCCTTAACGCACCGCCAGCAAGGTGCCCCGGCAATCGCCAAAGCCGATACGCCGCGTACCCTCTGCTAAGCAAGCACCGCGCAGGATGACGGTGTCGCCATCTTGCAAAAAAGTGCGCACTTCGCCGTTGGGCAAGGTAATGGGCTGCTTGCCGCCTTGAGTCAGCTCCAGCAACGAGCCGCCCTGCTCCGGCGCCGGGCCGGACAAGGTGCCGGTGCCCAGCACATCGCCCGCACGAAGGTTGCAGCCATTGACCGTGTGGTGAGCGACCAGCTGCGCCAGCGTCCAGTAGGCGTCCCGCATGTTGGACTGCGAGAGGCGCACGCCGCCCTCGCCAGCGGCGCGCATGGCGGGCGTCTGGAGCCAGACTTCGAGCTGCACATCCAGCGCGCCATGAGCGCGGTTGGCTGCGCTCTCCAGATAGGGCAAGGGCTGCGGGTCCGCCGCGTCGCGGACGAAGGGGGCGCGAAACGGCGCCAGCGCTTCCATGGTCACCAACCAGGGCGACACGGTGGTGGCAAAGTTTTTAGCCAAAAACGGGCCCAGGGGTTGGTATTCCCAGGCCTGCACATCGCGTGCGCTCCAGTCGTTGAGCAGCGTGAGGCCGAAGACGTGCTCTTCTGCATCCGCTATAGAAACAGGAGCACCCAGCGCATTACCCATGCCGACCCAGGCCCCGAGTTCGAGCTCATAGTCGATCCGCGCGCTGGGCCCGAAATCCGGCACCGTGGCACCCGGCTTGAGCGTTTGCCCCTTGGGTCTGTGAAACTGTTGCCCGCTGGCAGCTATGCTGCTGGCCCGGCCGTGGTAGCCGATGGGTACCCACTTGTAGTTGGGTAGCAGCGGGTTCTCCGGGCGGAAGAGCTTGCCCACGGTGGTGGCGTGGTGGATGCCGGTGTAGAAGTCGGTGTAGTCGCCCACCTCGCAGGGCAGGCCCAGCTCCACTTCGGTCTGGCGCAAGAGTGCATCGCCCCAGACTTTTTGCAGGGCCGAGCCCTCGCGCAGCCCTTCCCAGATGGCCAGCCGCAAGGCGCGGCGCTGGGCCACGGGTGCGGCCATCAGGCGGTGCATATCGTTGTGGTCGATCAAGCCGGTGGCGTGCAGGTCCAGCACGCGGTCGCCAATGGCCACACCGATTTGCCAGGGCTCCAGCGCGTTGTGGCGGAAGCGGCCGAAGGGCAGGTTCTGGATCGGGAAATCGGTGTCGGAGGTGCTGGCGGATTCGACCCAGCTTTGCGTGTCGGGGGCGTGGGTGGCGTCCAAGACATGGGGCACTGCGCTCATGCTTTCGCTCCAAATTCGTTAGCGTGCAAAAAGGCGGCGTGTTTGGGCGCGCGCTTGGTCACACTCCACTCCTCCAACATGGCCCACTTCACCTTGTCCATTTGCGCCAGCTTGGCCTGTTCGTCATGGTCCGGGCACGACAGCTCCAGCCGGTGGCCATTGGGGTCAAAGAAGTAGATGCTGTGGAACATGCCGTGGTCGGTCACGCCCAACACGTCCACGCCTTGCGCTTCTAGGTGCGCTTTGAACTCCAGCAACTCGGCCCGGTCTTTCACTTTGAAGGCGATGTGCTGCACCCAAGCGGGCGTGTTGGGGTCGCGGCCCATGGGGGGTTGTGTGGGCAACTCAAAGAAGGCCAGCACATTGCCCTGCCCCGCGTCGAGGAAAACGTGCATGTAGGGGTCGGGCGCTTTGGTGCTGGGCACCAGGTCTTCGGCAATCGCCAGCACAAAGTCCATGTGCAGCATCTTCTGGTACCAGAGCACGGTTTCTTTGGCGTCTTTGCAGCGATAAGCCACGTGATGGATGCGTTCTATTTTCATGGTGTCTCCTCGGGCTTTATGTTGGCTTAAGCGGTTTCCAAAGCGCCGCGGCGTACCTGGTCGCGCTCCAGCGATTCGAACAGGGCCTTGAAGTTACCCTCACCAAAACCTTCATCGCCCCTGCGCTGGATGAACTCAAAAAACACCGGCCCGAGCTGGGTTTGCGAAAAGATTTGCAGCAGCAGGCGCGGCTGCCCGCCCTCTGTGCTGCCATCCAGCAAGATACCGCGGCTCTGCAACTCTGCCACCGGCTGGCCGTGCCCGGGCAGGCGGCCTTCGAGCATCTCGTAGTACACATCATTGGGCGCGGTCATCAGGGGCACGCCGGCCATGGCCAGCTTGTCCACGGTGCTCACCAGGTCGTCACAAATCAGGGCAATGTGCTGAATGCCCTCGCCGTTGAATTGCATCAGGTATTCCTCGATCTGGCCGCCGCCTTGGCGGGACTCTTCGTTCAAGGGGATGCGGATCTTGCCGTCCGGCGCGGTCATGGCCTTGGAGGTCAAACCGGTGTACTCGCCTTTGATGTCGAAATAGCGGATCTCGCGGAAGTTGAACAAGCGCTCGTAAAAGTCGGCCCAAAAGGCCATGCGGCCACGGTAGACGTTGTGGGTCAAGTGGTCGATGAGCTTCAAGCCATGGCCCACAGGGTGGCGGTCCACGCCCTCGATGAATTCAAAGTCGATGTCGTAAATCGACTTGCCGTCCTCATAACGGTCAATCAGATACAGCGGCGCGCCGCCAATGCCTTTGATGGCGGGCAGGTTCAGCTCCATGGGGCCGGGGCGCAGCTCCACAGGTTGAGCACCCAGCTCGAGCGCGCGGTTGTAAGCGTGGTGGGAATCCTTCACGCGGAACGCCATGCCACAGGCGCTGGGGCCATGCTCAGCGGCAAAGTAGCCGGCCACGCTTTTGGGCTCGCGGTTGACGATGAAATTGATATCGCCCTGGCGGTACAACACCACGTTTTTCGAACGGTGCTTGGCCACCAGCGTGAAGCCCATGCGCTCAAACACGGGCTCGATAACTCCCGCGATGGGCGACGCAAATTCCACAAACTCGAAGCCCATCAGGCCCATCGGGTTCTCAAACAAATCGGTGGTGGTGGTGCGCATGGCAAGGCTCCTCGAAAGCGTGTTTTGAAAAGCTTGATTGTGGGCAAATGGCGCTGCAATGGGTATGCAAGTTTGGCACCGAACACTCGTCTTATGCATAATTTGTGCATGAATTTGAAAAATACCGAAGATTCACTGCTTGATAGCTATGACATCAGTCTTCTTGCTGCACTGCAGCGTGATGCCTATGCCACCCACCAACAGATCGGTGAGCAGGTGCATCTATCGGCCTCACAGGTGAGCCGGCGGGTGCAGCGCCTGCAGGTTGGTGGCTTTGTGCGGCGCTATGTCGCCCTGCTGGAGCCCCAGGCACTGGGCCTGGGCGTGCGTGCCATGAGCTATGTCACGCTGACCCGCCACGGGGGTGATGAGGGCGCCACGTTCGAGACCGAAATCGGCTCCATCCCCGAAGTGCTGGAGTGCTATTCGGTGGCTGGTGAGTCGGACTACATCCTGCACATCGTCTGTGCGGATTTGAGTGTGTTGTCCGAGCAGGTCTTGCGCCGCATCACCCGCATTCAGGGTGTGGGCAGCATCCGGTCCAACATCGTGCTCAACTGCATCAAGAGCAGCACCGAGTTGCCGCTGGGGCACTTGGGGCGTTGAACAGCCCGATACACTGCATCTATTGAATCAAACTACTCAGGGAAAGCACATGAAAAGCTGGATTCTTGCAGCTGCGTTGGGAATGACCGCCATTGCGCCTGCCTCGGCCCAAACTACCCAGGCACTTGCTTACAAACTTGCAGAGGTCACTGTTGGCGAGAACTTCAAGGACGTCAAAGTCTTGATCGACGGTGCTTTTGACAATTTACAAAAAACCGCTGCGGCCTCGGGAAAATCAGACCGTACCCTCGAAATCTGGGTTGAGGAAATGAAGAACGCGATGAACCGGGAGAATTTCATCAAAGTGATAGGGGACGTCTGGGCACGCGATATGACCCGTGATGAACTCCAACAGGCCTTGGATTTCGTCACTTCCCCTGTGGGCAGGAAGTTCCAGATGGCCAGCGAGACTGTCAAAAGCCCTCGCAACTTAGCACCCATCTTCCGCGACGCATGCGATCGGGCCAAATCGCGCGTCACCGCGGCAGGTGGGAAAGCAACGGATCTGGATGCTGCATGCAGCCAGTTCCGGTGACTTAAAGCAGCGCGCTAGCGCGTTGCTGCCTTGGTGCCTTGCACATCCACTTCCACACGGCGGTCGCGTCGCAGGCACTCAATGAGCACTGTGCGCTTTCCACCGGGGCACTCAGCCAGCGTGGTCAGGGGTTGTGACTCCCCCTCGCCATAGGCGTCTATGCTGCCTGCCGCCACCCCTTTGCTGACCAGGTAATCGCTCACCACAGTCGCACGGCGCAAGGAGAGTTTCTGGTTATAGGCTGCTGTACCAATGCGGTCTGTGTAGCCCCGGACGTGAATGGCATCAAACGTGCCGCCGGATACTTCTTTGGCCAAGTCATCCAGCATGCCCATGCCGGTAGGACTCAACACTGACTTGTCGAAGGCAAATAGCGCATCCGCAGAAAAGTTCAGGCGCTGCGCAGGCAGAGGTATGAGCACCGGTGTGACCACCACGGGGGCTGCTGCAACGGGCTTCTCGGCAGCGGGTGCAGGTGGAACCACCACCGGCGCAGCAGCCATCAGGACCGCGTCGCACGGGGCGACGGCCAACGCAGGCGTCCAGGCACCGTTGTGCCAGCATTGGCCCGGAGTGGCACTTCCGACGAAGGCGCCGGCACCGTCCAGCAGGTAGCCGCGGGTGTCAGGTGCCTGGGCCATGCAAAGCCCGGACAGAAGAGCTAGCGGAATCCCCAAGCCCCACCGGGCTCGGGGTGAAAGTTGAACCAAGGTTTGCGTCATGTGTTTCTCCGTGTTGGCAGGGGATTCAAGGACGAACCGTGATTTCATTTTTCACTGAGCGCACGCCGCTCACATTGCGGGCAATGTTTTCCGCGGTGTTCTTTTCCAGCTGGTTTTTGGCAAAGCCTGACAGCATGACGGTACCGGTCATGGTTTCCACACTGATAGCGCCCGCATCCACCACTTTGCTTTCGACAAAACGGCTCTTTACCTGCGTCGTGATCGTGGCGTCATCCACATAAGCACCCACGCTTTCCTGGCCACGCTGAACCGCACAACCGCTGATGGCACCTACAGCCAATGCAATAACGATGAAGGTAAGGCGGAATGAATTTTTCATGGAGAACTCCTAAACAGTGAATGAACGTCTTCACGGTAAGGCCTTGCATGCGCTACGTCGGTGCGCTGTCGAACTCACCAGAAAATCAGATCGCAACCTGAATATGCTGAACACCTCGGAGCGGCAGGTACTCCAGCCATGCGCCCACTGCAAGCGCAGTCGAACCCTCCGCAGCCGCAGCGAGTGGTGCATCAGGCAGATCTTTCACGAATGACACTTCCAACACACATTCTGGCAATTGCAGGTGCATGTGAGCATGCTCCCAGTGCGCCGGAAAGCACGGCCTGAAACACACACGCTGGGGCCCGAACTCAAGCCCGAAAAGTGACTCGGTCGCTGCGCGGTACATCCAGGCGGCAGAGCCTGTGTACCAGCTCCAACCGCCGCGGCCTGTGTAAGGTGGCGCACCATAAATATCACCGGCCATGGCATAGGGCTCCAGCCCGTACACCGCTCCGCGTGCAGGGTCAGCACTGCGGTGCGCCGGGCTCAATCCACAGAAGTAGGCATAGGGCAAATCGCTGCCCCTGGCCCTGTGCAATTGCGCCATTGCCATCAGCCCCCAAACAGCGCCATGGTTGTACTGTCCGCCGTTCTCACGCACGCCGGGCGGGTAACTCTGGATGTAGCCCGCACGCGGCAGTTGGTTCTGCAAAGGTGGCGTCAGGAGTTTGACCAAACCCATACGCTCATCCACGAGTTGGGATTGCGCAGCGCCCATGGCCATCGCCGCCCGCCCGGGCGGGGCCGCCTCGCTCAGCACACCCCACGCTTGGGCGATCAAGTCGATGCGACACTCGTCCAGCGTATGGCTGCCCAAGGGGCTGCCATCGTCAAAGAAAGCGCGCGCATACCACGCACCATCCCATGCCGGCCCCTCCAGCGCCGCGTGCCACACCAAAGCAGCTTGCTCCCAACGTTGGGCACGTTCCCAGTCACCCCGCGTGCGTGCCAATGGTGCCCAAACGCGCACCAGTTGCACGAGGAACCACCCCAACCAAACAGATTCACCCTTGCCCTGATGTCCGACAGCATTCATGCCATCGTTCCAGTCGCCGGTTCCCATCAAGGGGAGCCCATGCACACCTACGACCAGGCTGTGGTCTATGGTGCGTGCGGCATGCTCATAAACACTCGCAGAGTCAGGACTAGTTCCCGGTGTGAAATAAGCATCCTCTTGCCCTTCCTTCAGCGCAGGACCGCTTAAGAATGCGACTGCTTCGTCGAGCACCGTACTGTCCGCCGTGGCATGGAGATAGCGCGTGAGGGCGTGCGGCAGCCAGAGCAAATCGTCGGACATGCGGGTGCGCACACCCGCCCCGCCGGGGCTGTGCCACCAATGCTGTACATCGCCCGCCGCAAACTGGCGCGAAGCGCACAACACAATCTGGTTTCGCAACAAACCCGGCTCCACCCACACCAGTGCCATGGCATCCTGCAATTGATCCCGGAAACCCGTGGCACCACCCGCCTGATAGAAACCGGCTTTCGCCGCCATGCGGCACGCCAACGCTTGGTACAAAAACCAGCGATTCACCAGCGCATCCAGCAGCGGATCCGGAGTGCGTACCGTGAGTTTGCCCAGCAGCGCATTCCAATGAACTGCCACAGACGCCAAGCGCTCTGCAGGCACTTCTTGCAGGGCCCGCTGTGCTGAGCCCAAGGCCTCCGTGGCATCTGCCGCATAACCCATCAAAAACACCTGGCTGCGGCTCTGCCTGGCCGGTACATCCATGCGCACTGACAGGGCCGCACAGGGGTCTACTCCTGTGCCTGCACCACCGCCGAGTTGATCAGGAATGGTGGGCGAACCCGTCCCATCAAAAAACTCCCGCCGGTCGCATGTCCATTGCAATCGGGCTCCTTGGGCGCCGGCCAGCGGCGGTGCATTGCAGGCCCAGAATGCCGTTCCACCTCCAAGCCCCGCTGACTGCTCACGCTGGCTACACAGGAGTACTGCATTCGATGTTGATAAATGCCCCGCAGTGACGGTGCTCGCCCTGTCACGCATAGCAGCCCCCATGACCCACTCCACCATGCCTATACAACGCAAATGCATATCCATGGTGCCGCGGTTGTGCAGATGCACCTCCACTTGCTTAAGCTGCAAGCTCACATCCACCGACCAGACAACCTCCACCTCCAGAGCGCCACGCCGGTGTCGTATGGAAGTCTTGCCCTGCGTATGGCTGACCGTGTAGCGGGTGTCCGGCAGGGCCCAAGCATCCGGGCTCAGGGACCAACCGGCACGAGGCAATGCGTCCAGATCCTGCAGCCACAGCCACTCACCGGGCGGGTCTGCCACCGGGTCGTTGGACCACGGCGTCAGTTGGTTGAGACGGCTGTTGCCCGCCCAGCTGAAGCCACCACCAGCCTCACTCACCACGGTGCCGAACTGCTCATTGGCCAACACATTGACCCAAGGCCGCAGGGGCTTCATGTCCTGGCCTACGTCGAAGCGGAACTCAGAGCCATCTGCGCCGAACGCTCCTTGCGTCACATGCACGTCCAGTGGCATGGAGTCGCCCGCACCACCGGGGTTGCGCCGGGGATGCGCAGAGCGTTGCTTGGCGTCCAGGTCGTGACTGGCAGACCAAGCCTGCACATGGTGCAACAGCGGACGCCCATCTGCATCGAGATGCATGCGCGCCAAGGCATGCAAGGTGCTTCGCTCATCGTCGCTCAGCGTGTCATCCCGCAATACCCACATGGCAATGCAGGTGTCGGCGTCATCCCTCGGGTGCTCGGTGTTCAGCAGGTCGCACAGGCCCGTGAGTTCGCGCTGCAGTGTCAGGTGGTAAGACGCCGGTTCGGCGTTAAGAACCACCAAGTCGCAGCCCACACCTGACCACGCCCACATGCGCATGGCCTGGGTGATGGAGCGCACCAGCCCCAAGCCCTGCAACACGGCAATGGATATCAACAGAATGGGCCTGTCCCCCGACAGCCCGATACGCCACAGAAGCCGCTTGTCACACACCTTGCTGTTCAACAGCGCTGATGCCTCCTGCTGGACCACTGGCTTGTTCAGCACAAACAATAGCGCTGTGGTGATGCTTTGGGTGGCCGTCAGGGTGTCAGGGCTGATTTGCAGCGCCCGCAGGCGGATGCCAGCCAGCGTCGAGGACATCAGCGATGCACGCTGCACATGGTTGCTCTGCTGGTACTTGTCCATCAAGGCGTGTAGCAAAGCCGGATCAGTGGCGGCTGCCGTGGCAAATGTCAGCTGGGCTTTGGCAAACGGCGCCAAGCGGATATGCACCGACAGCGCAGCGACCGGATCCAACCCGCTGTCGCCAGCGCCTGCGCCTTGAAAATAGGCCTCGCCGTGCTGCAAGCCCTGTGACCAGCCGTTGTCCTGCCCGGGCCTGCGATTACGCCCTGCCCATCGCTGCCGGTCGGAGCAGGCCTGCACATTCAGCACCGTCGCATCGGTGTGAGCCAGAAAATGCACCGCACACACCACCGGCTCTGTCTCCACACGCGGTGTGCGACGGTACAGCAGCGCGCGCTGGACCTCCAGCCACTCACTGTGCACGAAGAGCTTGGAGAAAGCCGGGTGTGCCTCATCGGCGCTTTGTTTGTTGAGTGCAATTTCAAGGCTGCACCCCAGCTCCAGCTCCAGGGTTTCGTCGCTGGTGTTGTGGAGCTCCACCTGCCGGAACTCAATATCGTCCTCGGGGCTCACCCACACGGTCATTCGGCTTTCCCAATGCAGTGCGTCGCAGTGAAACACCACCCGGTCAGGCTGAAAACTGGTGCGGTACTCTGCGGCAGGGTCAGCTGCGGGACTGCGGGTGACCGAATAGCGTGGCCGCGGCGTATGGCCCAGTTCACGGCAAAACACAAAGCTGCCATACGCATCACGCAAGGCATCATCCCTAAAGCGGGTGATGGCTGAGTTGTCCCATTGGCTGGCACCCGCGCCATTTGCACGCAAAGCCACACAGTAACGTCCGTTGGAGAGCAACTGGCTGGGCTCCACCGCGTGTTGCCCCGGCAAAAGCTGCCGCACAAGCCCGGGCGGGCGCAGCTGCAGCCGCTGTTCTATGGCCACCGGGGGCAGGCCGGGCGCCTTGCGGATTTCTTTGGGCACCCGCTCGTGTAGCAGGCTGCTGACCGCCTCCATGTGCGGGTCCGCCATACCCCATCGCTTGACGATGTCCATATGCAGCAAATTCGTCAGCGACGCCAAGGCCATGCCCTGGTGGTGCGCCATAAAAGTTCCGACCAGCGTAAACGGTTCCATGCCCGTCTGACGCACCGGGGTGTAGTCCAAAGCTTCCATGAAGCCCCACTCCCGCCTTGCTCCCAGGAGTTCAAGTCGCTGCAGGTTGGCAATACTCGCTTGGGGACTCACGGTAAGGGCCAGCAGGGTCGCATAAGGCGCTACTACCAGCTCGTCCACAGGTGTACGCCGCAAGGCCAGCGCAGGCACACCCTGCGGCGCGTACTGGTAAGCCATGGAGCTGTCCCGCCCCGCGTAAGCAGATTCCGAGATACCCCAAGGCACATCTTGCAGCACTCCAAATGCACGCTGGGCACCTACCGCATGGTCGCAGGCACCGTGCAACAAACTGCCCTGAGGCTCATCGAGCATCAGCGAGGGCATCAAGTACTCAAACATGGATCCTGACCAGGACTTCAGCCCCGGCTGTACGCCATAGAGGCAGGCAATCCGCCCCAGTGCGCCCCAATGCGCGGCCTCCACATCGCCTTTGGCAATGGCCACCAGGCTGGTCAGCCGGGATTCAGATGCCAGCAAGTCATAGAAGGCCGTATCCAACTCCTGCTCGCGCACCCGGTAACCGATGTGAAACAGGCGACGCCGCGCGCTGTACAAAAACCGGTAGTCCGGTGTGAGGGCCATGGTCTGCAAGCGCAATGCCAATGCCTCCAGCGTGGCTGCGCGCGCATCGCAGTCCAAGGACGCGGCGCCCCGCTCCCGCCCGGCAAAATCCAGACAGGCTTGCGCGGTGGTCAGCATGTGGCCGCTGAGATTGCCGCTATCCACAGTAGACACATAAGCGGGTAGCAACGCAGCGAGCGTCTGGGTGTCGTACCAGTTCAGGAAATGCCCCTCGTGGCGAGGCAGCACATCCAGCGTGTCCAGCGTCAACTGCAAGCGATCGCAGAGTTGCGCCAAACTGATCCAGCCCGACTGCGCTGCACAGGCGCAGCTCAGCAAATACAAACCGATGTTGGTCGGAGAGGTGCGGTGCGCGAGCATGTCGTAGGGCACGACCTGCAAGTTATCGGGCGGCAAATGGTGGTCTTGTGCCGTCACGCAATGCTCAAAGAAGCGCCAGGTATCGTGCGCCACACGGTCCAGATAAGCCCGTCCTGTGGCATCCGGCATATCCACCCGGCGGCTCCACTGGCTTTGGCTGGCCATCCACAAGGCCATGGGAGACATAAACCACAACGCCGCCCACATGGCGGCCCAACCGGGATAGACCACCCAAGGTGCCAGGGCCACTGCCCCCAGCAGAGTCCATGCCGCCAATCCGGCATGCATACGCAACATGACACTCAGGCGGGTGCTGCTGCCAGCCTGCACGCTGGCGGCGGTCGTCCACTCTAATAGGCTACTGTGGCTGATGGTGAGGCGGTACAGAGAGCGCAGCACTGCATCGCCCGCCAGCAGGGTCTGTCGCAAAAGCTGCATGCATTGCCAGCCGCCCAAGGCCATTACCCGGGCAAAGTCCACACTGGCACAGGCATAAAAGTAGCGCAACTCCAGATGTGGCCGCCCCGGAAACAATCCCGCCACTGCGCCAATAAACGGCCCCGCTGTATAGGCAAGTAGCACCAGCAACAGCGCAATGCCCGGCGCCAGCCCCACACCACTCACAGACAACACCAGCAGCAACAGGCAGGCTGGCGCCACCAGGGAGCGGCGCAGGTTGTCCAGCATCTTCCACAGGTTGAGCGGCGTAATTCCGTAGCGCCAAAAGTGCAGCATGAAGGGCAGCAGCTGCCAGTCCCCTCGCGTCCACCGGTGGATGCGGGCATTGGCCGTGTCCGGGAGGTGCGGCCCCTCCTCCAGCACAGTCACATCGGTCACCGTCGCACAGCGCACCAAAGCGCCCTCCAACAAATCGTGGCTCAGCACCTGCCCATCAGGAAAGCGGCTGCCCAACACCTGATGCACTGCCTTCACGTTCAACAGGCCCTTGCCGGTAAAAGTCCCCTGCCCGAATACATCCTGGTACACCTCTGAGGTGGTGGCACTGTAGGTGTCAATACCGAACTGCCCTGCAAACAGCCAGTGGTAAAAGGTGCGCGCATGTTCACCTGGCAAGGGCGCAGACACTCGGGGTTGCAGCACCCCGTAGCCCTTGACAATGGTGCGGCTCATCGGATCAAACACCGGGTGGTTGCTCGGGTGCGCAGCAATGCCCACCAAGGAGCGCAAGCGCCCCGGCGGGAGCTGGGTGTCTGCGTCCAGGGTCAGCACATAAGGCGTGCAGGGTACAAGGCGACTGAGTTCGCCGAGGTCCACAAAGCCGCCATAGCCGCCCTCGGACAAGGCCGCAATCAGCGCTTCCAACTTGCCCCGCTTCCGCTCCCAACCTATCCAGGCCCGCTCGGAGCGGCTGAAGCGCCTCTCCCGGTGCAGCAGCACAAAGCGCATAGGCGCCACAGGCTGGGGCAAATCGGCATCTGATGCCGCAGGCAATACCGGGTAGAGCAAATTAAGCGCTTCGATGGCGAGCACTGCCTGGTCCAGCAAAGCCTGGTCTCCAGGCGTGGTTCGGGTGTCAGCGTCCAGAAAGTCGGTCAGCAACACAAACTGGGCCTGTGGCTCCGGGTTGGCCAGGTAGTGCAAGTGTAGGCGTCGCGCCAATGCCTCTATGCCCGCGCCATCCACCAGCATGCAGGGAATGACGACGGCCACCCGGTGCTCTGCCGGAATGCCTTGCTTGAACGCCAAGCGTGCCAGCCGCTGCGGCTCCAGCGATTCGCTGGCCAAGCGGTTCACCAGCGCCACCATGGCCTCGGAGGCGGGCAGCATCACCAGCAACATCAAGGCAGCACCCCACCAACCGCCTCCAGCCACCAGTGCCATGCCGGTTCCGTGGTGGAGCAACAGCCACGCCAGCAGCATGCCACTGGAGATACCGATGGCCCCCAGATACAAAGGCAGTGCCCACAAGCGTGCCCAACGCTCCCACGCAAAACGCGGGTGAGCCGGTAAACCGAGCACCACACGCAGCGTGCCGCCCCCTGCCCCAGCCAGCCAATACGCCGGGACCTGCGCACCTTCATCACCCGCCGTCGCACCAGCCATCAAGTGCAGCAGCGCCTGGGTGACATGGGCTTCGGGCTTGCCACTGCGCTTGGCCAATTGCTCAATGCCGTGCAGTGTGGTTTCGCGGGTCATGGCGTGCTCCGCCTCAAACACTGGGTTGCCGAGCATGAGGCGGGTACACAGGTTGGTGCGCATCACCACATCGGGCCAATCCGCGTCCCCAATGGTGCGCAGCGAGGTGACCGAATTGCTCACACTCAGGTTGTCTGCCGCCTGCTCGGCGCGTTGTTGCAGCAGTACGGCCGGCAAGTAAGGCACCACCGTCTGCAGCCAGGTCTTCACCATGACACGGCTACCGGGCAAAGTCGTTTGCAGGCGCTGCGCCATTTGCGCCAGAAACACGCCCTCCACCCCACGGCGGCGCATACGCTCTGCCAGCTCCTCCAGCACAGCAATGCTGAATTGCTCCAGGTCGTCACAGCAGCGGTTCGCCAGCTCGCGGGCGGCTTTGTTGGCAGCCACCCGGTCGGCCAAGCGGCGCAGGTTCTCCATCAGCACCACCCGCAAGGTGGTCGGCAAGGCCCACAACTCGCTCAGGCGCAGCTCGCAGCTTTGCTGGTAAGCATTCAAAAAATGCACGAGCAAGGATTCGTCAAACGCCCCATCGGTATGCGCCACAAAGGCCCAGGCCACCCCGTACACACGCGGCAGGCCGGCCAAGGGCGGCTGCACGAGCACCGGCAGCCCCTTGAAATAGTTGGCGGGCAAGCCCTCGTCCACTTCCTTGAACTGGGCTTCCAGCAAGTGAAAGTTCTCCAACAGCCACTCTGCCGCAGGGCTGATGTCATAGCCCGTACGGGCCTGGCTGCCGATGTAGGCATTGACGCTACGAAGCCGCTGGATGTTGTCTCGCAGCCGGGGAGTGAAGCTCGTCTGCAGGCTGCGCTCGCGCACCACGCGGTGCGTCAGCCCCAGGCTGTTGCCATGGCGTTCAAAACGCTCCAGCCCGAACACTTCTGACCGTATGGGGGCATCCAGCGGACCGGCATCCAGATCGAGCACCGCCCACAGCCCCTCAGGCACCAGTTGCAGTGCGTCTTTTCCCCGAGCGGGCGGCATGCCCTAGGACGCCAGGGCCAGCACAGCCCCCAGCACCAGGACAAGCAATACCACGCAGCTCATCAGGCGCACACGCATGACACTGCTCGCCCAATGCGCAGCACCCTGCAAGCGCTCGGTATGGCTGGGCATTCCACTGCAATGCTGCACATGGGCCGACAGGCTCTGCAAATCGACCGGAGAGGTATCCGCAGCATCCGAAAAGGCGGCTGTACTCCAGCGAGCCAGGCAAGGATGGAGGTTGGAGGGACGTTCAGGGGAAAGGGGCATGCTATTTCTCCTTGGGATAGGCTGTGCCGAACACCCGGTCCCACACAGCATTGGTGACACCGAAACACACTGCGTGCCGGCTATGGTGGTGGTGCCGGGCGTGCCACAGCTTGCGCTGCTGCATCCAACTACCGGACAGGCGCCAATGGTGCAAAGCGTGGTGCGTGGCGGCATACAGCACGTAGCCGCCCACTACGCCCAAGGTAAGTGCGCTGGCGCGCCACACCTCCAAGGCCAACAAGGCCGGCAAGAAGACCAGCAGCAAAATCAAACCGGCGCTCAAGAAGGTGGAACTGCAAATCAGCGCCGCGGGGCGCTCATGGTGGGCTTCGTGCCATCGGGTAAAGGGCTGCAGACCATGCAGCACAAAGCGGTGTAACGCGTACTCCACGCCGCTCCAGACAAACATGCCTGCCATCGTGTACGCCAACACCAACCATTGCAAGCCCGGTGGCGTGCGAAACAGCAAATGCAAGGCCAGCGCCACCACCGCAACGCCGTAAAGCGCAAAGTCCAGGCGGTAAGCCCACTTGCTGTTATCGATGGTCCAAAATCCCATGGCGGCCTCCCTGTGCATTAGGGATTCATGCTGCGCCGTTTCTACTCCAAGGTCTGTTCGGGAGCGAACGCTTATGGCGCCGCGACCAGGAACGGAGGTGCGCTATCGCACAGACGCCTGTACCCTGAGGCATACACTGGTCCACAGCACCGATCACCGCTCCGGCTGATCTGGCTACCAGGGAAAAAATTTAGAGGTGCTTATGCCCCCACATACCGACCCGCGCCGCAACCAATTGCTGGCCTCACTCCCCGATGCTGAATGGGTCCGATGGCAACCGCACCTGGAGTTGACCGACCTCCCTCTGGGCAAGGTGCTTTACGAGTCCGGCGCGGTGCAACGCCACGTGTACTTTCCCACCAGCGCCATCGTCTCTTTGCTCTATGTGCTGGAGGACGGGGCATCTGCAGAAATTGCGGTGGTCGGCTTGGAGGGAGTGGTGGGTGTTTCCCTTTTCATGGGCGGTGGCTCCACGCCCAGCCGTGCTGTCGTGCAAAGCGCAGGCCACGGCTTCCGCTTGAGCTCGCAGATCATGAAAGAGGAGTTCAACCGCTCCGGCCCGGTCATGCACTTGATGCTGCGCTACACCCAGGCCCTGATCACCCAGATGTCACAAACCGCGGTGTGCAACCGACACCACTCCCTGGACCAACAACTGTGCCGCTGGCTGTTGCTAAGCCTGGACCGCCTGCGCGGCAGTGAGTTGATCATGACGCAAGAGCTGATTGCCAACATGCTAGGTGTGCGCCGTGAAGGCGTGACCGAGGCTGCCCTCAAGCTGCAACGCGCAGGCCTCATCAGCTATGCGCGCGGCCATATCACCGTACTCGACCGCCCCGGTCTGGAGAAGCGCACCTGCGAGTGTTATGGCGTGGTCAAAAAAGAATACGACCGCTTGCTACCGGCCATCATCGCGGTCTAGCGGGTCACAGGCTTGCGCGGGGCCAATACGTTTTCGTAGGTAGTGCAGTCCCGCGCATAGCAACAGCAGGCAGCCGCCAGCAAACCCTGGTGGTCCACCACGGTCAGATGGCCGCGGTGGTAGTGGATCAAACCGCGCGACTGCAAGTCACTGGCGGCATTGGTCACACTAACGCGGCGCACTCCCAGCATGGTGGACAAAAACTCCTGGGTCATTGGAAACGTATCACCCGGCGAGCGGTCACGACACATCAGTAACCAGCGTGCCAGACGCGGCGAGATTTCATGAAAGCGGATACACGCACTCGCCTGCGACAGCTGGGCCTGCACGACATAGGCATAGCGGTCCAACACCTTGCTCAGGCCACTGGACTCGGCCAGCACTGCAAGGAAAGCCTGGCTCTCGAGCCGCCACGCCACGCCACTCTCTTGCACGAGTGCTTCCACCGCAGCGACTGGGACCCCCTGTGCCACCCCCAGACCCAGCATGCCCTCCGTGCCGACCATGCCGACTTCCATCCTGCGGGTGTCCCCCGCGTCGGCCAACAAAGAGATGTACCCCTCCAGCGGAAAGTGCACGTGGGTCTGTTGGGCGCCCGGCGTCCACAACACGTCCTGAAACGCCATGGGAACAGCGGTACCTGCCACCTTGATCTTGCGCAGGTCGGCCTGCGAGAGGCTGGCGAGTATTCGGTTGCGATGCATGGTGTGAACTTTCAGCGGAAAACTGCAGCTTGCGCGCCACAGCCGCCAACGTCTGTGCGGTAGGCCGGACGACTTGTTCGCTCGCGCACAGACCTTGTTGGCGCGCCCGAATTACAAACAGATCACCCCCATCCAAAGGAGTGCGCAATGACCAGCATCACCATGAGCAAACGCCATCGGCAACCCGTAACCGACGACGACATGAGCCGCCAGTCCAACGTCTTCACCCCGGACAACGGGCTGGACATGGAGCGCCCCTCACGCAAGCCAGTCATGACCCTGCACCTGCCCCACCGCCGTGAGGCTGCGGTAAGCACACCGCAAGAACCTACCCAACTCTCCCTGCTGGACACGGACCCCGGCACATGAGCGCCCAGCCCCAACCGGCCAAGCCGCGACCGCTGGCTTCAGCGGCCCCCTATGCCAACGGCCACGACACCGATCCCAACATACTTGAAGCCGCGTTGGAAAGCAAAGCCCATTTGGAAGAACAAGTCTCCCAACTGCGCAATGCGTTAGCCAAAGCCCGTCGTGATCTGCAAGGCACCCGGGCCGGTGAGCGCCGCGCCCGCCACAGCGCCGAGCACGATAGCCTGACCCAGCTGCCCAACCGCAGACACTTTGAAGCCTGCCTTCAAGAAGCCCTGACGGAACAGATAAGCACCCGCAAGGGCTTGGCACTTTTCTTTCTGGATCTGGATGATTTCAAACAAGTCAATGACAGCCATGGCCACGCAGCAGGCGACAGGCTATTGCGGGTAGTTGCTGCGCGCCTGAACCAGGCGGTGCGCAAAGAAGACGTGGTGTGCCGATTGGGTGGTGACGAGTTTGCCTGCCTGCTGCGCGGCCTGAGCCAGACCCGGCAGCTCATGCAACTGGCGGCCAAACTGTTTGACTCGGTGGCGGCCCCTTGCCGGTTGGATACCTGCGAGTTGAGCGTTCGACCCAGCATTGGCATTGCGATCTGCCCCCAACACGGCATGACAGGGACGGACCTGCTAGCCCATGCGGATGCTGCCATGTACCGCGCGAAACGCGAACAAACCGGCTATGCCTTTTTTGAAGGACCGGCTTGAGGGGCAGGCTGCGCTTGGAAG
This sequence comes from Curvibacter sp. AEP1-3, assembly GCF_002163715.1. Lineage (GTDB taxonomy): Bacteria > Pseudomonadota > Gammaproteobacteria > Burkholderiales > Burkholderiaceae_C > Allorhodoferax. Next base: position 806,627 of record NZ_CP015698.1, read on the forward strand.
GGGGTGCGCTGCTGCACAGCGGCATGTACCAAACCCTCGGCGGTACGCCATGCCAGCTGGGCCAAAGCCACTTTGACCGCTGCACTCGGACGCAACCAACGCCAGGGCTTGGTGCCGATCAAGAGCGCAGCGCCTGCCACCACCACAACGACAGTTGCCAAAGGGTAGCGATGGGACAATTGCCGGGCGGCGCGACGCGCCATCTGTAACTCGGGCCATGGCCCGGCTTGCAGCACTTTACGCATGCTGATCCGATTGGCTTCCAGACGTTGCGAGGGCGTCGACACGACGGGAATGGGGCTCATAGCCCCTCCGGGGAAAGCATGCTGCGGTCCGCTTCCCATTGGGCGCGCGACTCTTCCAGTCCGGGAGCAGCAGGTCCGTGAGCCCCGGCCCACCAGCACAAGCAGGCGGCCACCAAGGTCACTGCCGGCACCGTAGTCAACAATACCGCATTCACCGGCAAAACGCTTGCCAGCATCACGGCAACACCGGCGAGGGTCAGCCCCACTCCGGCAAGCAGCACCGCACCGGTGTACCAGACCAGCTTGACGGCCCAGAAGGCCGCCCATGCTGTGCTCTCGTCACGTAACAGGTCTGCGTAGGCCTGCGCGTGCTCAAGCAGCAGGTCCGGGCGCTGGTGTAACAGGGCCCAGACCGCACCGGCAGCACGGGATGTAGGTGCTGCCATGGCTCAATGGCTATGGTGGGAGCGACCGCGCACCAAGAGACCGACTACGCCCATCAGCACCGCGCCCGCTGCGGCCGCCATCAGCAAAGACTTCAGGGGCTCCTCGCGCACATAGGTGTTGACTTGTTCCTGCGTGCGAACAGCACGGTCTTGAAGCAGGTCGCGGTTATCCCGCAGGGCGTCGGCACCGCGTTGCAGCAGGCCATCGGCCTGTTGGGCAGCGTGATTGAGTACGGGCATCACATCAGACTCCAGGGGGCCATTGGCGCCGAGAGCATTGGAGAGGGGGGTGGAAAAACTCATGGGGAGGTCCTTTCGGGTGGTATCGATAAACAGAGGCGGCAAATGCCGCTTCACGGCTTGGTGACCTCATGGCCGATAACGCCGCCGACGGCTGCGCCCCCCAGGGTGCCCAGCGTGCCGCCCCCCAGGACCGCACCGCCGACCGCGCCTACGCCGGCACCGATGGCGGTGCCTTTGTCTTGCGCAGACATGCCTGCGCAGCCGGTGAGGCTGGCGAGGGTGATTGCATAAATGGCCGCAAAGGCCTTGGAAGAATGAATGTGCATGGTGCGACTCCGGTTACGTGATGGGTCACGTGGCGCAATCCGGGAGTGGCACTGCATCACGCTCCCTGACCGGCGGCACTGCAACGCAGAGGGGCTGATCAGGAAAGTGAAGCGTAGGCAGCCGCAGGGCTGCGGTCTGTCTGCTATGGCACGGAAGTGCGCTTGCCCACGCCCAGTGCCGCGCCCACACTCAGCAACAACACCAGTGCCGCGCCCAGCAGCGTGGAGCCGTACCAGCCCCGGTCCATGAACACGCCGAACACCAGCGGAGAAATGGCAAAGCCTGTGTCCAAGCCCGAGTACACCAAGCCGTAGACCCGGCCGGTTGCGCCCTTGGGCGTGGCCTTCTTGATCATCATGTCGCGCGAGGGGCCGCCTATGCCCACCGCAAAGCCGGTAATGGCCAACACCACCATGGTGCCGGTCGCCCCCAACAGGCCGGTGCCGCACAGGGCCAGCAGCACCGCACCAGCCGCCATGGCCAGCGCCACCACGCGGTCAGAGTGGCGCGACTTGGCCACCACAAACCCGCCAATAAACATGCCCACCGCTCCGCACAGCATGTAAGACGAAATGGTGAGCGTGGCCGCCTCAAAACTCACCCCGTGCATGGCTTTGAGAATGGACACCGCATAGCTCTGCACCACGGCCAGGGTCATGGTGGAAAGCAAAAAGAAACCGAAGCACCACCACACCACCGGCAGTTTCATGAAGGCCATGTCGTGCTCGGCTTTGGGCGCTCCGGCCACCGGCTCCGGCTTGCGGGCGACCGTAGTGTGCAAATGCGCACGCTGCACAAACAACAGGGCCATCACTCCGACGTACATCACCGCTGCCGCCAGATACGCCTGCCGCCAGCCGATGAGTGCGCCCAAGCCCGCAAAAAACACCGGGGCCAAGGCCCAACCCAGGTTGCCGGTCAAACCATGGGCACTGAAGGCATAGCCCAAACGCGGGGCCGACACCCGCTGGTTCAGGATGGTGAAGTCCACCGGGTGAAAGGTGGCGTTGCCCAGGCCGGCCAAAGCCGCCACGGCGAACAAATCGGTGTAGCCGGTCACCATGGAAGCCGCCACGCAGGCGGCAGCAAACAAGGCCAGTGCCACAAACAACAAAGGTCGCGCACCCAAACGGTCCACCACAAAGCCGGCACAAGCCTGCCCCACACCCGACACCACAAAAAACACCGTCATCAGCAAGCCCAGCTGCGAATAGCTCAGGCCGAACTCCTGCATGAATACCGGAAACAGCAACGGCAACAACAAGTGCCCGAAGTGCGAGCTGGCATGGGCCAGGCCGACCAGGCCGATCACGGTGGCATCTTGTTTGAAAGGAGCTGCAATAGCGGCTGGGGCTTGGAGGGTGGTGGTTGTCATGCAGGCATCGTACGACCGCGCGGGTTTTCTGGAATGCGACAAAAAGACAATAATCATCGAAAATCCGCCAAGCCGCCATGAGACGTCCCCACCGCACACCCCACCCCTTGCAACCCGTCCCCAGCGATGCATCACCCAGCCGACCACCCACGCGCGATCGCCCGGTGCGCAGCCGCGGGCGCGCGCTGGCCATGCACGCGCACATCGAGCCTCACCAACACGCATGGTCGCAGTTCACCTACTGCGCCAGCGGCCTGATGCAAGTCACCGTGACACAGGATGAGCGCGAAACCACCTTCATCGTGCCCCCCAGCCGTGCGGTGTGGATCGCGCCGCAGGTGCAACACAACGTGGTGGTGCTGGAGAGCGCCGAACTGCGTACCGTGGACATCGCCTCCGGGGCTCTGCCCCCAGACTGGACCGATTGCCGTGTGCTGGTGGTGAGCACCCTGCTGCGTGAGCTGATTGGCGCGCTACAGGGCAGCCAAGCCGGCGAGCGGGAGAACGCGCTCATGGCACTCACGCTGGACGAAATCCGGCGCGCTGATATTCAGGCCCTGGGCGTGCCCATGCCCCACCCGGTGCATGGCGACAAGCGGCTGCGCGCCCTATGCGAAGCTGTGCTGCGCGACCCGGCGGAGAAAAACCAGCTGCGCGAATGGGTGGCCGAGGTGGGCGCCAGCGAGCGCACCGTCGCCCGCTTGTTTCGTGAGGAGCTGGGCACCAGCTACCAGCAGTGGCGCACCCAGGCGGTGCTGGCCCACGCCCTGCCCCAGCTCGCCCGCGGCATGCCCATAGCCCAGGTCGCCGCGGCCAGCGGCTACGCCAGCGACAGCGCGTTTTCTGCCATGTTCAAACAGGCCATGGGCCAGGCGCCCAGCTATTTCCAGAGCAAGTCGCTATCAAAGTAGGAGCTGCTCGCGCACATGCTCTGGGCGCCATAGGCCTGTTTCATTAGAAATGCAGGGCATGTGCCACTGCGCACAGACGCTAAGTGGACCAGACGCGCATCGTGGCCTTCTGTGTCACGGAGCTGTGTCTCCCCCATTTGAAAGAAGCCCCCATGCTGCGCCAGACCAAAGACCTGCAGGAACTCGTTGTTGAGGCTACCGACGGCCCCGTCGGTGACGTGACCGACCTTTACTTCGATGATGAACGCTGGGCCATACGCTACCTCGTGGTTGAAACCGGCTCCTGGTTTTCCAGCCGCAAGGTGCTGATCTCGCCCATAGGCGCCGGCAAGCCCGACTGGGACCGGCAAATGCTTCCGGTGTTCATGACCCGCGAGCAGATCGAAAACAGCCCGCCCATCGACACCGACATGCCGGTCACCCGCCAGCACGAAACGGAATACCTGGACTACTACAACTACCCCTACTACTGGGGCGGCATCGGCCTGTGGGGTGGCGCCACCTACCCGGGACTGCTGCTGCCGGGCTACACCGGCATGGACTCACCCCTTGCGCTGCGGGCTCAAGTCAACACGGCCAGCGCCCGAAGTGAGGCTGAGCAACAAGGCCAGGACCCGCATTTGCGCAGCAGCGAGGCCGTCATCGGCTACCACATAGAGGCCACGGACGGCGAAATCGGCCATGTGCATGGCCTGCTGGTAGATGACGAAACTTGGGCCATCCGCTACCTGGTCGTACGCACCAGCAACTGGTGGATGGGCCACGATGTACTGGTTGCCACGCAGTGGATCAAGCACGTGAGCTGGAGCAAGCAAGCCGTGGCCATCGACCTGAGCCGCGAGACCCTGAAGCTGGCACCCCGCTACGACATGGACCTGCCCTTGGAGCGGGACATGGAAATTGCGGTACACCGCCACTACGGCCGCAAAGGCTACTGGCCCGAGGACGACCAGCTGGCCGAAATGGCGATTCCCCAACGGGCCGCAGCCTGATGCGCACAAGCGCAAGGTGATGGCCAAAAAGGGGGGCCCACATGACCATCAAAGCCGACCGTTTCCGGGTCCCGGAGGGTAAAGACCTGGACTTGGCGCATTGGGCCACCCGGAGCAAGCCGCTGTGCAAGTCCAAGAAGGCTTACCGCAACGCGCTGGAAGACCAGGTGGAGGCGCTCAGCGCCCAGCAACGCCTGCTGTATGCCTCCAACCGGCACGCCCTGCTGATCGTGTTTCAGGCCATGGACACGGCCGGCAAAGACGGCGCCATCCGGCACGTCATGTCGGGGGTCAACCCGCAGGGCTGCCAGGTCTTCAGTTTTCAGCATCCCAGCGAGCAGGAGCTGCAGCACGACTTTTTGTGGCGCACCACGCGCGACCTGCCCGAGCGCGGTCGCATCGGCATCTTCAACCGCTCGTACTACGAAGAGGTGCTGATCGCACGAGTGCACAGCAGTATCCTGCTCAGCGAACATATTCCGGACATCCCTGAGGACGACACCGTATGGGAGGGGCGCTTTCGTTCCATCGTGGACTTGGAGCGGCACCTGCACACCAACGGCACCCGCATCGTCAAAGTGTTCATGCACCTCTCCAAAGAGGAGCAGCGCCTGCGGCTTTTGGCGCGCATTGACGAGCCTGACAATAACTGGAAGTTCAGCCAGGCCGACGTCACCGAGCGCAAGTACTGGGACGCTTATATGCAAGCCTACGCCCAAGCCCTGAGCGCCACCAGCACCGCCGACTCGCCCTGGTTCATCGTGCCCGCGGACGACAAGGACAACGCCCGCCTGATCGTCTCGCAGATCGTGCTGGATGCGCTGCAATCCCTGAAGCTGAGCTACCCGGAGGTCAGCGCCAGCCAACACCAGAAGCTGCAAACCATGCGCAAGCAGCTGGCCAAATAACTTGGGATCCGGGCTGCTCTTTGGGTACACAAAAGCGGCGGTTTACTACAAAATAGATAGCTGCTGGCGCACATTCCACGTGCGCCAGCGGCACTTTCTATTCACAAGTTACGCCACCGCCATGCCCAAGACCCACATTGCCATTCGCGCAGCCGACGCAGCGCCCCGCACCAAGCCGTCCAACTACCCCGAGCCCTTTGCTTCGCGCATGACGGGGCGCGAAAAGCGCGCGCTAGGCGATGTGTTCGGGCTGCGCAACTTCGGCGTCAACCAGACCCGGCTGGCGCCCGGCGCCATCTCGGCCCTGCGTCACCACCACACCCGGCAAGACGAGTTCATCTACATCCTGCAGGGCCACCCCACCCTGCTGACCGATGAGGGCGCCACAGCACTTGCGCCCGGCATGTGCGCCGGCTTTGTCGCCGGCAGCGGCAACGGCCACCAGCTACTGAACCAGACAGAGGACGACGTGGTGTACCTGGAGGTAGGCGACCGAACACCCGGTGACGAAGGCCACTACCCCGACGACGACCTGCTCGCCGTGATGCGGGAAGGGGCTTGGGTATTCATGCACAAGGATGGGACACCATATCCATCCACAAAAACGCCGTAACATTTCAGCGATGAACGCTACTCCGCTCCACCTGCAAACCCCTCTCCTCGAATCCCGCGCCCTCGGCCTCGCCGCACAGCGCACTGTCTGGCTCAAGATGGAGGCGCTGCAGCCGCCCGGCAGCTTCAAGATTCGCGGCATTGGCCATGCCTGCCAGATTCATGCGCAGCGCGGGGCCAAGCGGTTTGTGTCGTCCTCCGGCGGCAACGCGGGCATGGCCGTGGCTTATGCAGGGCGGGTGTTGAACATTCCGGTAACGGTGGTGGTACCGCAGACCACCACAGCCCGGGCGCAAGAACTGCTGCGACTTGAAAACGCCGATGTGATCGTGCACGGCGCTTCGTGGCAAGAGGCCAATGAACTGGCGCTCTCCATGGTGGGGCCGGACGATGCGTTCTTGCACCCGTTTGACGACCCGCTGCTGTGGACGGGCCACGCCAGCATGATCGATGAGGTGGCCAGCGCGGGCGTGGTGCCCGATGCGGTGGTGCTGTCGGTGGGTGGTGGTGGTCTGCTGTCGGGCGTGGCGGAGGGCATGGCGCGCAATGGCTGGGGGCACGTGCCCATCATCGCGGTGGAAACGGAAGGCGCAGCATCGCTGCATGCCGCCATGCAGGCGGGGCATACCGTGGCCTTGGACGCCATCACCAGCATTGCCAGCTCGCTGGGTGCCAAGCGTGTGTGCGAGCAGGCTATGCAGTACACGCAGCAGCGCCCTGTGCAAAGCGTACTGGTATCGGACGCGAGTGCGCTGGAAGCCTGCGAGCGTTTTCTGAATGACCACCGTGTGCTGGTCGAGCCCGCCTGTGGCGCGAGCCTGGCGCTGGCCTGTGAAGCGCACACCGTGCTGGCGCCCTACCGAAATGTGCTGTTCATCGTTTGCGGCGGCGCCACGGCCACGGTGGACCAAATTCGCCAGTGGCGGAAGGTCTGATTCCTCAGCCCCCAGAGGCATGTGCTATCGAATCAGTAGCTGCTCGCGCATATTCCACGGGCGCCAGCAGCTAATTTTCTCTAAGTATCTTCAGGCAGTGACCTGCACACCCTTCCAGAACGCCACGCGGTCGCGGACCATCGCGGCTTCGGGTTTGGGGTCTGCGTAGTACCAGACGGCGTCGATGTTCATTTCGCCGTTCACCATCAGCGAGTAGTAGCTGGCTTGCCCTTTCCAGGCGCAGCTGGTTTTGTGGTTGCTGAACTGAACGTAGTCGCGGTTCAGGCTGCTGGCGGGAAAGTAGTGGTTGCCTTCGACGAGCACGGTGTCGTCGCTCTGGGCAATCACGGTGCCGTTCCAAATGGCTTTCATGGCGGTCTCCGGTGGGTGTAATGGGCTTGTCATTGCAACACAGGCGGCCGCCATGAGCGCCACACGGGGGCAATCGGTTTCGCTTATCCTGTGCCACTACTTGAAAGGCCTCCCATGCGACTGTCCACTCCCCTCCTCCGCCGCACCCTGCTGGTGCTGGCCACCGGCCTTTTCGCGATAGGGGCTACCCATGCCCAAAACGCCGTGCGGGTGGGCTCCAAGATCGACACCGAGGGCAAGCTGCTGGGCAATATTGTGGTGCTGGCCTTGGAGGCCAACGGCATCAAGACGGAAAACAAGGTCTCGCTGGGCAACACCAAGGTGGTACGCACCGCCCTGCTGGCCGGTGAGATTGATCTTTACCCCGAGTACACCGGCAACGGCGCTTTCATGCTGGGCGACGAAAACAGCAAAGCCTGGAAAGACCTGCGCGCAGGCTACGAGCTGGCCAAGAAGATAGATTTCGAGAAAAACAAAATCGTCTGGCTGGAACCCGCCAATGCCAACAACACCTGGGCGATTGCGGTGCGCAAAGACATCGCCACCGCCAACAAGCTGCGCACCCTGGACGACATGGGCCAGTACATCGCCAAGGGCGGTACCTTCAAACTGGCCGCTTCCGCCGAGTTCATGGAACGTTCTGACGCCATGCCGGCCTTCCAGGCTGCCTACGGCTTCAAGCTGCGTGCGGACCAGGCACTGGTGCTCGCCGGTGGCGACACCGCTGCCACCATCAAGGCAGCTGCCGAGAAAACGTCAGGCGTGAACGCCGCCATGGCCTACGGCACCGACGGCCCGGTGGCCGCGCTGGGCCTGGTGGTGATGGAAGACCCCAAGGGCGTGCAGCCGGTCTATGCCCCGGCGCCGCTGGTGCGTGAAGAAGTGCTCAAGCGCTACCCCGCGATCGCCACCGTGCTGGCGCCCATCTTCAAGTCGCTGGATGGCCCCACCCTGCAAACCCTGAATGCCCGCATTCAACTGGAAGGCCAAGACCCCCGCAAGGTGGCTACTGCCTACCTGCAAAGCAAGGGCTTCTTGAAGTAAGCCGCTGAGTGGAAGAAGCGCCTGCCCACCGCTGGAACCCGGTGCTGGCGCTGTGTGTAGCGCTAGCGCTGGGGGCCGCGTGGGACCTGCCCTTTGTACGGGTCGCACCGAACCGGCTGCTGTCTGGCGAGCCGGTTTTCCTCACGGACTTGCCCACAACCCACACGAGCTGGACTGGCGCAGCGCTGTTTGTGGCTTGGCTGTGCCTCGCCATTGCGCGGCCGCACAAGCGGTTCACCCAGGCAAGCGTTGCGCTGGTGATGGCCATGAGCCTGGCCGGCCTGTGGCTGCTGGCAGGCCAGCACGCCACCCATGCAAGCCAAGGCGATAACCCGCTGACCCGCACCGCGCTGGGTGCGGGCTTCTGGACGCTGGCAGCGCTGGCTTGGATGGCGGCGCTGGACGCGGTCACCCGCTTGCAACTGGCCACCCTGCCGCGCTTGGTGATGCAAGGTGCCTTGTTCGTGCCCCTGTTGCTGACACTGGGCGCGGGGCAGGACTTGTCCATCGCCAAGGAATACGCCAACCACAGCGATGTGTTCGGCCCCGCCATCCTGCGCCACCTGCACATCGTGCTGTTGGCCATTGCACCGGCCGTGGCCATCGGCGTGCCGCTGGCCTGGCGCATGAGCCGCGCGCGGAGGCTGCGTGAAACCTTGTTCCCGGTGCTCAATGTGATTCAAACCATTCCCTCCATCGCCTTGTTCGGCTTGCTGATGGCGCCGCTTGCTTGGCTGGCCGCCCACGCCCCCGCGCTGGGCCAGTTGGGCATCAGCGGTGTAGGCCTTGCGCCTGCGGTGCTGGCGCTGCTGCTCTATGCGCTTCTGCCCATCGTGCGCTCGGCGCTAGCCGGGCTGGAGCAGGTACCCGTAGCCACCGTCACCGCGGCGCGCGCCATGGGCATGACACCACGGCAAGTGCTGTGGCATGTGGAGCTGCCGCTGGCCTTGCCGGTGCTGCTGATCGGGCTGCGCACCGCGGTCGTGCAAACCACGGGCCTGGCCGCAGTGACAGCGCTTGTCGGGGCCGGTGGTTTGGGCAGCATCATGTTTGACGGCTTGTTCAGCGCAGCCAACGAGCTGGTGATGCTGGGTGTGATTCCCATCGTGCTCTTGGCGGTGCTGGCAGACAGTTTTTTCAAGATGCTTGGCACCTTGCTGGAGAAGCCCGCCGCATGATCACCTTTGACCACACCTGCAAGTCGTATGACGGCACACCGGCCATCACCGACCTGAACCTGCACATCGCCCAAGGCGAACTGGTGGTGTTGCTCGGGCCTTCGGGCTCCGGCAAATCCACCGCGCTCAAGATGATCAACCGCATGGTCGATCACGATGGCGGCCGCATTCTGCTCAATGGCCAGGAGATTTACAGCTTCAATGTGCAGGACTTGCGCCGCCGCATGGGCTATGCGATCCAGTCAGTAGGTCTGTTCCCCCACTGGACCGTGGCGCGCAACATCGCCACCGTGCCCACGCTGCTGGGCTGGGATGCCGTCCGCGTGCAAGCCCGGGTCACGGAGCTGCTGCAACTGCTGGACATGGCCCCCGAGTCATTCGCCAGCCGCTACCCGCACCAGCTCTCCGGCGGGCAACAGCAGCGGGTGGGCGTAGCGCGCGCGCTGGCCGCCGACCCCGATGTGCTGCTGATGGACGAGCCCTTTGGCGCGCTGGACCCGGTGACCCGCGCAACGTTACAACTGGAGCTCAAGCGCATTCACCGCGCCACCGGCAAAACCATTGTGCTGGTCACCCACGACATGGACGAAGCCCTGCTCCTGGCCACCCGTATCGTGCTGCTGAACCACGGCCGTATCGCGCAAGTGGGCACACCGCTGGAGCTGCTGCAACAACCCGCCAGCGACTTTGTGGCCGACTTTCTGGGGCGCGCAGACTTGGGGCTCAAGCAGCTTTCACTGCGGCCGATTGCGCCCTTGGTGCAAGCGGTGCCTGGAGCGACACCGACGCATGCCATCTCCGACACCGCCACGGTGCGGGAAGCCATTTCGCAGATGGCGGCGCTAGGCGTGTCGGTTTTGGGTGTGCGCAATGCTGATGGCACCATGCTCGGCCAGGTGCAGGCTGCCGATCTACTGGAAGCCCGGCATGGCTGAAGCAACCAAAACCCAGGCTGTGATGGCCGCACACCGCCCGACAGGGCGCCAAAGCCGTTGGTGGGTCGACCGGCTGGCTTGGACCGTGGCAGTGCTACTGGCGCTGGCCTATGGGCTGCCGTATTCCCAACCCGTCTTTGCTGCGCTGTTCCCCGCCCTGCCGCGCCCGGTGTACCTGCAAGAACCCTTGGCCGGTTTGTTATGGCAGCACCTTGGACTGGTGCTGCTGTCCAGTGCGTTGGCTGTTCTCGTGGGCACAGCCGCCGGGTTGGCTACCACGCGGGAGACGGGGCGCGCCTTCAAACCCTTGATGGAAACACTGGCCGCCATGGGGCAAACCTTTCCGCCCGTGGCGGTGTTGGCGGTGGCGGTGCCTGCGGTGGGCTTCAGCGAGTTGCCGGCACTGATTGCCCTCTCGCTCTTCGGACTACTGCCAGTGTTGCAAGGCACGCTGGCCGGGCTGGAGTCGGTGCCACCCCCGGTGCTGGAATCCGCCCGGGCCATGGGGCTGTCACCTCGGCACATCCTCACCCAAGTGCAGATTCCACTGGCCCTGCCTTTGTGGCTTTCCGGCGTGCGCACGTCCGTCATCATCAACATCGGCACGGCAGCCATTGCCTCCACAGTAGGAGCCAAAACGCTGGGCTCCCCCATCATCGTCGGGCTCTCGGGGTTCAATACGGCCTATGTATTGCAAGGCGCACTTCTGGTGGGCCTGCTGGCGATATCGGCGGACCTAGTGTTTGATCGGCTGGCACGGCGACTGCAGTGGGACACCGCCCGCCCCACCGCCAAAACGCTCCCAAATTGATAGCTACTCGCGCATATTTGACGGGCGCTAGAGCACTCTTTGATCTGAAATTGCGGCGTATCAAGGCGCCAAGGTGTCCTTGTACCTACAGTGGTTGTTTCCCTTTTTCACGGTACAACCCATGAGCTCTTTCGACCACAGCACCCTCATCAAGCAGATCAACGAAAACCTGGGCCCCCTGCGCAAGGCACAACCCGAGGCCATGCAAGGCTTTGGGCTGTTGGCCAAGGCATCGATGGCAGAAGGCGCCCTGAGCGCAAAACACAAAGAGTTGATGGCGCTGGCCATAGGCATCACCCAGCATTGCTCGGGATGCATCGGCTTTCATGTGAAGGCTCTCCACAAGCTGGAGTGCACCCGTGCTGAGCTGGATGAGATGTTGGCCGTGTGTGTTTACATGGGCGGCGGCCCCGCCCTGATGTACGCCGCAGAAGCCGCTGCAGCCTGGGACGCCATGGCGCCCCAGACGGCTTAGCTGAAGCTGAACTGCCCCGGCGCCAGGATGGGGTCCACCCCCACCTGAATCGTCGATTTGGGCAGGAACTTGCCCTCGAGCAACAACTTGGAGAGCGGGTTCTCAATGCGTTGCTGGATAGCTCGCTTGAGCGGCCGCGCACCGAACACCGGGTCGAAGCCCACCTTGGCCAGCTCGGCCACCGCAGCGTCGCTCACGGCCAGCGTCAAGTCCATCTTGGCCAGACGTGCCATCAGCGTGGCCAGCTGGATCTTGGCAATAGAGGCGATGTTGGCGGCGTCCAGCGAGTGGAAGACCACGGTCTCGTCGATCCGGTTCAGGAACTCGGGGCGGAAGTGGTTTTTCAACTCGCCGGTGACTGCTTCTTTCACGTCTTCGTAGTCCTGCCCCACCATGCTCTGGATGAGTTGGCTGCCGATGTTGCTGGTCATCACGATCACGGTGTTTTTAAAGTCCACGGTGCGACCCTGGCCGTCGGTCAGGCGGCCATCGTCCAGCACTTGCAGCAGCACATTGAACACGTCGGGGTGGGCTTTTTCCACCTCGTCGAGCAGCAGCACGGCATAGGGTTTGCGGCGCACGGCTTCCGTGAGGTAACCGCCCTCCTCATAGCCCACATACCCCGGAGGCGCACCGATCAAACGGGCGACCGAATGCTTCTCCATGAACTCGCTCATGTCGATGCGCACCAGGTGCTCTTCGCTGTCAAACAAAAATCCGGCCAGCGCCTTGCACAGCTCGGTCTTGCCCACGCCCGTGGGGCCGAGGAACAGGAAGGAACCGGTAGGCCGGTTCGGGTCCGACAGGCCCGAGCGGGAACGGCGGATGGCGTTGGACACAGCGGCAATGGCTTCTTCCTGCCCCACCACGCGGTCGCGCAGCTTGCCTTCCATTTGCAGCAGCTTGTCGCGCTCGCCCTGCATCATCTTGGCCACCGGAATGCCGGTGGCGCGGCTCACCACCTCGGCAATTTCCTCAGCGCCCACCTGGGTGCGCAGCAAGCGGTTGGCGCCGCCTGCTGCCGCTTTGCCGGCTTCCTGGTCCTGGGCTTCCTTGAGGCGCTTTTCCAGCTCGGGCAGTTTGCCGTATTGCAGCTCGGCCACCTTGGCCAAGTCGCCCTTGCGGGTAAGGCTCTCGATCTGGGTGCGCAGCTTGTCGATCTCTTCGCGCACCTGGGCGCTGCCTTGGGCGGTGGCTTTTTCGGCCTTCCAGATTTCGTCCAGATCGGCAATCTCTTTTTGCAGGCTGTTGATCTCTTCGTTGATCAGCTCAAAGCGCTTGAGCGAGGCTTCGTCCTTCTCTTTCTTGACGGCTTCGCGCTCGATCTGCAGCTGGATCAAGCGGCGGTCCAGCTTGTCCATAACCTCAGGCTTGGAGTCCAGCTCGATCTTAATTTTGGAGGCGGCCTCATCAATCAGGTCGATGGCCTTGTCCGGCAAAAAGCGGTCGGTGATGTAGCGGTGGCTCAGCTCAGCCGCAGCCACGATGGCCGGGTCGGTGATGTCCACACCGTGGTGCACTTCGTAGCGCTCTTTCAGGCCGCGCAGGATGGCGATGGTGGCTTCCACACTGGGCTCGCCCACCAGAATCTTCTGGAAGCGGCGCTCCAGTGCAGCGTCTTTTTCAATGTACTTGCGGTACTCGTCCAGCGTGGTGGCGCCTACGCAGTGCAGCTCGCCACGGGCCAGCGCGGGCTTGAGCATGTTGCCGGCGTCCATGGCGCCCTCGCCCTTGCCAGCGCCCACCATGGTGTGCAGCTCGTCAATGAACACAATGGTTTGGCCTTCGTCCTTGGCCAGGTCTTTGAGCACGTTCTTCAGGCGCTCTTCAAACTCGCCGCGAAACTTGGCACCGGCCAAGAGCGCCGCCATGTCCAGTGAAAGGACGCGTTTGCCTTTCAGGCTGTCGGGCACTTCGCCTTCCACGATGCGCTGGGCCAGGCCTTCGACGATGGCGGTCTTGCCCACACCCGGCTCACCAATCAACACCGGGTTGTTTTTGGTGCGGCGCTGCAGTACCTGAATGGCGCGGCGGATTTCGTCGTCCCGCCCGATCACCGGGTCCAGCTTGCCCATGCGGGCGCGCTCGGTCAGGTCAATGCAGTATTTCTTGAGGGATTCGCGTTGGTCTTCCGCGTCCGAGCTGTCCACCTTCTGGCCGCCACGCACGGCGTCGATAGCGGCTTCCAGGCTCTTGCGCGTCAGGCCGTTGGTGCGGGCCATTTGCCCGGCGTCGCCCTTGTGGTCGGCCACGGCCAACAAAAACAGTTCACCGGCAATGAACTGGTCGCCACGCTTGATGGCTTCTTTCTCGGCCGCCTGCAGCAGCGACACCATGTCGCGCCCCACGGTGACCTGCTCATGGCCTTGCACCTGCGGCAGGCGCTTGATAGCCGCTTCAGCCGAAGCCAGCAAGCCCGCTACGTTGACGCCGGCCCGGTTCATCAAGGCCTTGGGCGCGTCATCCGTGCGGATCATGGCCGCCAGCACGTGCACCGGCTCAATGAAGGCGTTGTCATGGGTGAGCGCCAGCGTCTGGGCTTCGGCCAGCGCTTCTTGGAATTTGGTGGTGAGTTTGTCGATTCGCATGGTGTGACCCCCGTGTGTTCTGAGATTAACCCCCAGCTTGGGTCCGCGGGGGTGGTTTTCAAGCCTGCCAACGCCGAGACCTTGATCCAGCACAAATCTAGAGCTCAAAGCTGCACACATCCGATAATGGAGGTGCACCCTGTTTTACCCGATTGCCTCCATGCAGATTCACCAATTCCAAGTCAGCTACGTGGCCGAGCACGACCGTATTTTGGTACGCATGAACTCGCCCGAGGGGGAAGAGCAACGCCTGTGGCTGACCCGCCGGATGCTGCGGGGCTTGTACCCGCATTTGGCAAAAACATCCGAACAGCTGGCCTTGCCAAACCCCACGCCTGCGGGCCATGACGGGGCGGCGCAGCATGCGGTGGACGCTTTCCAGCGGCAGGAATCCTTGCAACAGGCCGATTTCGATACGCCTTTTCAATCCCGGCAACCCCTGTTGAGTGACACAGACCAGCCCTTGCTGGTCACTACCGCGCACATCCAGTTGCAGGGCGCAGACATGCTGTCGGTGCGGTTTGAGGAAACACTGCCCGGAGCTGCAGAGTCACGCCAGCTGGAGATCAACATGGGCAGCGACACCCTGATTGCCCTGCTGCATGTGATCGGCCTGGCCATGCGCAACAGCGAATGGGGAATTGACCCACCCAAAGGCTTGGAGCCCACCCTGCCCATCATTCAAGAGATCGAGACGGACGCTCAGCCCTCCGAGTGGGACGCTTTTGCCAACGCAGAGCCGCCCAAGTACCTGAACTAATACCCGGCTAGCCCCAAAGCTTAGGCGTTGCGCGCCGTGATACCCCAGCGGGCCAGGGCGTCGTCATCGCTCACGCGGGCGTCCACCCAGTGCGCGCCCTCGGGCGTGGTCTCTTTTTTCCAGAACGGCGCCTGGGTCTTGAGGTAGTCCATGATGAATTCGCAGGCCTGAAAACTCTGCCCGCGATGGGCCGAGGTCACGGCAACCAGCACCACTCCCTCGGTGGGTTGCAACACCCCTACCCGGTGCACCACACGGGCGCCATAGATGTCGAACCGGGCAAACGCGGCGTCCACCATGGCTTCAATCGACTTCTCAGTCATGCCGGGGTAGTGTTCCAGCTCCAGGGTCTGCACCGAACCGGCTGCACCGGGGGTGTTGCGGTCGCGCACGGTGCCGACAAAGCTGCACACTGCACCCACGCGCGGGTCGGCAGCTTGGAGCTGACTGATTTCCAAGCCTAAGTCGAAGGCTTCGGTCTGGATACGAACGCGGGGCGTTGCGGGTGTGGGATGGGCCATGGGCAGATTGTGGCACCGTGGTAGCATGGCTGCATGTTCGTAGCTCACACCACCATGCTCTCTGCCGCACCCGCGTGCGCAGGTGCGTTGTGCGCGAACAAATCCAAAAAGCCGAAGCTCATTTGACCGGAGCTGCGGTTCCGTCCTCAAATGAGCGATGGAACTGCAACACAGGCACCCTACCCTTTTTTTGCACCTCCCGCCGCGCGTTTGTCGATGGTTCTTCCATCGGTCTTTTCCTCGAAAAGGATGTACGTATGCGCGAGTTGACTCCTGATTTTTCCGGCCTGTGGATTCCACTGGTCACCCCCTTTGAGCGTGGAGCGGTGGACCACCCCGCCCTGTACCGATTGGTGCGGCACCTCGCGAACCAGGGGGTGGCAGGTTTCGTGGTGTGTGGCTCCACCGGCGAGGCCGCTGCCCTCAGCCCTCGGGAACAGCTGGCGGTCTTGGACACCGTCCGGTCCGCGGCAGGTGACTTGCCTCTGGTGATGGGACTGTCGGGCTACCACCTGCCGGAGACTCTGGAATGGGTGCGCACCCTCAATAGCAGCGGATTGCACGGCATTCTGGTACCGGCACCACATTACATCCGCCCCAGCCAGACAGGACTCATTCAGTGGTTCGAGTCGATTGCCGACGTCAGCACATCGCCGGTCGTGATCTACGACATTCCCGCCCGCACAGGGAGCACGCTTGCGCTGGAAACACTGCGGACCTTGGCGCAGCACCCGCGCATCGTGGCGATCAAGGACTGCGGTGCAGACGACATCAAGACCCAGTATCTGATTGCGGATGCAGCCCTTCAGGTATTGGCGGGGGACGATAGCCGCATCTTCAACACCGTGGCGCTGGGAGGCGCTGGCGCTATTGCGGCCGGCGGCCATGTGCACACGCAGCGCATGGTGCAAGTCATTGCCTTGCTGCGGGCCGGGGAACTGCAAACGGCCCGGGCACTATGGCGCCCTTTGCTGACCCTGCTGAATGCTTTATTTGCGGAGCCCAATCCCGGGCCCTTGAAGGCGCTAATGGCCCATCAGGGCCTGCTATTGAATGAACTGCGTGCGCCTATGGATGCAGCATCCGAGGGCTTGACGGCACGACTGAGGAAAATCAGCGACGGGATACCTGCGCTGGTGGCGCAAACCCAGGCCGCTTGATCAGCCGCCCGTGACCGGGGGGAAGAACGCAACTTCGCACCCCTCTGTCAGGGTGGCGTCCGGGCCGCTCATGACTTGGTTGAGGGCCATGCGGACAGACCGGTTGGTGTCCAGCGCTTCGGCGCCGGCACCGCCGCGCGCCAGCATTTCAGACCGCAGCGCACCCAGAGTGAGTGCCTGTGTCTCCAGCACTTCGCTGGAGGTGCCCATGGCCTCGCGCATGGAGGCAAAGTAGCGGACGGTGACTTTCATCGCAGCAACTCGCTAAAGGGGATGTACTGCACGGTTTGGCCATACAAGATCGGTTGCCCGGGTGGGACATCGACCACACCATCCCCCCAAACAGCGGAGGTGAGAACGCCGGAGCTCTGGTTGTTGAACAGGTCCAGCCCGCCATTGGCATTGCGACGCACCCGCAAAAATTCGCGGCGCTTGTCGGCTTTGGGCCAATCGAAATCTGCGCGAACCGCCATACTTTTCATGGCAATGTCCTGCACACCTTGCAGGCGCAACAAGAACGGCCGCACCAACAGCAGGAAGGTCACGTAGCTGGATACCGGGTTACCGGGCAGCCCGATGAAGTGCGCCGCGCCAATGCGCCCGTGCGCAAAGGGTTTGCCTGGCTTGATGGCGATCTGCCACAAATCCAGCGTACCCAGGCTTTGCACTGCGGGCTTGATATGGTCTTCCTCGCCCACCGACACGCCACCGCTGGTAAGAATGACGTCGTTGTCAGCTGCTGCACCCTGCAGCGCTGCGATGGTGGCGGCACGGTTATCTGGCACGATGCCCAGATCCGCCACCTCACAGCCCATTCGGCGCAGCAGATTGAGCAGGAAAAAGCGGTTGGAGTTGTATATGGCGCCGGGGGGCATGTCCTGCGGGGCGACGGTGCCGGGCATCACCAGCTCGTCCCCGGTCGAGAACAAGGCCACTCGCGGCTTGCGCACCACTTCCAGATGCGCCATGCCGATGCTGGCAGCCAGGCCCAATTCAGCCGGCCCCAAGCGGGTACCCGCGGGCAACACGCAATCCCCACGCTGCACGTCTTCACCCGCATGGCGGATGTACTGGCCCGGCAAGGGCGTGGTGTTGACCCGGATGGTCTCGGGCTGGCCATGGCGCTCGTCGTGGATAGGCGTGCAGTCTTCCTGCATGACCACCGCATCGGCTCCGGGGGGCACCGGTGCTCCGGTGAAAATGCGGGCCGCCGTGCCGGCTTGCAGATGTTCACCGACCGAGCCGGCGGCAATCCGCTGCGTGACCCGCAGCTCGTGGGAGCCGCGCAACAGGTCTTCGGCATGCACGGCATAGCCGTCCATGGAGCTGTTGTCGAAGGCCGGCACTTGCAGGCTGGACACCACGTCCGCCGCCAACACCCGGCCGTCTGCATCAAAAGTGGAAACCTGCTCTGTCGCCGTCAATGGCACCACTGCTGCCAGCAACTGCGCCAGCGCATCGTCCAACGGCAAAAGAGGCTTGCGAGGGGCGCTGGGTGCATAAGTCATTTGCTATCGATTCAGGAGCTGCTCGCGCACATTTGACGGGCGCAAAGCAGCGTTTTCATACACAAATCAAACACACTCACGCTCAATGAGCGCTTTGATGGCGGGCACGTCCGCATCCATCACCAGCACGCGCTTGGGCAGGGCTTCGATGCCTTCAAACTGCGACGGGCGAACGGGGTCACGACCCAAGGCCTCGACCACGGTGGCCGCGAACTTGATGGGCAATGCGGTTTCCAACACCACCATGGGCACGCCGGCAGTCAGGTGTTTCAAGGCCACCTTCAGGCCATCGGCAGTGTGGGTATCGATCATCATGCCGTGCTGCTCGTAAGTGGCTCGAATGGTGTCCAACCGATTGGCGTGGGTGCTCTTGCCGCTCACAAAACCATACTTGGTGGCCGCTTGCGCGAACACCGGGTCTGCACTCAAGTCGAACTGGCCGGTCTTGGACAGGCCTTCGCCGAACAGCGCCTTGACCCGCGCACCGTCGCGGCCCAGCAGGTCGAACACAAAGCGCTCGAAGTTGCTGGCCTTGGAAATGTCCATGGACGGGCTGGAAGTCTCGTGGGTGTCTGCAGTGCCGCGCACGCGGTACACGCCGGTGCGGAAGAACTCGTCGAGCACATCGTTTTCGTTGGTGGCAACCACCAGCTTGTCGACCGGCAGGCCCATCATGCGGGCCACATGGCCGGCACACACGTTGCCGAAATTGCCGCTCGGCACGCTGAACGACACCTTTTGGGCGTTGGATTCGGTCGCCTGGATGTAGCCGGCAAAGTAGTACACCACCTGCGCCAGCAAACGCGCCCAGTTGATGGAGTTGACCGTACCGATCTTGTATTTTCGCTTGAACTCGAGGTCGTTGGACACTGCTTTGACGATGTCCTGGCAATCATCAAACACGCCTTTGATGGCGATGTTGTAGATGTTGGCGTCCTGCAGGCTGAACATTTGTGCCTGCTGGAAAGGGCTCATGCGGCCGTGTGGGCTGGTCATGAAGACGCGCACGCCCTTTTTGCCACGCATGGCGTGCTCTGCGGCGCTGCCGGTGTCGCCACTGGTGGCACCCAGAATGTTGAGCTCTTCGCCGCGGCGGGCCAGTTCGTACTCGAACAGGTTGCCCAGCAGCTGCATGGCCATGTCCTTGAACGCCAGAGTCGGGCCATTGGAGAGCGCTTCGATCCAGACGCCGTCCTGCAGGTGGCGCAGGGGCACGATTTCGCCGGTGCCGAATACTTCAGCGGTGTAGGTTTTGGCGCACAGGGCACGCAGGTCGTCGGCGGGAATGTCGTCGATGTACAGCGACAGAATTTCAAACGCCAGCGAGGCGTAACCCTGCTCGTGGTAGACCTTGCGCCAGCGGGTCAGCGTGGCGTCGTCCACTTGCGGATAGGCCACCGGCATGTACAAGCCGCCGTCCGGCGCCAGGCCTTCGAGCAGGATTTCGCAGAAGCGTTTGCGGTCTTGGTTGCCGCGTGTAGAGATGTATTGCATTCGGCAGTGTCCTGATTTACGCCAGCTCTTCCTTGCGGATGCGGGTGATGGGCTGCAACACGGTAGGCAGCGCTTGCATCTGGGCGAGAGCCGCGTTCATTTTGGCTTCTGCGCAATCATGGGTCAGGATGATGACGTCGGTCTGGGTCGCAGCTTCACCGCTGATTTCATCCGCTTCGCGCTGCAGCACTGCATCGATGCTGATGCCGGCTTCAGCCAGCAAACCGGTGACCTTGGCCAATACACCCGCCTCGTCGGCCACGCGCAGACGAAGGTAGTAGCTGGTTACCACTTCGCTCATCGCCACCACGGGGGTGTTGCTGATGGCGTCCGGCTGGAAGGCCAAATGCGGTACGCGCTGGGCGGCATCCGCAGTATGCAGGCGGGTAATGTCCACCAGATCGGCAATCACGGCACTGGCAGTAGGCTCAGAGCCCGCGCCCTTGCCGTAGTACAGCGTGGTGCCTACGGCGTCGCCGTGGGCCATGACGGCGTTCATCGCGCCTTCCACATTGGCGATCAGGCGCTTGGCCGGTACCAGTGTGGGGTGCACGCGCAGTTCAATGCCGGCGGCCGTGCGCTTGGTAATGCCCAACAGCTTGATGCGGTAGCCCAGTTGCTCTGCGTATTTGATGTCGGCAGCGCCCAGCTTGGTGATGCCTTCCACATAGGCCTTGTCGAACTGCACCGGAATACCAAAGGCAATCGCGCTCATCAAGGTGACTTTGTGCGCAGCGTCCACGCCTTCGATGTCGAAGGTCGGGTCGGCTTCGGCGTAGCCCAGGCGCTGGGCTTCTTTGAGCACGACGTCAAAGTCCAGGCCCTTGTCGCGCATTTCGGACAGGATGAAGTTGGTGGTGCCGTTGATGATGCCGGCGATCCATTGAATACGGTTGGCAGTCAGGCCTTCGCGCAGTGCTTTGATGATGGGAATGCCACCGGCCACTGCCGCTTCAAACGCCACCATCACGCCCTTGGCGGATGCTGCAGCAAATATTTCGGTGCCGTGCACGGCGAGCAAGGCTTTGTTGGCGGTCACCACATGCTTGCCGGCCGCAATGGCTTCGAGCACCAGCGCCTTGGCAATGCCGTAGCCGCCGATCAACTCGATGACGATATCGATCTCGGGGTTGGCAATGACGGCGCGCGCGTCGTTCACCACCTTTACGTCGGGACCGACGACGCTTTGGGCACGTGCCACATCGAGGTCAGCCACCATGGTGATTTCGATACCGCGGCCGGCACGGCCCTGGATTTCTTGCTGGTTGCGCTTGAGCACGTTGAATGTGCCGCTTCCCACGGTGCCAATGCCGAGCAGGCCTACTTGTATCGGTTTCATATCGTTCTTACGTAAAAAGTGCGTCTAGCCCTTGCAAACAGTGCGCGGGCAGCTATCAAAATCAGAGTGAGTCAGTTCCCGTTGCGCTTGCGATAGCTCTCAAGGAACTTGGCAATGCGGCCGATGGCTTCACGCAAATCGTCCTCATGCGGGAGGAACACGATGCGGAAGTGGTCGGGCGCATGCCAGTTAAAGCCGGTTCCCTGCACCAGCATGACGCGGGTCTCGCGCAGCAGCTCCAGGAAAAATTGCCGGTCGTCCGAGATGGGGTACACCTTGGGGTCCAGCTTGGGAAACATGTACAGCGCGGCCTGCGGCTTCACACAGGTCACGCCGGGAATGGCGGTAATCAGCTCATAGGCCAGGTCGCGCTGGCGGCGCAGGCGCCCGCCTTCGCACACCAGATCGTTGATGCTCTGGTAACCGCCCAAAGCGGTCTGGATCGCCCACTGGCCGGGTACGTTGGAGCACAGCTTCATGTTCGAGAGCATGTTGAGGCCCTCGATGTAGTCAGCCGCCGACTTCTTGTTGCCTGACACCACCAGCCAGCCTGCGCGATACCCGCAGGAGCGGTAGCTTTTGGACAGGGAGTTGAAGGTGAGCGTCAACACGTCGGTCGACAAGCTGGCCAAGGCCGTGTGCTGGATGCCGTCGTACAAGACCTTGTCGTAGACCTCGTCCGCCAGAATCACCAAGCCGTGCTGGCGGGCGATCTCGATGATGCCTTGCAGCAGCTCGGTGGAATACAGCACGCCGGTCGGGTTGTTGGGGTTGATGACAACAATGCCTTTGGTTCGAGGCGTAATCTTGGCGCGGATGTCGTCGAGGTCGGGCATCCAGCCATTGTTCTCATCGCACAGGTAATGCACCGGTGTGCCGCCGGACAGACTGGTGGCTGCAGTCCACAAGGGGTAGTCAGGCATGGGCAACAGCAACTCGTCGCCGTTGTCCAGCAAGGCATTGGTGGCCATGGTGATCAGCTCACTGGCGCCGTTGCCCAGATAAATGTCATCCAGAGTAACGCCGGCAATGCCCTGCTTCTGGGTCTCATGCATGACCGCTTTGCGGGCTGCAAAAATGCCTTTGCTGTCGGAGTAGCCTGCCGAATTGGGGAGGTTGCGGATCATGTCCTGCTGGATTTCTTCGGGCGCATCAAAACCGAATACCGCCAAGTTGCCCAGATTGAGCTTGATGATCTTCTGACCCTCGTCCTCCATCTGACGCGCCGCGTCCATGATAGGACCGCGGATGTCGTAGAGCACGTTGGCCAGCTTGGCAGATTTCTGAATGGTTTTCAAAGTCCCTCCGGGAGGTGTCAGCACAGGGCGAAACCTATAATTTGACCACAGTTCGGCAGGCATCCCGCCCCGCCGGCCTCTCCCGGACCACACCTCTCCCCATGAAATTCATTCCCGACGCTTTACAAGGCCCCTCCATCACCGGTTATGGCCCCGGCTGGGTCGAAGTGAACGGTGAGAAATACCACTCCAGCATCATTGTGAGCAGCCAAGGCGTTATTCAGCCGTGGTCCTGCTTGCGCTTCGAAGATCTGGGAGAGCCTCACTTCGAAGAGCTGGCCACTTTTGCGTCGGAGCTGGTGCTTTTTGGAAGCGGCGCAAGCATCCGCTTCCCCCATCCTCAGTGGCTCAAGCCCTTGTACAGCCGTCGTATCGGGCTGGAAACCATGGACACCCAGGCGGCCTGCCGCACCTATAACTTTTTGTCGGGTGAAGGCCGCAAAGTGGTGGCTGCACTCATCATCTAGGTGACGCCCTCGGGAAAGGCGTCCGGGCGGTGCCTTTTCAGAGTAAAATCATGGGTTGCGGTCCAGAGCGAAGAATTGCTGTCACGTTCGACGCTGTCCCCTATGACTGACCAGGCCGGCTCGCCGGGCTGAAACACCGAGATTGAAATTCCATATGGCGATTGTTGTCAACAAACCCCTTCCCGAATTTGAGGCCAACGCCACCGGCGGCATCAAGGTGACCAACACCACCCACGTCGGGAAAACCATGGTTTTGTACTTCTACCCCAAGGACAATACCCCCGGCTGCACTACCGAAGCCATGCAATTCAGGGACAAGTACAAGGATTTCGTGAAGGCTGGCGCAGAAGTGTTCGGCGTATCACGGGACAACATGAAGTCCCACGACGAGTTCAAGGCCAAGCTGGAACTCCCCTTTGAGCTGATCGCTGACACAGAAGAAAAAATGTGCCACATGTTCGGCGTGGTCAAAAACAAGATCATGTACGGCAAGAAGGTCAAAGGCATTGAACGCAGCACCTTCCTGATCGGCGCTGATGGCCTAGTCAAAGAAGAATGGCGCGGTCTGAAAGTTCCAGGTCATGTGGATGACGTGCTGAAGGCTGTGAAGGCCCTCAAAAAAGCCGCCTGATTACCTTGTTGTTTTGATGCACCCGTTGGCGTTTGGCGTCACGGGGCTCATGCATAATGGTTCGCATGCCGTTGAAGCTTGCAACCGCGCTCCCCGAAAAAGCCGCCTTGGCTCAAGGCGGCTTTTTCGCTTTTTCGGCATTGCTTTTCCACTTCCCAACTTCTGCGAATCCACTCCATGCCACTGCCCCCTGCCCCGTCCAAGCGTGCCGATCGATTGACCGCCAAAGACTTTGAGGCTCCCGCGCGAGCATCCGCCCGCCCGGCCCGCAAGGCCACCCCAGAAGTTGTGCTACCCCAAACAGCCCAGGTCGTCCAGGAACGACCGGTCGCCCGGGAAACCAAGAAGTCCATACAAACTCCTGCCCCGACACGTGCACCCGCCACCGTGACAGCCCAGGCTCCCGCGCCTATGGCAATGCCTACGAAGTCCGTGTCCAAAGCGGTCGCCCCTGCCCCGGAAGCCAAGCGCAGCAAACGTGCAAAAACGAACGGCCCGAAAAAGCTCTTCGTGCTGGACACCAACGTCTTGCTCCACGATCCCATGTGCTTGTTCCGCTTTGAGGAACATGACATTTATCTGCCGATGATCGTTCTGGAGGAGTTGGACGGTCACAAAAAAGGCATGACCGAAGTGGCCCGCAACGCACGCCAAACCAGTCGCACCCTGGATGCGCTGGCAGGCACACCGGGCGCGGACATTACCGCAGGCTTCATGCTGGACAGCACCGGCCACAAAGACGCGCGCGGCAAGCTAATGTTCCAGACAGAGCCGCTGAACTACACCTTGCCCACCAGCTTGCCCCAAGGCAAGGCAGACAACCAAATTCTTGGCGTGGTGGACGCGCTGCGCCAGCACTACGCCCCTCGCGAAGTCGTGCTGGTTTCGAAGGACATCAACATGCGCGTCAAGGCGCGTGCTTTGGGCTTGGCCACCGACGACTACCAGAACGACAAAACTCTGGAAGACGGCGACTTGCTGTATTCCGGCTCGCTTGCCCTACCCTCGGACTTCTGGGCTACCCATGGACAGAGCGTAGAGAGCTGGCAGCAAGGCCAACACACCTTTTACAAGGTGGATGGCCCTGTGGTGCCCCAGATGATGATCAACCAATTCGTCTACTTCGAGTCTCCCGGCGAACCCAGCTTGTACGCGCGCGTGACCGAAATCCGCGGCACTACCGCGGTCCTCAAAACGTTGAAGGACTTCAACCATCTCAAGAATGCAGTGTGGGGCGTGACAACCCGTAATCGCGAACAGAACTTTGCGATGAACCTGCTGACTGATCCGGAAGTCGATTTCGTGACCCTCACAGGCACGGCCGGTACTGGCAAGACCTTGATGGCCTTGGCCGCTGGCCTGACCCAGGTGCTGGATGATCGACGTTATACCGAGATCATCGTGACCCGCGCCACCGTGAGCGTGGGTGAGGACATCGGTTTTCTGCCTGGCACTGAGGAAGAGAAAATGGGCCCCTGGATGGGCGCTCTGGACGACAACCTTGAAGTGCTTGGCAAGACAGACACCAACGCAGGGGAATGGGGCCGAGCTGCCACCAACGAGCTGATTCGCAGCCGCGTCAAGATCAAGAGCATGAATTTCATGCGCGGACGTACTTTCCTGAACAAGTACGTCATCATCGACGAGGCTCAAAACTTGACGCCCAAGCAGATGAAGACACTGATCACCCGTGCAGGGCCTGGCACCAAAATCATCTGCATGGGCAACCTTGCCCAGATTGATACGCCTTACCTGACAGAGGGCTCCTCAGGCTTGACCTTTGCCGTGGACAAGTTCAAGGGCTGGCCCCACGGTGGACACATCACCCTGGCCCGTGGCGAGCGTTCTCGCCTTGCGGACTTCGCCAGTGAAGTGCTATGAAATAGATAGCTACTCGCACACATGTAAAAAGGGCTGGAAGCCAAATTGGTTTCCAGCCCTTTTTCTATCGGGTTGACTGAAAAATCAGTAATCGTCCCCACCACTATGGGCCAGGTTTTCAAACTTGGTGAACCGGTTCATAAACGCGAGCTTGACGGTACCTGTCGGGCCGTTACGTTGCTTGGCAATGATCACCTCTGCCACGCCAGGTTCCTTGCATTGGTCCTTGGTGTAATACTCATCCCGGTAGATGAACATGATGATGTCAGCATCCTGCTCAATAGCGCCGGATTCACGCAAGTCACTCATCATGGGGCGCTTGTCGGGACGCTGCTCCACCGAGCGATTGAGCTGTGAAAGTGCAATCACCGGGCATTTGAGCTCACGGGCCAACATCTTCAAGCCCCGGGAAATCTCACCCAGCTCGGTGGCTCGGTTTTCACCGTCGCCGCCGCTGCCGCTCATCAGCTGCAAATAGTCCACCACGATGAGGCCTAGCTGCCCGCACTGGCGTGCCAAGCGACGGGCATTGGCACGCACTTCGCTGGAGTTCAGGCCCGCACTTTCATCGATGTGCAGTGAAATGGTCCGCAGCTTCTCAATCGCCTCCGAGAGGCGGGGCCACTCTTCATCGGTCAACTTACCAGTACGCAAATGCCCCTGATCCACCCGGCCGATGGAGCCGACAATACGCACGGCCAATTGGGCGGCGCCCATTTCCATCGAGAAGATGGCGACTGGCAAACCTTCATTCAGGGCGACGTGTTCCGCAATGTTGATGGCCAAGGCGGTCTTGCCCATGGAGGGACGTGCCGCCAGCACAATCAAATCGCCGGCTTGCAGACCTGCCGTCATGCGGTCGAAGTCAATGAAACCCGTGGGGACGCCGGTGACGTCGTTCGGGTTATCGGCCATCTCCTGCACGCGGTCCAGCAGATTGACCACCAGGCTATCCATGGACTGAAAGCCCTGCTTGTTGCGCTTACCGGCTTCGCCGATGTTGAAGATCTTCTGCTCGGATTCGTCGACGATTTCAGATACCGGGCGCCCCTTGGGGTTGAACGCATTCGTGGCGATTTCGTCACTGGCGCTGACCAGCTTGCGCAGGATGGATCGGTCGCGCACGATCTCCGCGTAACGACGGATGTTGCTCGCACTCGGCACGTACTGGGCCAAAGAGTTGAGGTAGGTGAGTCCACCCACCTCCTCTGCCTTACCCTGGTTCTGCAGGTGCTCGAAGACGGTAATGACGTCAGCCGGCTTGTTCCCGTTGATCAGCGTGCCAATAGACGCATAGATCAAGCGATGCTCGTGACGGTAGAAGTCCGCATCCATCAGGATGTCACTGACGCGATCCCAAGCCTCGTTGTCCAACAGCAGACCACCTATAACACTGGACTCGCCTTCAATGGAGTGAGGCGGCACCCGCAATTGGGCAATTTGCCGGTCGGACTCAAAGCCATCGAGAGAGGTAGGGACTGCTGACATGAAGTTTCCTTGGAACCCTTCATCCTAAAGCGGGCCGGAGCGCGCGTCGAGGGAAAGGCTGGGGGCAAGCTGTGGGAAAACTGTGCAAATAGCGGGATAAGTGCCCGCACAAAATACAAAAGCCGCAAGGGACAGGCCCTGGCGGCTTTTGTGCGGATACTGCCTGTTGCCAGGCGGCATGCCAAAGACTGCTTAAGCGGTTTCGCCGTACACAGACACAGTGATATCCACCACCACGTCAGTGTGCAGAGCCACGCTCACAGTGCTGTCGCTCACGACCTTGATAGGGCCGTTAGGCATGCGGATCTGGGACTTGGCCACTTTGTAGCCAGTCTTGCCCAGTTCTTCAGCGATGTCATAGTTGGTGACGGAACCGAACAAACGGCCGTCCACGCCAGCCTTTTGGGTCAACTTGATAGTTGTACCACCGAGCTTTTCGCCCAAAGCCTGGCATTCAGCCAACTTGGCTGCAGCTGCTTTTTCCAGTTCGGCGCGCTTGGCTTCGAACTCTGCCTTGGCAGATTCAGTAGCACGGCGTGCACGGCCGGAGGGGATCAGGAAGTTGCGAGCGTAGCCGTCTTTGACCTTGACGATTTCGCCGAGGTTGCCGAGGTTCACGACCTTGTCGAGCAGAATGATTTGCATGGTCGGGACTCCTTAGATCTTGTGCTGGTCGCTGTAAGGCAGCATCGCCAAGAAGCGAGCGCGCTTGATAGCGGTGTTCAGTTGGCGCTGGAAAATAGCGCGGGTGCCGGTCAGGCGTGCGGGGATAATCTTGCCGTTTTCAGCAATGAAATCACGCAAAGTGTCGATATCTTTGTAGTCGATTTCTTCCACACCGGTCACGGTGAAGCGGCAGAAACGCTTGCGCTTGAACAGCAGCGATTGGGTATTGCGCTTGGGGCGCTTGTCTTTGTTGAAACGTTTTGGTCCGGGCATGATGGACTCCTAAAAAATTAATCTTGCAAAAATTCTTGAATATGGAAAACGACTGACTTTCCCTGTCGTGCATTAGCCAAAAAACCGGTGAAGTTCCAGACACTGCCTATGGCTTGCTTGGCAAGCCGCTCTGCCAGAGTTCCGAAGGCCACCGCCTTGACTACCACCTTCACGGTTCTGCTGCTACCGGCTTCCTGAACGACTGACTCATGTTCGAGCCGCAGATTCAAGGCTGGTAAGCCTGCCGGTGTATAGCGCATGGTTTCTACCTCTGCGATACAAGCACCTAGAACCAATGAATTCGCTTGCACTCCTTAACGGGAAAGGTCCGTTGACCCGTTCAATTAGGCTTGGTACTCGGCCTGCTGGGCCTTGCGCGCGTCTTCACGCTCGACTGTCTTCATCATGGAAGAAGGACCGGTTTCGGCTTTCTTCTTGGACACAGTCAGGTGGCGCAACACGGCGTCGTTGAACTTGAATGCGTGTTCCAGTTCAGACATTACAGCCTGGTCGGCTTCAATGTTGACGCACAGGTAGTGGGCCTTGGCCAGCTTGTTGATCATGTAAACCATCTGACGACGGCCCCAGTCTTCAACACGGTGCACCTTGCCACCGCCAGCGGTGATCATGCCCTTGTAACGCTCCAGCATTGCAGGAACTTGTTCGCTCTGATCCGGGTGGATCATGAGGATGATTTCGTAATGACGCATTGATACTCCTTGAGGATTTCCCAGCATCTGGGTTGAAAAAGCTGCCCCCGGCGTCTAGACAGGGTGCAGCAAGGCGAAGCCCATGATTATAGCCTAACCCAAGGGAGGAGCCAAATCCCTGTCGTCCGGCGAGTCAGAAGAACTCAACAAGCTGACAATAACGGCGACCAGTACCCCGACAGGAACTCCAAAAACTCCAGCCGATACGGGTTGAATTCCAAACCAGAGATGTTCGCCTGACAATCCGAACCACTGCCGTAAAACCGGAAAGTTAAGCACCATGTAGACCACCGTGGTACCCAGCCCGGCCAACATGCCGGCCACCGCACCGGACCGTGTCATGCGCTTCCAGAAAATACCCAGAACCATGGCAGGCACAAAGGCCGCACCTGCAAGCGAAAACGACGCGGACACCAGATAGAGGATTCCAGCCGGTCGCTGTGCTGCCGCATAGGCAGCCATCAATGCCACCACCAACAAGGCGAACTTTGACAGCATCACCCTGCGCATGGCCTCCGCCTTGTTGCTATTGCCCTCAAAGTACACATCATGTGCAAGTGCATTGCCGATGGTCAGCAGCAATCCGTCTGCCGTGGATAGCGCTGCAGCCAAGCCACCGGCAGCCACCAGCACTGACACTACATAAGGTAGCCCGCCTATATCCGGTGACGCAAGCATGATCAAATCCGCCCCCAGCCGCAGCTCTGCGAACTGCAGCACCCCGTCACTATTCACATCGCTGAACGAAAGCAGATTCGGATCCTTGGACCATTGAAGCATCCACCCCGGAAGTGCATCAAAGGATTGCCCCACCAGATGCGCCATGACCTCGTACTTGACCAGAACAGCCAACGCCGGCGCCGAGAGATACAAGAGCGCGATGAAAACCAGCGACCAGGCCACCGACCTCCGCGTCTGGATAACGCCAGGAGTGGTGTAGTAGCGGGTTAAAAGGTGAGGCAAACCGGCCGTGCCCACCATGAGACAAAACATCAGCGCCAGGAAGTTGGCACGAGAAGTGTTGAATTCCGCTTGCTCATCCGCGTTGCCATCCGGATTGCCGGCAAAAGCCCGCGTTTGCGGTGCCATACCGCCAAGTACTCGTGCCCTCTCAGTGTTCTCAACAAGTCCGCGAGTCCACATGTCTCGTGCAGCTACCGCATCTTTGGGAAGTGCAGCCAGAGACTTGCGAGTGGCTTGAACCAAAGCATCCGGTGCCTTGCTATCGCCCAGGATCCTCAGTTGACGCCTCAGCTCCTCGCGCTCTTCCGCCAAAGAAGCCTCAACATCCAGCAGCTTGCGTCGGAACTCCTCCGCACGACGCGCATAGATAGCAATAACTTCCTGCTCTTGGGGCGAAACCGCAAACGAGGCTTCCAAATCGGTGATTTTCACCAGCTGTTGCCCATAAGCGAGGGGGGCGAACGGATTCCCGGTCTGCTGGTAAGACAGCCATGAGACAGGGATGAGAAACGCCAGAATAATGACTACATATTGGGTGACCTGCGTCCAAGTGACCGCCCGCATTCCACCCAAGAAGGAGCAGACGAGCACGCCCCCGAGCGCCAGAAGAATGCCGATCTCAAAATGCACCCCCGTCAAACGGGACGTAATCAAGCCGACGCCATAAAGCTGCGCAACTACATAGGTAAACGAGCACAACACCGCAGACCAAGCCGCAATTCGCCGCGGCCAGTGCCCGCCAAACCGAATCCGGAAGAAATCCGGTACGGTGTAAATATTCATGCTGCGCAAGTACGGTGCGACCAACAAAGCCACCAGGCAAAACCCGCCCGTCCAACCTAGCACGTAAGCCAAACCGCCCGGCTGCGTGCCCGAACCACTGAAACCTTGTGAATACAAGCCTCCGGCCAGGCTGATGAACGAAGCAGCGCTCATCCAATCTGCAGCAGTCGCCATGCCGTTATAGACACCGGGAATTCGACGGCCAGCTACGTAGTATTCATTCGCATCCGCAGTGCGAGCGAATACCCCGATTACCGCGTACAAGACCAAAGTCACCGACAAAAAAATGCCGGCGACCCACGCTTTCGGCAAGCCCCATTGTTCAGCCAGCGCCAAGGCCACAAGAAAGAAAAGCAAGCCAACTACAAAAGTCGCAAAGCGCTTGTGAAGGCTTGTCGTGTACTGCCGGTATTCAGTGGCATCAAACAAAAAGGCTTCCGCGGAGCGCCGGTTGGCAACGATGGCAAACGCGACCACGATGCCAATAAATATCAGTAGTGATCCCTGTGCCGCAAACCAATACGCGATCGGCCAGGAAAAAAAATTTCCGGGCAGATCGCGTGCAAAAAAAGTAACCCCGAAAGAGAAAACAAACCACAGCGCAAGCAGGCTCGCATGCAAGCGCCAGTTACGCCGGGTTGTCGTCTCTGGCATCAGACCGCTAGTTGCTGCCAGGTGGCAATCACGGAATCAGGATTCAGCGAAATGGAGGAAATCCCCTGCTGTTCCAGCCACTTTGCAAAGTCAGGGTGATCGCTAGGCCCCTGACCGCAAATGCCCACGTACTTGCCCTGACGCTTGCAAGCATCGATCGCCATGGTGATCAGCGCTTTCACGGCCGGATCGCGCTCGTCAAAGTCCGCCGCCAGGAGGTCCAGACCTGAATCACGATCCAGCCCCAAGGAGAGTTGGGTCAGATCGTTGGAGCCGATAGAGAAGCCGTCAAAGAACTCCAGGAACTGATCAGCCAGGATCGCATTGCTCGGAATCTCGCACATCATGATGAGCTTGAGGTCTGCCTCGCCGCGGCGCAAGCCATGACGGCCCATCAACTCGGTCACCCGTTTCGCCTGGCCCAGGGTACGTACAAACGGCACCATAACCTGCACATTGGTCAGCCCCATTTCATTACGCACACGCTTCAGCGCCTCACATTCCATGGCGAATGCCTCGCCGAACTCCGTGCTGATATATCGGGCGGCGCCACGGAAACCGAGCATCGGGTTTTCTTCTTCCGGTTCATACCGGCTGCCGCCGATCAATTTGCGGTACTCGTTGCTCTTGAAGTCGCTCAAACGCACGATGACTGGCTTGGGCCAGAAAGCTGCCGCGATAGTTGCAACCCCCTCCGCCACCCGGTCTACATAAAACGCACGGGGCGACGCGTGGCCGCGCGCCACAGACTCCACCGCCTTCTTCAGATCCGCATCCACATTGGGATAGTCCAAAATGGCCTTGGGGTGCACGCCAATGTTGTTGTTGATGATGAACTCCAACCGGGCTAGGCCCACACCCTGATTTGGCAATTGACAGAAGTCGAATGCCAACTGTGGGTTGCCGACGTTCATCATGATCTTGACGGGGATTTCGGGCATCACGCCGCGCTGTACCTCAGACACTTCGGTTTCCAACAAACCGTCGTAAATGAAGCCGGTGTCGCCCTCTGCGCAGCTCACCGTCACCAGCATGCCTTCTTTCAACAGGTCCGTAGCGTTGCCACATCCAACCACTGCAGGAATACCCAACTCACGGGCAATGATGGCCGCATGGCAGGTCCGGCCGCCCCGGTTAGTCACGATGGCGCTCGCGCGCTTCATGACCGGTTCCCAGTTGGGGTCAGTCATGTCAGTGACCAACACGTCGCCGGCCTGCACTTTGTCCATCTCGCTGATGTTGTGCACGATGCGCACCGGGCCTGTGCCAATCTTCTGACCGATGGCGCGACCTTCGGCCACCACATTGCCCTTGCCTTTGAGTTTGTAGCGGTACTCGGCTGTCGCCCCTGCCTGGCTCTTCACGGTCTCAGGGCGGGCTTGCAGGATGTAGAGCTGGCCGTCTATGCCGTCTTTGCCCCACTCGATATCCATGGGGCGACCATAGTGCTCTTCAATCACCAAGGCGTACTGCGCGAGCAACTCCACATCAGCGTCGGTCAAAGAGTAGCGGTTACGCAACTCAGTGGGGACATCGGTGGTTTTCACCAACTTGCCGCCTGCTGCTTTTTCCTCGGGGGTGGTGAACACCATCTGCAAGAGCTTGGAGCCCAGGTTACGGCGGATCACCGCGCGCTTGCCCGCCTTGAGCATGGGCTTGTGCACGTAAAACTCGTCGGGGTTCACCGCACCCTGCACCACTGTCTCACCCAAGCCATAGCTGGAGGTGATGAAAACCACCTGATCAAAACCAGACTCGGTATCGATCGTGAACATCACGCCGGCAGCACCCAGATCCGAGCGCACCATGCGCTGCACACCTGCACTCAGCGCTACCACGTCATGCGCGAAACCTTTGTGCACGCGATAGCTGATCGCGCGATCGTTGTACAAAGAAGCGAATACCTCTTTCATCTTGTGGAGCACATCTTCGATGCCCACCACGTTCAGATAGGTTTCCTGCTGACCTGCAAATGAGGCATCCGGCAGGTCTTCCGCAGTGGCCGACGAACGCACGGCGAAACTGGCTTGGTCGTTGCCGGCCGACAAGGTGGCAAAGGCATCGCGGATCGATTGCTCCAAATCAGCCGGAAAAGGCTGCGTCTCCACCATGGCACGGATTTCTGCGCCCACTGTGGCCAATGCCCGCACGTCCTCGGTGTCCAGGTTTTTCAGTTTTGCGCTGATCTTGTCAGCCAATCCGTCGTGGGCCAAAAACTGGCGGAATGCGTGGGCTGTAGTGGCAAAGCCCGTGGGGACCCGCACGCCTTGCGGTAGCTGGGAAATCATCTCTCCCAAGCTGGCGTTCTTGCCGCCGACGGACTCAACGTCCGTCATGCGCAAGCGCTCGAAGGGCACGACCAGGTCGGTCGCATTGAAAAGTTCAGACATAGGATGCTCCAGAAGTTAAAACCTTTCCATGACCCGCCGGACCATGCCGGGCGCGGGTCGCGCAGCCTGTCACTTTCCTGTTGTTGCTGTTGTGGGAAACGTAACCGGTACCTAAATGCGCTAAATTGCGGTGATTGTAGGTGTGCACACCGTGTAACCCGATTACGGAAAACCCCTGTGCGCTTGCAACTGACTGACGCCATTACCCGGAATACCATGCCCCAACGCTCTGTTTTTTTCATCTCTGACGGCACTGGCATCACCGCCGAGACATTCGGCAATGCCATCCTGGCCCAGTTCGAAACCAAGGCAAGGCATGTGCGCCTGCCCTTTGTGGACACCGTCGACAAGGCTCACCAGGCGGTCCGGCAAATCAACCATACGGGTGTGGTGGACGGCAACAAGCCCATTGTGTTCACGACCTTGGTGAACATGGATGTACTGAAAGTCATTCAGGAAGGCTGTCAGGGCATGTTGCTCGATATGTTCGGGATGTTTGTTCACCCCTTGGAGCAAGAGTTGGGCCTCAAGTCCAACCACCGCATCGGCCGCTTCAGTGATGCAAGCAAAAGCAAGGAATACCACGACCGGATTGAGGCCATCAACTTCTCTCTGGCTCACGACGATGGTCAAAGCAACCGTGACCTGGAGCAAAGCGACGTGATTCTGGTGGGCGTAAGCCGCAGCGGGAAGACCCCCACATCACTGTATCTGGCCATGCAATACGGCCTGAAAGCGTCTAACTATCCGCTGATACCTGAAGATTTCGAACGTCGCCAACTTCCTCCTGCGCTGGTGCCGCACCGCGGAAAAATTTTCGGTCTCACGATCCAGCCGGAGCGTTTGGCCGAAATCCGCAACGAGCGCCGCCCCAATTCCAGGTACGCGTCTCTGGAGAACTGCCGTATGGAAGTGAGTGAGGCAGAAGCCATGATGCGCCGCACCGGCATCCGTTGGCTGTCCACCACCACCAAATCCATCGAAGAAATTGCTACGACGATCCTTCAGGAAATACATCCTGAACGCTTGGTGTACTGAGAGCCTGTAGTTCACGCTCTAGCGATGAAACACTCGCACTTTCCACGTAAACGCATTGTTTGCCGGTTCTTTTGCAGAAGTCCTTTACCCGCCAATAGGCGTTGTGGCTGATACATCCGGTCTGGCAAATCACCAGGTCAGCTGCGGCCAGGTTGGCATCCAACAGCGAGGCGTTGTCCTCTACGCCTCCGTCATGGTGTGCAAAATGTCCTCCCACCCGCTCCACCACTTGGCGGTAATTGGCCACATTGCCAATGCGCCCGCCCACACAAAGCACCACCTTCTGAAATAGCGGTACAGGCGCGTTTGCCAATGCCCGCTGCTCTTGCACAGGTTGTGTGTATCGTGGAACACCTTGTGCAACTTCTTCAGGGACGCGCTCTGCCTGAATGACGCGTCGCCGCAAGTCCGCGTTCTGCATCTCCAATTCGTGCTGACGATCCAAGGCGCGGCCCAGGCGGGCTTGCAAGCGCTCCTTGTCTGACAGGTCCTGAATGGAACTACGCAGACTCTCTAACGCTTCGGCCATCAAGGCCAAGCGGGTGTCCTTGGCAATGGCATCAGCACGCGCTTGCAGCAGCAAGGCCTGCGTCTGCTCCAGCTCTGCATTTTTCTCCGTCATCACGCGCGTCATGCGCTCTTGGATTTTCCCCAGTTCACGACCGAGTAACGCGTTCTCATCTGCCAATGCATTGAAACGGGCGATCTCCAAACGTACACCCGCACCGGCTTGATGTTGAAACATGTGCAGGTCTTTGCACATTGCATCCCTAAGCGCAGCCTCACAACGAGGATGGGTCAAAGCGGCCCAGAAAGCACCGGCCACGTCACCCGCCTTGAGCGATCGGACCCACAATTCCGCCAAAGCTTGAGAATCTTTTGCGGATTTGTATGCGCGGATTTCGCGCACGTATCGGGAGTCCAGCTCTGCCTGCATCAGCTCAGAAAGCTTGCATCGTCTCGCTGCCTCAGAGACCGCGCCGGAATGCACTTCATAGTCATTCGCCAATGCACTTGCGCCCAAAGCTTTGTTGACGAGACGCCGGAGGGTATCTATCGGCAAGCAGACTCCAACCAAGGGGCAATGGCAGTGACTCTCCAGATCCCACAAGCGCTTGCGACGGGAGCCGGAGTTTGGTGGCTCTGACAAGGCATAGGATGGCATTGAGGGCACAGGTTTCGCCCCAGATTCATTCCGGTGAACCGCTACATTTTTTATAGCTGTTCCCGCATATTTATCGTGCGCTAGCGGCATATTTGAACCTCAATTTCGGCTTGTACCTTAATGGCATTCACTCTGTCTTTGTGACAGCAAGCGGGCCCGCCACGCAATGGCCGGAACGTGCTTGGTTCGCTTCGTCGGCTTCACGGGAGAGTTCAGCAATTCCGGGGCGCAGCAGGGGCACAGGTCACGGTATCGCCCCGAACCCATGGAGGTGAACCGGATGCGGCTGTGACCTAGTGCAGCAACAGCCGGACTTTGGGCAGCATCCACTGTCGAATCTGAACGCGCGGACCAATTCTCCGGGTCGTTTTGCTCTCCACTCTCACTCGAATGCCTGTCTCTTTCAATCTGCATGGTCTGTCCTTAATCGGGAAGTGAGTTCGCTGAATTTCATTAAGTATATGCGAATCATTCTCATTTAAGTCGATGTAATCACCACGCTTACGTGGGAAATTTGCAGTTCTTTACAACACTGCAAAGGAGTGACGACGGGATAATTCAAGCTTTCACAAACAGGAGGTCCCCATGAAAGGCGACGCACAAGTCATTTCCCATTTGCAGGCGCAGCTCAAGAATGAACTGACCGCTATCAACCAGTACTTCCTGCATTACCGGATGTACAAACACTGGGGCTTCGACAAACTCGCCAAAAAAGAGTACGAAGAGTCCATAGGGGAAATGAAGCATGCAGACATGCTGATGGACCGCATCTTCATGCTGGATGGCCTACCCAACCTGCAAGACATGGCAAAAATCATGGTCGGAGAGTCCGTTCCCGAAGCTCTGGAATGCGACTTGAAAGCAGAGGTCGGAGCGCAATCCACAATCAAAGCAGGCATTGCGCATTGCGAGTCAGTGCGCGATTACGTATCGCGTGACCTGTTGCAAAAGATTCTGGATGACACCGAGGAACACATTGATTTCCTGGAAACCCAGATCGATCTGATCTCCAAAGTCGGATTGCAAAACTATCTGCAAAGCCAGATGGGCGAGCTTTCTTGACCCTGCTACGCGCTCAGGCAGACACAGCGTCTGCCAGCATGGCCCGCCCCACCGCCTGAAATGTGGCATGGGGTGAGTTCAACAACTTATCCCCTACCAATCGCTTGTAGGCCGCGGTCGCGGTGAGCGGAACCTTTTCCAACCAAAACAGGGCCTCTTCCCCCCTGCCCCGCTCCGCCAGCATGCTGGCATAGTTGAACTGCCCTCGGAAGTCTCCCCCTTCGGCACCCTTTTTGAACCAAGCCAAAGCGGACTCTGCGTCTTTGGCCACTACGCGACCGTCTTCATGAAAGTGCCCGATCTTGGTCATGGACTTCGCGTGCCCTAACTTGGCAGCTGTCGTGTACCACTGCAATGCTTCATCGTCGTTTTTCTTGACACCCTTTCCGGCTGCCAGCAAGTTAGCGTAGTTGTACATACCGGAATCCAAGCCATTGTGCGCAGCCTGCCGGAACCAATTTGCTGCAGCAAAAAAATCCACGGCAGTACCCCACCCGTTTTCAAAGCAACGACCACACATGTTCATGCCCATGACTTGGCCCTGAGTTCCGGCTTTCAGGAAAAAACGCAAGGCCTCTTTATGGTTGGCCTCCTCCCCATGACCATCGAGCAGCCATTGGCCTATGACCGTCTGTGCGTCAGCACTTCCGAGCTCAGACGCATGCCGCATCCACTGCGCTGCACTCCGGGGTTCTGCGCCAATCACCGCTTGCCAGGCAGCGGGGTTCATGGCCGCTATTTCGGCAAGACTGAATGGCTTTGGCGGGAATGTCATGGAGCAGAAATCAAATACGAATAATTCTCAACTATATCTGTTACTGAACTATTCCGGAATGCAACAGGGCGCACAGCCCAGTTTTGTAGACACAACCCCACAAACACTACACATTTTTTTACATGCAATGCAAATGCGACGAATTCTTATTTAGAATACGAGCTCCGATCAACACTCAGTAAGCGTCTCATGATTGTTTGCGTCTGCCACCGCGTATCCGACAAGGAAATTCACCAACACGCCAGTGAAGGGAAGAGCTTCGAGGACATCCAGATTGATCTCGGTGTCGCTACACAATGTGGCCGCTGCGAAGACTGTGCGCGTGACGTGGTGGAGCAATGCCACGCCAATGCGGCCATGGTCCACGGAGCGTGGAAGACCATGATGGTGACGCGCTCTTTGTAAATCATTTTTTCTACATAAACAAGAATGCTTCTTGTTTATCCACCCAATCAGCAAGCCAAGTCAGAGCCCTATCCCGGTGCTCAGGACATAGCCAGCAGATTCTTTCAATTGAACGTTTTGAACGCTATGCCCACATCCAAACCCCTCCTTATTGCCGCCCCGCCTCCGGTAGCTGCCACCACCCTCCTGCCCTTGGGAGCCATGCTGCTTGCAGGTTCATTCTCTGCAGTTGCCCAGGAGAGTGCCGGAGAGCCCGTCAAGTCACTGAAGCAAATCACCATCACCGAGCAGCTTGAAGAAGAACAAGGCAAGGACTCTGTACGCGCAACCACCACCAGCATCGGCAAAGGCAAACAAGACCTCAGAGACGTACCTCAATCCATCACCGTAGTGACTGAGAAACTGGTGGATGACCGTAACCTGGATACCCTCAAAGACGTGCTGCACAACACCGCAGGCGTGACTTTTCTGGCGGCGGAAGGTGGTGAGGAAGACATTCGGTTACGTGGTTTTTCCTTGGCGCAAACGGGTGACATCTATGTCGACGGCATGCGTGACCCGGCGTTTTACGACCGCGACACATTCAATAGCGACAAGATTGAACTCCTGCGCGGTTCTGCATCCATGCTTTTTGGTCGGGGCTCCACGGGTGGTGCAGTCAACCAAGCCAGCAAACAAGGACGGGCTATTGATGACCATGAAGTCACCACCACGCTGGGCAGCTACAACTACCGCCGGGTCACAGGGGACTTCAATATCAAGACTGGTGAGGACTCCGGGCTGCGCATCAACGCGATGGTCACCAAAGCCGACAACAACGGTGCAGGCAGCAGCATCGACAAGCGAGGAATAGCCGCCAACTACCGTTGGGGAATCGGCACCAAAGACGAGTTCTCCGTAGGCTTGTACTCCCTCGACAACGACAACGGCATCAACTACGGCGTGCGTTGGATACGTCCGACTTCTACCGCAGCGGCAAGCACTGCAGGCTTGAACGAAGCAATTGCCCCGCAAACCTATTACGGCATGGCCAGTGACTACAACAAGGGAACTGCGGACTACATCACCGCGAGCCACATCCATCGATTCGATGACGACAGTGAACTCAAGACCAGTGCAAGGCGCGGCGTGTACACCCGCGACCAGCGCGCAACACTGTGGAACTATGCGGCAGGAACAGGGCTGAACAATTTCTCTGATGCGACTGTGCTTACCCGTGGGGCCCAAAACAAGATCCAGGACTTGAACTCGGTCTACCTCCAGAGCGACTACAGCAAAAAGTTCAAAGCGTGGGGAGTCAACCACGAAGTGTTTGCCGGCGTGGACGTCGCGCAGGAAAACAAAAATGTGTTTCGCGTGACCGGCGGAGCAACCCGCACGTCTACGACCGTGGGCACGCCGGATGACGGAGCATCCGTGGATGAAGGCGCACGCGTAGTCTCACGCTCCAGTGCTTTCCAAGCGGACAATCTGGGGCTGTACGCCATGGACCTCGTCCAAGTGGCCGAGCACTGGAAAGTGCTGGGTGGCCTGCGCTTTGATCGCATGCGTGGCAACTACATCACCGAGAACGCCGCAGGCCAAAAAACCGGTGCTTATGAACAAACAGTGGGCGACTGGAGTCAGCGTGTGGGTGCGCTGTATCAGCCTAACGAGCTGAGTTCGTATCACGTGTCGTGGGGGACGTCCTTCAATACCTCTGCGGATACCTATTCCTACACCACCACCAGCCAAAACACGCCGCCCGAGCAGAGCCGCAACTTTGAAATCGGAGCCAAACTGGACTCGGCAGACCATCGCTACACCACACGACTGGCGATATTCCATTCCACCAAGTTCAATGAGCGCAATACCGACCCGGACTCCGCAGCCACCCAGATGTTGTTGTCGGGCAAGCGTCACGCCAGCGGTCTGGAAGTGGATTTCAGCGGCATGTTGACCAGCAAGTGGGAAATCTATGGTTCGTATATGTGGATGCCTGATGCCATGATTGACATCTCGAACTCCACAGCCAACGGCGCACGCGAAGGTGAGCGTCCCGGTCTGACGCCCATTCACAGTGGCACGGTGTGGACGACCTACCAATTCACCCCCGAGCTCCGCTTGGGCACCGGCATCAATTTCCGCGGCGAGCAAACCCCGGCGACCAACCCGGGCGTCGTAGCCCCCGCTTACGCCACGTGGGATCTGATGGGTGAATACAAATTCAGCGAGAAAACTGCGCTCAAAGTCAACGTGACCAACGCGTTGAACAAGTTGTATGCCGATGGCCTGTACACCTCTTTCTACACCCCAGGGCCCGGACGCAACATCCAAGCCACGCTGAACCTCAAGTTCTAAACTATCCACCTCGCTGCCAGCTACCGCCATGCTTTTGCACCTGCCCGACCTGCTGACTCCGCAAGAAGTCGCCCAAGC
Source organism: Curvibacter sp. AEP1-3 (assembly GCF_002163715.1). Classification (GTDB taxonomy): domain Bacteria; phylum Pseudomonadota; class Gammaproteobacteria; order Burkholderiales; family Burkholderiaceae_C; genus Allorhodoferax. The sequence goes on from NZ_CP015698.1 coordinate 846,873, forward strand.
ACAGCAACTCCTGAAAGAGGCGCCGTGGGTGGACGGGCGCAAAGGCACCGGCGAGCTGGCCAAACAGGTCAAGAACAACGAGCAGCTCGACCATGAGGGCGAGGAGGCGCGCAGCATCCGCGACATGGTGCTGCGCGGTCTGGACCGCAGCCCCACCTTCTTTTCGGCTGCATTGCCAAAGAAAGTGTTCCCTCCCCGCGTGAACCGCTACGGAGGCGACACCAATTACTACGGCAACCACATCGACGGCTCGGTGCGGTATATGCCCGGCAGCGGGCAGCGCCTGCGCACTGATGTGTCCTGCACCGTGTTTCTCTCCGATCCTGAAGACTATGACGGCGGCGAACTGACGATTGCAGACACCTATGGCGAACAAAGCGTCAAGCTGCCTGCAGGCCATGCCGTGCTCTACCCCGGCACCAGCCTGCACCAGGTCAAGCCAGTCACCCGCGGCCAACGCATCGCCTGCTTTTTCTGGGTGGAGAGCCTGGTGCGCAGCGATGAGCAGCGCCGCATGCTTTATGAGCTCGACATGAACTTGCTCGCCATGCGTCGCCGCCACGGCGACTCGGCAGAGACCACCGCACTGACCGGCGTGTACCACAACATGCTGCGCATGTGGGCGGACACCTGAAGACCGCCGGTTTCTGTCACTTCGCACCCGTACACATGCCAATGCAACCATCTCAACGCCACCGATCACTGCCTGCCATGAGCCGCAACACCGCGATCGTGCTGGGCGTCGTGCTGCTGCACGGCGCCGTCCTCTGGGCGGTGCAAAGCGGCCTCATGCGGCGCGTCGCGGAAGTCGTGATTCCTGCCGAAATTCTGGTGGAAATCATGACGCCAGCCGCACCGTCGAAGGCACCGACCCCGACACCCCAGCCCACGCAACAACCCAAATCTGTTAACAAAACCGCTACCAACAAACAACCCGCACCAACCACCCCGACACCGGTGGCAACGCCCCAGCCTGTGCCGACACCACTGGCAGTAGCCCCCAATACCACTGCCCCGGCTCCCTCCGCTGCAGCTCCGACAGCGATGGCCAACGCCGGCAGCAACCAAAGTACCAACGGCAGCAGCAATGCACCTGCCGCGCCGCCGGCTCCACCAGCCCCGCCGAAACTGGAGCTCCCTTCCAGCGACGCCGACTACCTCAACAACGCAAGACCTGCCTACCCCGCCACCAGCAAGCGCCTGCGGGAAACAGGCCTCGTGGTTGTCCGGGTGTTCATCGATACCGACGGCCAAGCCAGCCAGGCCAGCGTGAAGCAAAGCAGCGGCTTTGACCGATTGGACCAAACCTCTGTGGAGACGGCTCTCAAGTGGCGCTATGTGCCGGGCAAAAAAGCCGGCGTGCCCCAAGGCATGTGGTTGGACGTGCCTATCAACTGGCAGTTGACGCGCTGAGGCGCAACTATCCATTTACTTTTTTGAACCTATTTCTGGAGCTTTTTCATGGAATCCCAACTCGGACTCATTACCCTCTGGACCCAAGGCGACTGGGTCACCAAATCAGTCGCAGTGCTGCTGATAGGCATGTCACTGGCCTCCTGGATCGTCATTTTGATCAAGGCCTTGGACATCCTCAAGTTCAAATCGCTGGCCGCACGCACGGAGAATTTCTGGCATAGCGCTGAGTTTGAAGAGGGCATTGATACGCTGGGCGCGCCTACTGACAACCCATTTGTGCAACTGGCCCGTGCTGGACAGGAAGCCACTGCCCACCATCGCAACACGCAAACCCAGCTGCACGACGCACTGGACATCAGCGACTGGATCAGCCGCTCCTTGCGCAACAGCATTGACGACAGCACTGCCCGCTTCCAGAGCGGCCTCGCCGTCTTGGCCTCGGTAGGCTCCACGGCTCCGTTCGTGGGTCTGTTCGGCACCGTTTGGGGCATTTACCACGCGCTCATGGGCATTGGTGCCTCCGGGCAAGCCACCATCGACAAGGTGGCGGGCCCCATCGGCGAAGCACTGATCATGACGGCGCTCGGTCTGGCTGTAGCCATTCCCGCAGTGCTGGGCTACAACGCGCTGGTAAGGGGTAACAAGTCCATCCTGACCAAGCTCAACCGCTTTGCGCACGACTTGCATGCCTACTTTGTGACCGGGGCCCGTGTGAGCAACACGCTCGGCACTGACGGCAAGGTCGTAGCCATGAAAAAAGCCTGATCGGCGAAAGGTTCCCCATGTCATTTGGAATGCAAGACACCGGTTCTGAGAGCGACAACGAGGTGATGAACGAGATCAACATGACGCCCCTCGTGGACGTGATGTTGGTACTACTCATCATCTTCATCATCACGGTTCCGGTCATGAAACACGCGGTGAATGTGGAGCTGCCCACCGCCACCAGCCAGCCCCAGCAGACCAAGCCCGAAACCCTGCAACTCAGTGTGGATGCGCAAGGTGCCTACTTCCTGAACCAGACACCGGTTGCCGGCGATGCGCTGGGCGCCGCGCTACAAGCCGAGGCCGCCAAAGAACCGCAGCCTGAGCTGCATATCCGCGGCGACAAGGCCGCACGCTATGAGTATGTGGCCCAGGCCATGGCGGCGGCGCAAACGGCGGGACTGCGCAAAATCGGCTTTATCACCGAGCCCAAGCCTTAAGTCATGGCCCACAGCCCCCTACCCGCTCTGCGCACGCTGGCACCCATGCCGGAGCTACGCGCCCATGCCGCAGGCCTTGTCTCCGGTCCCGCCGTGGCCGCCACGCCGGTGGTGCAAGCCAGCGCCCTGCTGGGCACCCGCCAGAGCGTGGACATTGAATACAAAGGCCAACGCTACCGCTTGCAAACCACCAAGGCGGGCAAGCTCATCCTCACCAAATAGAGGAGATTCATTGTGAAAATAGCTGCCGGCGCACAGTGGATGTGCGCGAGCAGCTATTTTTTTGATAGCAACTAGCCGTGTCTTACAGGCCGATGGCGGCGATGCCGGCTTTGGCAATTTGCGCGTCTTCGTTGGACTTGACACCGCTCACGCCCACTGCGCCCAGGCACTGACCGTCTTTCATGATCGGCACGCCACCTTCCAACAAGGCATCCAGGTTGGGAGCGCTCAGGAAGGACACACGTCCGCCGTTGATCATGTCTTCGTAGACTTTGCTCTCGCGGCGGCCCAAGGCAGCGGTGCGGGCCTTGCCGGGAGCAATGTGGGAGGAAATGGGAGCCGCACCGTCAAGGCGCTGGAACGACAACAGGTGACCGCCGTCGTCCACAATGGCGATGCTTACCGCCCAGTTGTGTTTGACCGCTTCGGCTTGGGCGGCAGCCGCAATGGCGGCGACATCAGAAAATTCGAGTACAGCTTTGGATTTCATGGTGTGTAGGGTATTGATGGGTGAAAACCCTGAGCATACCCAAACAAACCGCCCATTTGCCCCCTCCTGACGCAGATCAGCCCCACCCGAAATGGCATGAATAGACACACAAAGCCCGGGGCTGCCCTTGCAAAACCCTAAAATGTCTTCACCTGCCGAATGCGCAAGCACTTGCCGCGCGTACACCGCAGTTTTTTAACTGGAGTATCACCATGACAGATCGCACTACTACCTTCGGCCAGAGCCTGGGCTATGGCGCATCGACCGCGCAACGCAACAAGGTGCTGCGCAACACTTACTGGCTGCTCTCGCTGAGCCTGATTCCCACCGTGTTGGGCGCTTGGGCTGGCGTAGAACTGAATATCGCACCGCTGTTCCGCGGCGTCCTCGGCTTTGTTTTGTTCCTGGCTGTGGCCTTCGGCTTCATCTTCGCGATTGAGAAGACCAAGAACTCTGCAGCAGGTGTCCCCGTCCTGCTGGGCTTCACCTTCTTCATGGGCTTGATGATGTCGCCCCTGATCCAGCGCACCCTGGGTTTCAGCAACGGTCCGCAACTGATCATGACGGCGTTCGGCGGTACCGCTGGCGTGTTTTTCGCCATGGCCAGCCTGGCCACGGTCATCAAGCGTGACCTGACCGGCATGGGCAAGTGGCTGATGGTGGGCACCATCGTGCTGCTGGTGGGCGGACTGATCAACGCCTTCGTGGGTTCCACCGCTGGCATGATGGCGCTCTCCATGGCGGCTATCGGCATCTTCAGCTTCTGGATGCTGTACGACATCAAGCGCATTGTCGATGGTGGCGAAACCAACTACATCACCGCTACGCTGGCCTTGTACCTGGACATCGTGAACGTGTTCCAGAATCTGCTGGCCCTGTTGGGCATCTTCGGTGGCGAACGCGACTAAGCACTGCACACACACCAACAAAAAAGGCCCCCCGGGGCCTTTTTTGTTTTCAGCAAGTTGTGGTTAATACTTGGCGTCACCTGCCGATATAACTAGCAGCACTCCATCCGCCTTATGACACTTCGCCCCCTGATCCTCCTCTCTGCCGTACTGCTGGCCGGTTGCGATCTGCAATCCATCCAGGCAGCAATGGCAGACCCGCGGATCGCCCAGCGGGAAGCTGAAGCCAAAGCCATAGGCAGCGCCTGCCGCCATGGCCTGCGCAGCATTGAAGACTGCTACTCGCTCAATGAAAAAGCGTCCAAAGCGGCCATCTTCGAAGGCTGGAAGGAAATGGACAGCTATATGCGTGAAAACAAGATTGAAGGCATAGCACCCCAAGGTCTCAAGCCGCCACCTCCACCGCCGCCCGCGGATTCGGTGATTACTGAAAAGTCAGATGAAGAGCCCAAGGCCAAATCCAAGGCCAAAGCAAAAGCGGAGCACTAGGCTCCGCTTTTTTGTCTCCAAGAACAGGCCAGCCTGCCCTCTGTAGCCGGGTATCAGCCCTGCAGCTCAAACACTGCAATGCTTTCCACGTGGGCGGTATGGGGGAACATATTCACCACCCCGGCCTTGATGCAGGTGTAGCCCGCCTCATTAACCAAGACACCAGCATCGCGCGCCAGCGTAGAAGGTGCACAGCTGACGTAGACGATGCGCCGGGGCGGCGTCCAGCCTTTGCGCAGCTCCGGCTGCTGGTGCAGGGCTGCCAAAGCTTGCACCAAGGCGTAAGCGCCTTCGCGAGGCGGGTCGATCAGCCACTTGTCGGCAGTGCCATCGGCAATCAGTAGCTCCGGCGTCATCTCAAACAGGTTGCGCGCTACGAATTTGGTAGCTGCCAGCGCAGGTGCATCGGGCGCCAGAGCCTGTTTTTGCTTGGAATTGAAGGTCAGATTCTCACGCGAGCGGGCTACCAACGACTCCGCGCCCTCAACGCCCAGCACTTCGCGCGCCTGCGTGGCCAGCGGCAGGGTGAAGTTGCCCAGCCCGCAGAACCAGTCAATCACCCGCTCGGTCTTCTGCACCTGCAAAAGCCCCAGCGCGCGGGACACCAGCACCCGGTTGATGTGCGGGTTCACCTGGGTGAAGTCCGTGGGGCGGAACGGCATGGTGATGCCGTAATCCGGCAAGGTGTAGGCCAGGTCGCCGGTTTCATGGCCGGGCAGCTCGTCCAGGCGGTGGATGGTCTCCGGCCCTTTGGGCTGCAGCCACCATTGCAGGCCGGGCTGGGTGGCCGCAAAGGCGCGCAGGCGGCTCTTGTCGGCCTCCGACAGCGGCTCCATGTGGCGCATCACCAGGGCGATGACGCCGGCCTGGCTGTCCTGGCTGGTGCCCATGTCGCCCATGGCAAGCTCGAGCTGGGGAATCGTTTCCACTGCATCCATGGACTCAATCAATTGGCGAAGCGGCAGCAACATGGCACTCACGCGGGGCGCCAGCACCGGGCAGACCTTCATGTCAGCCACATAGCGGCTCTTGCGCTCGTGGAAGCCGATCAGCACTGCCCCCTTTTTTCGCACAAAGCGCACTGACAGGCGCGAGCGGTAGCGGTAGCCCCAGGCCGGGCCTTCGATGGGGCGCACCACGTTGTCCGGCTTAAGCTTGCCGATGTGCCAGAGGTTGTCTTCCAGCACCCGCTGTTTGACAGCCACCTGAGCCCCCACATGCAAATGCTGCATCTTGCAGCCACCGCAGGCGCCTTCATGCAAGCCAAAGTGCGGGCAGGCAGGCTGCACCCGTTGGGAAGATTCGGTGTGGATCTCGGTGAGCGTGCCTTTCTCGAAACTGGCTTTGCTGCGGTGCATTTGTGCACTCACCACCTCAAAGGGCAAAGCGCCTTCAATGAACACCACTTTGCCATCGGGGCGGTGGGCCACGCCCTGGGCTTCGAGATCGAGAGATTTAACAGCCAGCCAGCCTTCGGGCAGCGGCTTTGGGGGAACCATGTCGTTGTTTTGTACGTCTGTCATCCCTGAATTGTCTCAGGTCAGGCGCACTCACATCAGAAACTCCCGCTTGATCCCGCGCCGCGCCAGATAGCGCTTGAGTTTGAACAGCGCCTCATTCTGGATCTGGCGCACCCGCTCACGGGTCAAGCCCAGCCGCTCACTCAGCGTCTCCAGAGTCTCCGGGTCGCGGTCATGCAGGCCGAAACGAGCTTCCAGCACCTCTTGCTCACGCGGATTCAGGGTTGCGATCCATTGTTCCAACAAGGCGTCCACCTCATGGGCTAACGCCGTACTGTCCGGGGCTGCAGCCAAGGTGTCAGCAAGGCTGTCGCCCAAGGAATGCTCATCGCCGCCTGCGTCATTGCGGGCATCCAGCGAACGCGGCGCCTCCGCCATGGCCAGCAGGTCGGTCACATCCACGGCATCCCGCCCAAGCAGTGCGGCAATGTCTTCCACCCGGATGCCCTCAGGCCGCTGAGCCAAAAGAACGGCATCATTCTCCAGCAGGCGGCGCGCGCGAAGCACCTGCTGCACCTCGCGCACCACGTTCACCGGCAAGCGCACGGCTCGGCCTTGGTACATGAGCGCGCGGTCTACCGACTGGCGTATCCACCAGGTGGCGTAGGTGGAAAAGCGAAACCCGCGCTCGGGCTCAAACTTGTCGATGGCATGCATAAGCCCGAGGTTGCCCTCTTCAATCAGGTCGGACATAGGCACTCCCCGCCCCGCATACCCCTTGGCGATGCTGATCACCAGGCGCAGGTTGTGCTCGATCATGCTTTGGCGGGCGGCAAAGTCGCCGGCACGCGCACGGGTCGCCACTTCAAACTCCTGCTCAGGGGTAAACAGCGGGGTCCGGCGCACCCCGCGCAGGTAGACCGACAATGCGTCAGGACCCTGCTCGAGGGTGGACGGGTCTTCCTCCGCGGTCAGCGCTTCTTTTGCTATGAAATCAGGAGCTGTACGCGCAGAAGGATCGGGCGCCAGGGGGCTGTTTGGCTCTAAATCCTGCTCCACACCCTCGCCGTTGACACTGTCGTCATCATCGGCAAGGGCGGGGTTAGGGGCCATGGTGTGCTACCGGGCGGGCAGGTATTTGGTGGGGTCTACCGGCTTGCCCTGCTTGCGCACTTCAAAGTGCAGCTTGACGCGGTCGGCATCGCTGTTGCCCATCTCGGCGATTTTCTGTCCCCGCTTCACGGTCTGGTCTTCTTTGACCAGCAGGGTCTGGTTGTGGGCGTAGGCCGTGAGGTAGGTGTTGTTGTGCTTGAGAATGATCAGGTTGCCGTAACCGCGCAAGCCGGAGCCCGCATAGACCACTTTACCTTCCGCGGCAGCCAGCACCGGATCGCCGGCGTTACCAGCAATATCCACACCTTTGTTTTTGACTTCATCGAAGCCGGTCAATACGGCACCGTTACCGGGCCACATCCAGGCCACGGTGTCATCGCCACCGCTGGCCGCGACGGGCGCGGGTGTCGCAGCGGGTGCGCTGGCCGGCGCAGACGCCGCCTTGGCCGGAGCGCTGGCAGCAGTGCTTGCAGCGGGAGCGGGGTTGCTGGCCGGAGGCAATGCGGTGGTAGTGCTGGTAGCAGCGACTACCGGCTTGGCGCTGACAGTTTCGTTTGCGACCGGCGGCACGATGCGCAACACCTGGCCGACTTCAATCTTGTTGGGGTTATCCAGTGCATTCCAGCGGCTGATGTCCTTGTGGCTCTGCCCGCTTTCCAGGCCGATGCGAATCAGGGTGTCACCGGGCTTGACGGTGTAGTAGCCGGGCTTGCCTGCGTTCTCAAAGCCTGGGGGCTGCTTCACGGGTTGGGTGCGCGGGTCGGTGCTCACGCTTTGCTGAGGCGCCTGGTTGGAGCGGTCTTCCACTGGCGCACGGGTGATCGGCTTGGAACCACATCCGGCCAACACCAGCACCGCGGTGCCCATGGCACCTACCCAGAAACTACGCGAACCCACCATATTGAATTTTCCCTTCAGGCAACGCCCGATTTTAGGGGCACAAAGTGCACCGCCTCCAGAATGCTCTGGCGCAGGCCTTGTGGCGTCTTGTCGACGACCAGCAAGGCTTGTCCGCCCGAATGCACCATCGGCGCAACCAGACGGCCACCAACCGCCAATTGGTCGATCCAGGCTTGGGGCAAAGCATCGCCGCCCGCAGCGGAAATGATGCCTGCATAGGGCCCGCCCTGGGCGTAGCCCACCATGCCATCACCGAATAAGAGGTGCAGGTTGGGCAAACGCAAATGGCGCAGGTTGTCGCGTGCCTTGTCGTGCAGGCCCTTGAGCCGCTCGATGCTGTACACCTCGGTGGCGACACAGCTAAGCACCGCAGCCTGGTAGCCGCAGCCGGTGCCGATTTCCAGCACCCGACCCATGCGGCCTGTAGCGCCATTGCGCATCAGCTCAATCATGCGGGACACCACGCCGGGCTTGGAGATTGTCTGCCCCAGACCGATGGGCAAACTGGTGTCTTCATACGCCTGATTGACCAGGGCGCTGTCCACAAAACGATGCCGCTCTATCGTCCCCATGGCAGTGAGCACCAAGGGGTCCGTCACACCTTGCCCGGCCAACTTTTGCACCATACGCTGACGCACGGCCACTGAGTCCATACCCAGCCCTTGCGGCACCGGAATGGCTTTGGGGACCGGTTTGGACTTGGCAACCATGGGTGCGATGACGGGCGCTTTGGCTATCGGCACCAGTCTGGGCGCCGAAGGTGCGATGCCCCCTCCGGCGCTCGGGCGGTTTTTGGCCAATGTGCTGTCCAGGCGCGCTGGAAAGGAAGGCCTTTCCTTCATACAGGCGCTGCGGAGATACGGCTGACGGTTTGGGCCCAGTAGCCGAGGTTGGCGTGGTCAGTCAAATCCACCTTGAGGGGTGTAACCGCTACATGGCCCTGTGCAGTGGCATGGAAATCAGTGCCTTCGGCGTCATCCATCACCGGGCCGGCCGCACCAATCCAGAACATGGTTTCGCCCCGGGGGCTTTGTTGCTTGATGACTTTTTCAGCGGCGTGGCGTTTGCCCAAGCGGCAAAGGCGAGTACTACCGATTTGCTCCAAGGGGAGGTTGGGAATGTTGACGTTGAGCAACCAGGGCGCAGTGGTAATCATCTGCTGCTGGTGCATGGCCAAAACCATCTCGCGCGCCTTGAGTGCGGCGGACTGCAAGTGCACCCAATCACGCTCAACCTGCGAAAAAGCGATGGCAGGAATCCCGAACAAAAAGCCCTCCATAGCTGCGCCCACGGTGCCGGAATAAATGGTGTCGTCGCCCATATTGGCGCCATTGTTGATCCCGGAGACCACCAGGTCGGGGCGGTAATCCAACAAGCCCGTCAGCGCAATGTGCACACAGTCGGCGGGAGTGCCATTGACATAGCGGAATCCATTGGAGGCACGGTGCACGTACAAGGGGGAATGCAAGGTCAGTGCATTCGATTTGGCACTGTTGTTTTGCTCTGGGGCAATGACTTCGACTTCTGCGATGTCTTTGAGTGCTTCGTACAGAGCCACGATGCCTGCCGCCTGGTAACCGTCGTCGTTGGAAATGAGAATTTTCATAGCAAAAAAGAGTGTTGAGGCATTGTAGGTGCCTGCCTGGTGCGAGGTCGCCGTCGGGACATTCCATCAACCCCAGGGCCGACCTTCAGTCCTATGATTTGGAAACACTCATTTGGAGAAGCACCATGCATGCCTGGCTATGTGAAGACCCCATCGGCGTAGATGCCCTGAACTGGAAACAACTGCCCACCCCCACGCCCAAAGCGGGCGAGGTACTCATAGAGATCAAGGCAGCGAGCCTGAACTTCCCGGACATCCTCATCGTCCAAAACAAGTACCAGATCAAACCACCTTTGCCCTTTGTGCCCGGAGCCGAGTACGCGGGGACGGTAACAGCGCTTGGCGAAGGCGTGAAGCACCTGCAGATCGGCCAATCGGTGGCGTGCCTCAGTGGCACCGGGGGCTTCGGCACCCACACCCTCGCCCCGGCGGCACTGTGCATGCCTCTCCCTCCAGGATTTCCGATGGTGGATGCTGCGGCCTTCATCATGATTTATGCCACGTCCTACCACGCGCTGGTAGACCGGGCCCAGCTGCGCGCGGGCGAAACGGTATTGGTGCTGGGCGCAGCAGGCGGCGTGGGGACATCTGCGATCCAGATCGCCAAGGCCATGGGTGCCCGCGTGATCGCGGCGGCATCCAGCGCCGAGAAGTGCGCGCTATGCACCTCTTTGGGTGCAGATACCACCATCAACTACAACACAGAAAATCTGCGGGACAGACTGAAAGAACTCACCGGAGGAAAAGGGCCGGACGTCATTTACGACCCTGTGGGGGGTGACATCACCGAACAGGCTTTCCGCTCAATTGCGTGGCGCGGACGCTATCTGGTGGTGGGCTTTGCCTCAGGGCCGATTCCTGCATTGCCCTTTAACCTTGCCCTGCTCAAGGGTGCGTCCATCGTAGGTGTGTTTTGGGGCGAGTTCGCCAAACGCGAGCCACAGGCAAATACGGCCATGATGAAAGAACTTGCGCAGTGGTATGGACAAGGAAAAATCAAACCTGCCATCGACCGCACCATGCCAATGTCCGAGTTGAAGGCCGCCTACGCCCACATGGGTTCGCGCCAAGTGATGGGAAAGCTGGTGCTGGTAAACGATGCCACCTAGCGATCGAACAAAGTACAGATGAAAAAAATGCCCGTTTGCGCGGGCATTTTTTATGTTTTGGGGTGGCTGATGGGGCTCGAACCCACGACAACAGGAATCACAATCCTTATTTTTTACTATTTGCACCCGTTGATTGATGTTGGTACACTCTATATAAATCAACACGTTACGGAATATTTACTGGATAGTTAGACAGTCTACGTGTTGATAGGTATGCGGTTATATACAGCCCATTTGCCTACAAGTTGCCTACAGATTTAGGGGTGCCATGAGCAAGCAAGAAAGCCGTGTACGTTTAACTGCTGGCCGGGTGGAGGCCTTCACCTGCCCTACTGACAAGCCCCAAGCCTTCCTATGGGACACCGAAGCGCCGACGCTAGCGGTGCGGGCAACGCCCACGGGCCGCAAAACCTATGTTTTTGAATCACGCCTACACGGTTCAACCATCCGGATGACCATTGGCACCCTGAAAGACTGGCCGATTGAACGGGCGCGACTAAAGGCACAAGGCTTGAAAATGCTGGTTGATACTGGCACAGACCCCCGCGAAGTGGAGCGCGAAAAACAAGCCGCCGCCGTTGAAAAGAAAGCGACTGCCGCTGCAAAGGTGGAAGCCGCCAAAGTTGCCGCCCTCACTGTGGGCGAGGTGTGGGGCACTTATATTGCAGAACGCCGCCCATTCTGGGGTGACCTGCATTACCGTGACCATATCGACAAAGCCAAAGCTGGGGGCTTACCGTCTGGCCGCCGTGGTGGTGGCAAACAACTAACAAAGCCGGGGCCGCTGGCTGCATTGATGCCGCTTGCCCTCAAAGACCTAGACCAAGCAACCATAGAAGCATGGGCCGCCAACGAAGGTAAAACCCGCGCAACGTCTGCCCGGCTTGCATGGCGATTGCTGACGGTGTTTCTAACTTGGTGCGCTGAACAGCCCACATATGCTGCCCTATTGCCAGCAAAGAACCCAGCCAAGACAAAAAAGGCACGCGAAGCATTAGGCAAAGCAGGGACAAAAACGGATGTACTGCAACGCGAACAATTAGCCGCATGGTTTGCCGCCGTGCAAAAGATTCAAAACCCCGTTATTGCTGCCTGCCTTCAAATGATGCTGCTGACTGGCGCAAGACCGGGCGAAGTGCTGGCGCTACGCTGGGAGGATTTAAACACCCAATGGAAGGGCATTCAAATCCGCGACAAGGTGGAGGGCACTCGCGAAATTCCTGTAACACCCTACATGTTGCACCTTCTAGCCGCCCTGCCCCGCCGTAATGAATGGGTGTTTTCCAGCCCCACAAGTGCAAACGGATGCCTAACAGAGCCCAACACACCACACACCCGCGCCTGTAAAGCAGCCGGATTGGGGAGGCTTACCCTGCACGGTCTGCGCCGCTCCTTTGCAAGCCTGACCGAATGGTTAGAGGTGCCTGCTGGAGTAGTGGCACAGATTCAAGGCCACAAGCCAAGCGCCACGGCTGAGAAGCATTACAAGGTGCGCCCGTTGGAACTATTAAGGGTTCACCATGAACGCATAGAAGCGTGGATATTGGAACAGGCCGGGATTGTGTTTGATGCACAGGCCGAACCGGGCAAGCTGCGCGCCGTTAGTTAAGGTTTGCCCCAGATAGGCCGGGACTAATTACCCCGACCGAAAAGCGAATAACCTTCATTCGCCTGCTGGGGCTTCTATTTGAAGGCTGCACACATTGAAGGGGTGCGACTGTGACCGACACACTAGAAGGCCGCCCAGATTGGTGCTTTTGGGGGCAAATGCAAGAGGTAAAGCTCTTCGAAGCCGTAGCGCTTTCACTCAACCTAAATCCGAATGCGCTCGAGTGGGACAGGTTCGAAAACAAATTCGAGGCTGGAGAAGATTTTGATAGGCGTTTGAGAATTTCCGAATCTCACGCCGCAAGTGGTGGCCTAAGACTATTGTCCCACTGTGGCACAACCCACAACAGCCCGGTAAATTTGCGAGCTTTTGCAATCTGGGCCACTGGTGTTTGGCAAGACCTTCCGGAGCAACTACATGTTAATCAAGTAGCCGCGGCAACTGTGGCACAAGTGCCAGCGATTCAAGCCGCTGTGTGCACGCCTGATGCCGCTAGCACGCGCTCGGTCAAGCCCACAAAGCGTGACCTACTCACGCCAACGATTGAGGCTGCGCAACGCAGCGTGACAGCCCCCTTCGATGCCGCCGCCGTTTGGATGGTGTTGACCAACAAAGCAGAAAAGTCCGTGAGGCCTTTTATTGGCTTGAGCGAGGACGGTTTGAAGTGGTTAGACCAAAACGATAAAGCGCAGTTCTTGAGCTTTAAAAACCTTCGGGACCGTATTAGTCGCCAGCAAAAAAAACTGCGCTAAAACTCGCAAGAGCGCGCTAAAACGCGCTAAAGCTCACCAGCTTGGGAGAATCAACACCCAAGAAAAATGATTGCGTCGTGTTCAACAAACCGAGAGGTTTACATCATGGCTGCAAACACTTTTCAACCCGTTGCACTGGAGCGCGAAACACGCGCTGCACTGCCAACAAGGGAGGCCGCTTACCACTTAAACCGCGCAGAGCAAACAATGCGACTGTGGGCCTGCCTTGAGAATGGCCCATTGCGCCCAATCCGCATCAATGGCCGACTTGCTTGGAAGGTTGCAGACCTGCGCCGCGTGCTCGGGGTGGCGTAATGAAAAAAGCACTCTACCGCCTTGGATTGGCAATCTGGTGCGCTACTCCCTCCCAATGGTTTAAAAGCCGGAAGGGCATCAAATGAAGTCCGCAAAGGCTAAAAAAATCAAGGCGGAAAAGTCCAAACGCAAGGAATTTTTGGGCACCGAAAATCCGCGCCAGTTGCGCGTTATTCATGCGCTACTGCAACGCCCGCGTCGTCGAGAGGACGTGGACAGTATCGCCGGATGTTCAAACGGTCCAGAACTAATCGCGGCTATTCGCCGCCTTGGGCTGGGTGAAGAGCATTTGCCATGCGAGCGTGTGCACTTCATCGATCGAGATGGCAGGCCGTGCCGCCCCGGCGTCTACAGCTTCACAGAAAACGGCCGTCGCATGATTTACCGATGGTTGGCTCGTATATCTAATTCGGGGTTACTCAATGGCTAACGGTCGCAACCCAAAGCGCAAAGGGCACGACTCTGGGCGCGATGCAGGGGGATTTTTTGCATTACCTTGGACGGTGCTTGATTGCCCAGCCTTCTCCCGGCTAAGCCATCCTGCAAAGGCGCTGCTGATGGAGTTGGGGCGGCAGTTCGTGCGAGATAACAATGGGAGGCTGCTTTTATCCCGCGCGCATTTGGCTAAGCGTGGATGGTCAAGCAATGACACCATCAACCGCGCCAAAGCAGAGTTGCTCGCGAGTGGCTTTATTTTCGAGACTGTCAAAGGCCACCGCCCCAATAAGGCGAGTTGGTACGCGGTCACATGGAGGGCGCTGGACAGGATACCTGGCTACGACCCCGGCGCTGTGGAGCTATTTAGAAGGAGCGCTTACCAAGATAACCAGCCCCTTAGAAACGCAAGTCTTACACCGGCAAGCGGTCAAGGCAAGCGCATAACAGCACCGACTGGCGGTCTAGGGAGACTCGCCACTACACCGGCAAGCGGTGCTATCAGAGGCAGTTTTGCCGCGCTCTCTGCACCGCCACACGGACACCATCTAGATATGCCATCTGTAGGCGTCAAAAACTACGGCAGTTACCGGCGGTTGACTCGAGGATGTACCGGATTGTTTTCCGCGCTAGTCCTTAGTAATTGACGGCACGAAAGGAAGGGCCTACACACTACGCGCGAAGTGCTGGAATCAATTGGTGAATAACCAGCAAATTCAAGCAGTTACCAGTTCGGGTCTTATGCCCAAAAAGTGCGAACGAAATCAAACACTTAGGAGTCTGAGAAATTGACGAAAAGAGACCGCCCCAGAGTTGACTACACGCCCTGCCAAGCTGCCTTAGAGGCCCTGCAGGCCGCGCGCACTTTGTACCCCAAGGCAAACACGCAAGCATTGATAGACCGCTTGGTCATCACGGGTCTATCTGCGCTAGTGCATGGGAAGTGGCAACCGCCTAGCCTTTGGGGGACGCGTGAACGATGGAAGCTGCCCGATGACCTGCGCGAGCAAATTCCGGTGCAGTCTGGATAAAGTACAGGGAAATACTTGCTGAATTCCGGGAAATTCACCAAGCGCTTAAGACCGACGTTGAGGTTCATGGAAAACGTGGGCCGACCTTAACATCCAACTCAATCTTTTGATTAGAAGGCATCGCTTGAAGCCACATTTGTTGCTCACGAGCGTACTCTGCTTCATCTGCAAACCACTGTTCTAGAGTCTGGGTGTCGCGATTGAATACCAAATAGTAGGGAATAAAACCCTTCCAAGTTTGGTGCAGTGAGTACTTCCAAATCCACTTGTTCGAAATGAACTGCGTTTGTGAAGGTTCGCCAAGAACTGCCTTGACTTCTGCTGACTTCATTCCGGGGGCAAGTTGATTGGTCTTCACAACAGAGCCAAGCCCGCCACTCGGCCCCGCACACCCTGCCAAACCCAAGCAGAATAAAAAACCAATTACCCGTAGCACTTGCATATCTAATCTCCCTACCAAAGACGTACGAACTTTATCAGTTTTGCTGATTTGACTTTGGTCTGCATCGCGGGCGGCAATGCATTTGTTTTGGCTGGCTATGGGGCTAGATTTGGGAAAGTTGCCTACAGATTGCCTACAACCTGCACAAAGAAAAAGAGCCTGCTACTTTTTCAATAGCAAGCTCTTTAGCGATTACTTGGGGTGGCTGATGGGGCTCGAACCCACGACAACAGGAATCACAATCCTGGACTCTACCAACTGAGCTACAGCCACCGTAGACAAAAATTATAACCTGATTTTCAGGCTCCAGATCAATTCTGGGCTGTTTTGGCAGCACCGGGGGCCGGAACCTTGATTTGCACCTTGAAACGCTGCTTCAAGCTTTCATAATAGGCACTGCTCTCGGACGCAGCAACCCATTGCGCATACTGCGCTTGCTCTTGCTTGCCTTTGGCTTCTTCCACCGCATTGCGTGGCAACACCTTGTTGACACGCACCACCACATAGCCTTGGCCGCCCACATCTGTACCCGTAAAGCCGGGTAGCTTGGCCGGATTGACCTTCAATGCAGCATCCACCACAGCACCTGCCAGTCCTTGAGCAGCGTCGCGGGACACCGTGACAGCGGCGGGCATGGCCACGGCAGAAGGATTGGCTTGCAAAGCGGCCAGCTTCTCGGTGCCCTCTTTTTTGGCCTGCTCAAGAGCGCGGCTTGCCACCAAACGTTCACGGACCTGGGCCTTCACCTCATTGAGCGCCAAGGGACGCGCCGGGCTATATGCCACCACACGGGCAGAAACCAGTTGATTAGCGCCCAGCTCCAGAGCTTCGGTATTGCGCTTCTTCTCCAGGGAATCGGTACTAAAAATGGCTTCCAACAACTTGGGATTCGCCAAGGGGCCGGCTGCGCCGGGCAGGGGCTGGCGCTGCACATTGGTGGCGGTTTTGACTTCCAGCTTCAAACGCTCGGCAACAGGCTTCAGGCTGTCAGATTGCTCGTACACGCCATTGGTGAAGGCCTCTGCCACTTCAGCAAACTTTCGCTGCGCCAATTGAGCGCGCAATTCGGGCTCCAGGCTGACACGGGCCTCTTCGAATGTGGGCTGCTTTGCACCCTTCACTTCTGCCAGCTTGATGATGTGGAAGCCGAAATCGGACTCCACCAAATCGCTGATTTCGCCCTTCTTCATGGAAAACGCAGCATCTTCGAAGGGCTTCACCATCGCGCCACGGCCGAAGAAATCGAGGTCTCCACCGCGAGGCGCTGACCCTGCGTCTTGAGAGTTCTTTTTGGCCACCTCTGCGAATGAATCCGGCGCCTTGCGCACTTGGGCCAGCAAAGCCGTCGCACGCTCTTTGGCCTTGGCGCGGTCAGCGGCCGGCATGTCCTTGGGAGCGTTGATCAGGATGTGGCTGGCGCGACGCTCTTCTTTGGCGCTCAAGCGGCTGGCATTTTGCTCAAAATAGGACTTGAGGTCGGCTTCATTCACAGACACTGTCTTTTTGACGGCTTCCAAGTCCAGCACCACGTATTCCACATTGGCGGTTTCAGTGGACTGGAACAGGGCCGAATTCGCTTGGAAGTAAGCATCGATATCGGCATCTGACGGATTGATTTTGCTAGCGTAATCCGCAGGGCTGAAACGCAAAACCTGTACTTCACGGCGTTCAAAAAATGCGTTCAGAGCCAAGTCCGATAGTGCCTTCGGAGAAAACGCGGTACCCGTTACGGCGGACTCCACCTGCATCAAGGACAGATCACGGCGCACACGGGCCTCAAAACCTTCCGGGGTCAGTCCTTGGCTCGCAGCCAGTTGGCGATAACGCTCCATGTCCAAGGTGCCATCAGGTTTGCGCAAGCTGGCGATGGTGGGGTTTTGCTGCAGCTCACGGGCCAGTCGGGCGTTGCTGGTCGTCATGTGGGCGGTTTGCACCGCTTCGGCCATGACCTTTTCACGAACCAAGCGTTCCAGCGTGGTGTAGCGGGCTTCGGCAGAATCCAACAATTTGGGGTCCAGATTCGGCACGGAGGCACGCAGGCGATCCACCTCATTTTTGTGGGCAAAGTCCCACTCCTCTTGCGTGATCTTGGCGTTGCCAACGGTTGCGACTGTTGCCCCACCACCGGCCATGCTCTTGTAGCCGTCCACACCGACCAGAACGAAGGCGGGGATGATCAGCAAGAACATGAGGAACATCAAGACCTTCGTGTGCTTGCGAACAAAATCAAACATGCGCTAACTCTCCATGTGAACAACAAAAAAGGCGAACAATTTGTTCGCCTTTGCTGGGTGGGGGTGGTGGGTGATGACGGGCTCGAACCGCCGACCTACGCCTTGTAAGGGCGCCGCTCTACCAACTGAGCTAATCACCCCCCCGAAAACCGGATTTCAGTTCAGGGCATCTTTCAATGCTTTGCCTGGACGGAACTTTGGAACCTTGGCAGCCTTGATTTTAATCGCAGCGCCGGTGCGTGGATTGCGACCTGTGCGAGCAGCGCGCTTACCAACCGCAAATGTACCAAAACCCACGAGGGACACTGTGCCGCCCTTTTTCAAGGTGGTCTTCACTGCGCCGATGGTGGATTCCAAAGCGCGTGTAGCAGCTGCTTTGGAAATGTCAGCGTGCTTAGCAATGTGCTCGATCAATTCTGTTTTATTCACAAGGACCCCTTAGTCGGAAGCGGAGTTAGACGATGTCTCTTCAAATTTCTGATGTATCAAGTACCGGATGATTTGCGCGACGCACAAATTTTCAACGGAACTCACACAATATTGCCGCGGCTTTTAAAGCAGCGCGGAGGCGAATTCTAGACGTAAATCTGCGACCTTCCTGCACTCTTCAAAGTTTTTTATTTGTGAGCGATTGTCATGCCGAAACAGGTTGACA
Source organism: Curvibacter sp. AEP1-3 (assembly GCF_002163715.1). GTDB lineage: Bacteria > Pseudomonadota > Gammaproteobacteria > Burkholderiales > Burkholderiaceae_C > Allorhodoferax. The sequence goes on from NZ_CP015698.1 coordinate 865,264, forward strand.
GAATGGCAAACGCGTCAACTCTATTGGGCGCGGGCACGAATTTCCGGAAGGGCCTTTTGCAGGTAGTACACCATGGACCACACGGTGAGCACTGCAGCTATCCAGATCAACCAGACACCCCATACGTGAGTGTCGATAAGCCCGAACAACATACCGTCAAACAACAGGAACGGAATCGCCACCATCTGCACCACGGTCTTGAGTTTGCCGATCATGTGCACTGCCACACTCTTGCTGGCACCGATCTGCGCCATCCACTCCCGCAAGGCGGAGATGGCAATTTCACGGCCGATGATTATCAAGGCCACAAATACGTCGGCTCGCTGCAAGTGCACCAGTACCAGCACACACGCGCACACCAAAAACTTGTCTGCCACCGGGTCGAGGAATGCTCCGAAAGACGAAGTCTGGTTGAGCTTGCGAGCCAGGTAGCCATCCAACCAATCTGTCAGCGCAAACACCACAAACATGACGGTGGCGACCAGATTACGTTCGTGGATGCTGGCCATGCTATCGGGCAGATAGAACACGCCCACGATGAGGGGGATCGCGAAAATTCGCGTCCAGGTCATGATGGTGGGGATGGTGGTAAACATGGCTGGATTGTGGCACGCCTTAGTGCAACGCCCGGTAGATTTCCTCTGCAAGTTCACGCGATATGCCTTCGACCGATGCGATGTCCTGTGCGCTGGCCTGCTCCACCCCGCGCACGCCACCAAAGCGCTGCAACAGCCTGGCGCGCCGTTTGGGGCCAATCCCGGGAATTTCCTCCAGCTTGCTGCCGCCGGTGCGTACCTTGGCCCGCGCAGCGCGCATTCCGGTAATCGCGAAGCGGTGGGCCTCATCGCGGATTTGCGCCACCAACATCAGGGCCGCTGAATCGGCCCCCAGATAGACCTTGTCCCGACCGTCGGCAAACACCAGCTCCTCCAAGCCTACCTTGCGGCCCTCGCCTTTTTCAACACCCACAATCAGCGACAGGTCCAGCCCCAAGCTCTCAAAAACCTCTTTGGCCATGGACACCTGCCCTTTGCCGCCATCCACCAACACCAAGTCAGGTAGGCGCGCACTATTGCTGGGCGGGGTGCCGCTGTGCTTGGCCTCCCGGATCGCCTCGGCAATCTTGCTGTAACGTCGCGTGAGCACTTGCCGCATGGCCGCGTAGTCGTCCCCGCCGGTGATGCCGTCGATGTTGAAACGCCGGTACTCGGCGTTTTGCATTTTGTGGTGCTGAAAGACCACGCAAGAGGCCTGCGTAGCCTCGCCCGCCGTGTGTGAGATGTCGAAGCACTCGATGCGCAATTCGTCGAGGTTCTCGAGCGCAAGGTCCAGGGCATCTGCAAGCGCGCGGGTACGCGCCTGCTGCGAACCCTCTTCGGCCAACAAGCGTGCCAGCTGCAAGCCGGCGTTGGTTTGAGCCATGTCCAACCACGCGCGCCGCTGCTCGCGGGGCTGATGAATCGCTGAGGCCTTCACACCAGTTTGCTCTGCCAGCGCCTGCATCAGGCCCTTGCTCACGGGCTCGCTCACCACCAATACCGAAGGCATGGGCACCTGGATGTAGTGCTGGGCAATAAAGGCTTCGAGCACCTGCACTTCTACCGATGCAGTGGCCACGCCCTCTTCCGCAGACTCCATGGCTGAGGCGTCTTCCACGTGCACTGGAAAGTACGCCCGGTCGCCCAGATGGCGGCCACCGCGCACCATGGCGAGGTTCACGCACGCCTTGCCACCTTGCACCTTGACGGCCAGGATGTCTACGTCCCGGTCCGACACGTTGTCCACCGACTGCTGGTGCAACACATTGGACAAAGCGGCCACCTGGTTGCGCAGCTCAGCAGCCTTCTCAAACTCCAGCTTCTCGGCATGCGCCATCATGCGGGACTCCAGGCCCCGCATCACATCCTGTGCTTCTCCCCGCAGGAAGCGCTCGGCATTCGCTACGTCCTGCGCGTAGTCCAGCGGCTGGATATGGCCGACGCACGGACCGGAACAGCGCTTGATCTGGTACAGCAAACAGGGCCGGGTGCGGTTCGCAAAAATCGAATCTTCACAAGTGCGCAGGCGGAACACCTTCTGCATCAGCAGAATGGCCTCCTTCACCGCCCAGGCGCTGGGGTAAGGGCCGAAGTAGCGGTGCTTTTTTTCCACCGCGCCACGGTAGTAGGACACGCGGGCGAACTCCACTGGCTGTGGCGCGCGCGCCGGAGCAGCAGCATCGGCGGGCGCCATGTTCTTGGGCACCAGCGGGGTGCCGGTCATCTTCAAATACGGGTAGCTCTTGTCGTCGCGAAACAGGATGTTGTACTTGGGGTTCAGCGTCTTGATGAGGTTGTTTTCCAGCAGCAGCGCCTCCGCCTCAGAGCGCACCACGGTGGTCTCCATGCGCACGATCTTGCTCACCATGTGCCCGATGCGGGTGCCGCCATGGTTTTTCTGGAAATAGCTGCTGACCCGTTTTTTCAGGCTGATGGCCTTGCCGACATAAAGCACCTGCCCGTCGGCATCGAAATAGCGGTACACGCCGGGCAGGGACGGGAGCGCTGCCACTTCGCGCAGCAACTCTTCAGGATGGGTATCACTCATGGGCGCTATTGTCGGCCCACGCAGCGCCCTTGTGCACAATCGGCGGCATGTCCTCCAAGCCAGCCAGCCCGCTCCCCGAGCCACAAACCCCAGCCCCTGCATGGCTATGGGATGTGTTCTGCCAAGTCATCGACAACTATGGCGACATCGGCGTGTGCTGGCGCTTGTGTGCTGACATTGCGCAACGCGGCCATACCGTGCGCTTCTGGGTGGATGACAGCAGCGCGCTGGACTGGATGGCCCCCGGAGCCCGCCAAGGCCAATGGTCCGGCATCAGCGTGCGGGCATGGGAAGAAGCCGCGGACGCTGCCAAGCTGCGCGATCTCCCGCCCGCCGATGTGTGGATTGAAGGTTTCGGATGCCATATTGCTCCTGAATTTATAGCTGCTCGCGCACATTCCATGAGCGCTAACGCCCTAAATGACACTAAACCACCTGCCTGGATCAATCTGGAATACCTGTCAGCCGAAGACTATGTGGAACGCTGCCACGCACTGCCCTCACCGGTGATGCAAGGTCCTGCAAAAGGCTGGACCAAGCACTTTTATTACCCCGGCTTCACCGCAGGCACTGGAGGCCTCTTGCGCGAGCCGAGCTTTGAAGAACGGCAACACGGGCTGGATGACTCCTGGCGCGGCGCATGGCTGGCCGACCAAGGCGTAGCCTGGACAGGCGAGCGCCTGATCAGCCTCTTTTGCTATGAACCGGCCGCCCTTGCGAAGGCCTTGGCCGACTGGATGCGCGCCGACACATCTACCTTGCTGCTGGTGACGCCGGGGCGGGCAAGACATGCGCTTGCACAGGCGCTCCCCCAAGCGGAGGCCATGACCGGCACGGCGCTTCACAATAGCCATCTGCGTCTTCACTACCTCGAAGCCTTGAGCCACCCTGAGTTCGACGCCCTGCTGCAGTGCTGCGACCTCAACTTCGTGCGGGGAGAAGACTCACTGGTACGCGCCCTCTGGGCCGGCCAACCGTTTGTCTGGCACATCTACCCCCAGGACGATGGCGCACATGCCGAAAAACTCGCCGCCTTTCTGGACTGCATGGGTGCAGACGCCACCGTTCGCCGGCTCCATGCGGCATGGAATGGACTGCCACCGATTCACAACGCCCCAGGCCAGCAAACAGTGCTGGATTGGGGCCGCTTGCCGCTGAGTGCATGGCGTCAACAGGTACAAGGCTGGCGCGACCGGCTGCGCCAGCAGCCCGACTTGGTAAGCAGCCTGGTCAGTTTTGTGGAGAAAAGGCGATAAAATACGAGGCTTTGCTGAATTTGCCGCCTGAACTGCGTAGGTTTAAGGGGTGCAAATCATGCCCCGCCGCAGACTGCGGCCTACAGTCGCTGTACGCGACAAACGTCCTCGCAACCCTATGAAAATCGCACAAGAAATCCGCGCCGGCAATGTGATCATGCACGGCAAAGACCCCATGGTCGTCCTGAAAACCGAATACAGCCGCGGCGGCCGCAACTCTGCCACCGTGCGCATGAAGCTCAAGAGCCTGATCGCTAACTTCGGTACCGAAGTGGTATTCAAGGCCGACGACAAGATGGACCAGATCATTCTGGACAAGAAGGATTGCACTTACTCCTACTTCGCTGATCCCCTGTATGTTTGGATGGATGCCGACTACAACCAGTACGAAGTCGAAGCCGAAAACATGGGCGACTCCCTGAACTACCTGGAAGACGGCATGACCGCCGAAGTGGTTTTCTACGAAGGCAAAGCCATCTCCGTCGAACTGCCCACTAGCGTGGAACGTGAAATCACCTGGACTGAGCCTGCTGTGAAGGGTGATACCTCCGGCAAGGTGCTCAAGCCTGCCAAGATCGCCACCGGTTTCGAAATCGGCGTGCCAATATTCGTGGCCCAAGGCGACCGCGTTGAAATCGACACCCGTACCGGCGAATATCGCAAACGCGTCTAATCCACGCACTGCACTGGCCTTTAGGGGCCCTCCAGAAAAAGCTCCTTCGGGAGCTTTTTTTATGGCCGCAAACAAGCCGCAAAAAACGGCACGTCTCTTGCCTTCAGAGTGCCACGAAACTGCCGCACAATGAAGCCATGGAAAACACGCAAAACCTCAACGAAAGCCGTATCGCCAACGCCTGGGCGGACCTGCAAAACCATTCTGACCAGGGCGGCGCCCTGGACCAAGACGCCTACCGCCTGGCCTTTGCAGACCCTGAATTCCTGCTCCGCCGCGAGACCCGTGGCATCCGCATCCAGCTGGAGATGCTCAAGCCCGACCTGGACCAGGCCGCCCAAGGCGTGGACAACACCGTGGTGGTATTCGGGAGCGCACGATTCCCTTCACCCGAAGATGCTGAAGCGTTCGCGCAAGCTGCCGAGGCCTCTGGCGATGCACAGCAAATCGCCCTGTCCAAGCGCCATCTGCGCAACGCCAAGCACTACGACAATGCCCGCCTGTTTGCCCGCCTGGTTGCGGGCCACAGCGCCCGCAAACCCCGCGAGGAGCGCCTGTTCATCTGCACCGGTGGCGGCCCCGGCATCATGGAAGCGGCCAACCGGGGCGCCCACGAGATGGGTGCACTCACCCCCGGCCTGAACATCACCCTGCCGCATGAGCAACGGGCCAACCCTTACGTGACGCCGTCCTTGAGCTTCAAGTTCCACTACTTCGCCACCCGCAAGATGCATTTCATGATGCGTGCCAAAGCGCTGGTGGCTTTTCCCGGCGGCTTCGGCACCCTGGACGAGCTGTTTGAAGTGATCACGCTGGTACAGACCAAAAAGGCCAAGCCGGTGCCCATCATCCTGTTCGGCACCGACTACTGGAAACGCCTGATCAACATGGATGTGCTGGTGGAGGAAGGCGCAATTTCGCCCGAAGACCTGAACCTGCTGCACTACACCGACGACCCGCAGGACGCCTGGGACACCATCCGCAACTTTTACGGACTGCCCGTGTGAGGCCCTGCACGCAACCGCCAGGCTGCGTGTGAACCCAGCCCCACCAGGGCACCTACGGTCCAGAACACCACCGACACCCCCACCACCACACCCGCCGTGCCAAAGAGCATGGGCATGAGCACGCTGGAGAGGTTGATGGTCATCAGCCGCAGCGCAATCGCTTGGCCGTGCAGCGCATGCGGCGTGATCTGGTGCAGGGTGCTCATGATCATGGGTTGCACCGTACCCAGCGTCAGCCCCAGCAACACCGAGCACACGCCCATGGCCCAGGCGCTGGGCATCAAGGGATAGACCGCAAATAGCAGCGCCGTCACCACCATGGCCGTGGTGACCACCGCCCATTCGCGCAGGCGCGACGCCAGCAGCGGCAGAAAAACCCGCACCACCGCTGCAGCCACCGCAAAAGCACCAAGGATGGTGCCTATGACCGAAGCGCTGTATCCACGCTCATGCCCCAGCACCGGCACCACAAAGGTGTGCACGTCCCAGCAGCTGGAGAGCAACCAGTTCACCAACAACAGGCGGCGCATCATCGGCTCTTTGAACAGGGGCCAGGCACTGGGGGGCACGCCACCCGCATGCACCACGGGTTCCAGCTCCCGCGTGGTCCGCACACAGCACCAAGCCAACGATGGCAGCAGCGCCGTCAGCGCAAACGCAGCCACAAAACCGTTGTGGTCGGCCACCTTGCCGCCCAGCCAAACACCGGCGTGGTCAATCAACAAGCCTGCGCACACCGGGCCCAGAAAGTTGGAAATCGCGGGCCCGATAGACAGCCAGCTGAACACGCGGCGCAAATCGGTGGCGTCCGCGGCCGCCCGCCCCACGTGGCGCTGCAAGGCAATGGCGGCAGAACCGGTAGCGCCACCCATCATCAGCGCCGCAAAACACAGCACGGCGAAATGCGGATACAGGGCAGCCGCAGTGGCCCCGGAAATGGACGCCACCACCGCCCAGGACACCGGCTTGCGCAAGCCATGCCGGTCCGCAAAGCGCCCGGCCGGTAAAGCCAGAAACACCTGCGACAAAGAAAACAAGGCCAGCAAAAAACCCACCGCCAACGGTCCGTAGCCCTGCTGCAAGGCCCACAGCGGCGCAGCCAGTCGCATGCCCGCCATGCTGGCATGCAGGCACACATGGCCGCTGATCTAGCGCAATAGTGCCCAAGGGTTTTGGGGGGCGCTAACTGCTGAATGTGCAGGGGCGTGCAGGCCGCTCATAGGCCGGCGCCGTCGGCATCCCGGTCCCTATCAAGGTCAGCATCACGGTCCACATCGCGATCAATGGGCAACAAAGCCTGCGCCTGGGTGTCCGGCAGGGCCTCCACCTTTTTGAGTGCCCGCCCCATGGCGCGGCTGCGCACTTCGGCACTGTCCAGGGTTTTGAGCACGGTCTCGGTTTGCGACTTGACCTTGGCCAGCACATCGCCGAACTTGCTGAACTCGGTTTTGACAGCACCTAGCACTTGCCACACCTCGCTGGAGCGCTTTTCCAAGGCCAGCGTTCGAAAGCCCATTTGCAAGGAACTGAGCATGGCCAGCAAGGTGGTGGGCCCGGCCAGGGTAATGCGGTGCTCACGCTGCAAAGCTTCCATCAGGCCGGGGCGGCGCAGCACTTCAGCGTACAGGCCTTCGGTCGGCAGGAAAAGGATGGCGAAGTCGGTGGTGTGCGGGGGCTCCACATACTTCTCGGAAATCGACTTGGCCTCCAGCCGGATGCGCATTTCCAGCGCCTTGCCGGCGGCCTCGGCAGCGGCGGCATCCGCCCTGCCCTGCGCGTCGAGCAGGCGCTCGTAGTCTTCGTTGGGGAACTTGGCGTCAATCGGCAGCCACAAAGGGGCGCCGTTGTCCGATTTGCCGGGCAGCTTGATGGCGAAGTCCACCACGTTTTTGCTGCCGGGGCGGGTGGCGACCTGCGTGGCGTATTGGTCGGGCACAAACACTTGCTCCAAGAGGGATGCCAGTTGGGCCTCACCGAACATGCCACGGGTTTTGACGTTGGAGAGCAGATGCTTCAAGTCGCCCACGCCCTGCGCGAGCGACTGCATTTCGCCCAGCCCTTTGTGCACCTGCTCCAGCCGCTCGGCCACTTGCTTGAAGCTCTCGCCCAAACGGGCTTGCAAGGTGGTCTGCAACTTCTCGTCCACCGTGGCGCGCATCTCGTCGAGCTTGGCGGAATTGGTGGTCTGCAGCTGGGCCAATTGGGCATCGAGGGTCTGGCGCACCTCGGCCATGCGGCGGGCGTTGGATTCGCTCAGGGCACTCAGCTGGTTGGCCAGGGTGTCGGACAGGGTCTTCTGCAAGAGCGCGAGTTGCTGGCCGAAGGCGTCGATCTGGGTGTTCTGGGTGCGGGTGGCTTCGGCGGTTTGCTGCACCAGACTTTGCTGGAAAGTGGCAAGGTTTTGTGCCAGCTCCTGGCGGCCGCTGCGCGCACTCTCTTGCACCTCGCGACGCAGCTCCCGCTCCACGCGTTCGCTGCTGCTTTGCAGGCGGGCCAACAGCTCCTGGCGTGCCTCCTGTTGCGCCAGCTCTTGGGCATGGGCTTGGGGATCAGTACCCGCGCGACCACGCAAAAGCAGCACCAGCAACACAAGTTGCAAGAGGCCCAAAACCACTCCCGCCACCACCATCCATTCCGTCATAGATTCCTTCTAGTTATGCATCATTTCAGCCTCTACCGCCCATTGAATATGCGCGAGCAGCTATAAATTCAATAGCAAACCCAAACACAAGGCATGATGCGCACTTGCGTGAAGTGCCCTCCGCCCAAGCTTCAACGCCGCACGGCGCCCAGTGTGTTCACCGGGGTGAGCACCTCGCCGGTCGCAAAAAAGCGCAGCAAGTTGTCAGCGGCCAGCTGGGCCATGGCCCGGCGCGTGGCCAGGGTCGCGCTGGCAATGTGCGGGGTCAGCACCACGTTAGGGAGGGTCAGCAAGTCCGGGTGCACTTGGGGTTCGCCTTCAAACACGTCCAGCCCGGCCGCGGCAATCTGCCCGCGGCGCAGGGCCTGGGCCAGCGCCGAATCATCCACAATGCCGCCGCGCGCAATGTTGGTCAGGGTGGCGGTGGGCTTCATCTGCGCCAACTCCGCCGCACCGATGCTATGGTGCGATTCCGCCGAGTACGGCAACACCAGCACCAGATGGTCAGCTTGCGCGAGCAGCGTCGCTTTGTCTACATACTGCGCGCCGCACGCGGATTCCAGCCCCGCATCGAGCCGGCTGCGGTTGTGATAAATCACCTTCATGCCGAAGCCATGGAAGCCGCGCCGCGCAATACCCTGCCCGATGCGCCCCATCCCCAGAATGCCGAGTGTGGCGCCATGGATGTCGCTGCCACAAAACATGTCGTAGCTCCAGCGCTTCCACAAACCGGCGCGCAAAAAGTGCTCGCTCTCGGCCATGCGGCGGGCGGTGGCCATCATCAGCGCGAAGCCGAAGTCGGCGGTGGTCTCGGTGAGCACATCCGGGGCATTGGTGCCCTGCACGCCGCTGGCCGTCATGGCCGGCACATCGAAGTTGTTAAACCCCACAGCCATGTTGGCGCAGATTTTGAGTTGAGGGCAAGCCTGCAGCAGCTCGGCGCTGATGCGCTCGCCGCCGGTGGTGAGAACGCCATCTTTGCCTTGCAGACGGGCGGTCAAGTCCTGAGCAGACCAGACAGCGTCCGCCTGGTTGTGTTCTACCTCGAACACCGCCTCCAACCGGGCGAGTACTTCCGGGAAGATGGCCCGGCTGATCAGGATGCGGGGCTTGGAGCTTGATGATGTCATGCTGAAACAGGGGGTTGGGTGGTGGGCATGGCGGTGGCTTCCACCGGGCTTGGGATTTCAAACACCTGGCGCAGGTAGGCCAAGTATTTCTCTTCATCGCACATGTTCTTGGACGGTGTGTCGGAGAGCTTGGCCACCGGCTGGCCGTTGCAACGCACCATCTTGATGACGATTTGCAGCGGCGTGTAGCCCAGATCATTGGTCAGATTAGTGCCGATGCCGAAGGCCAGCTGGCAGCGCCCGCGGAACTGCTGGTAGAGCTCGATGGTGCGGGGAATGGTCAAGCCGTCGCTGAAGATCAAGGTTTTGGTGCGCGGGTTGACCCGGTTGCGCAGGTAGTGGTCGATCATGCGCTCGCCCCAGGTGAATGGGTCGCCACTGTCGTGGCGCGCGCCGTCGAAGAGCTTGCAGAAAAACATGTCAAAGTCGCGCAGAAAGGCGTTCATGCCGTACACATCGCTGAGCGCAATGCCCAGGTCGCCGCGGTACTCCCGGGCCCAGGACTCGAAGGCAAATATCTGGCTGTCCCGCAAGCGCGGGCCCAAAGCCTGAGAGGCTTGCAGGTATTCGTGGGCCATGGTGCCCAGTGGCGTGAGCCCCAGCTTCATGGCGAGCAATACATTGCTGGTACCGGCCAACTGACCAGGGCGCCCCACCGCATTGCCGGGGCTTTGCAGAGTGCCCAGCTTGGCGCTGAGCACGCGCAGCACTTCGTCGTGCCAGGCGCGGGAGAAGCGGCGGCGGGTGCCGTAATCGGCAATCTTCAGGTCTTCCAAGCCCTCAGCGCGCAACTGCTCGATCTTGGTTTCCAGGCGCTTGCGCCCTTCCACGAAGTCCGGCACGCGCTGGGTGTTGCGGAAGTACACCTCGTTCACGATGGCCAACACCGGGATCTCAAACAGGATGGTGTGGAGCCACGGCCCGACGATGCTGATGTCCAACTCGCCATTGGCCAGGGGGGTGACGGTGATGTACTTTTCGTTCAGGCGGAACAGCCCCAGAAAGTCCACGAAGTCGCTTTTGATAAAGCGCATGGACCGCAGATAGGCCAGCTCGCTCTCCTGGAACTGAAGGCTGCACAGGGAACGGATTTCCTCGCGGATCTCAGTCGCATGCGCCGCCAGATCCATGCCCGGGTTGCGGCACTTGAAGCGGTACTCCACCTGCGCCCCCGGAAACTGATGCAGCACCACTTGCATCATGGTGAATTTGTAGAGGTCGGTGTCCAGCAAACTGGTGATGATCATGAGGCGTTCAGGCTGCCGTGCGTAGCCGCGGGGAAAATTGCTATCAATTCAGGAGCTGCTCGCGCATACAGAATGTGCGCCAACAGCCATTTTCATTCACATTTCCGTCATTCCACCCAGCGGGTGAAGTCGGCTACCGGAACGCGGGGAGTGTGGAAGGTGTTGACCGGCGCATCCGGGTCGGCGTAGCCCAGCGACATACCGCAGACCAGCATCTCGCCCTCACCTGCCCCGATGTGCGGAAGGATGATGCTGGAGAAGCCGTTCCACGCCGCCTGCGGGCAGGTGTGAAGGCCGCGCCCTCGCGCTGCCACCATGATGTTTTGCAGAAACGCGCCGTAGTCCACCAACGAGCCGCGCCCCATGACCTTGTCGACGGTGAACATCAGGCCCACCGGCGCATCGAAGAAGCGGAAGTTGCGCTGGTGCTGGGCGTGCATTTTGTCTTTGTCGGCCTTGCCGATGCCCAACAAGCCATAGAGCCCCCAACCGTTCTCGCGACGGCGGTCTATATAGGGGCTGACCCACTGGGCGGGGTAGTAGTCGTACTCCTCCTGGTACTGCGCAGCCAGCTCGGGGGTGGCGCGGATCGCGTCGTGCGCGGCGCAGGTTTTATCCACCAGCGCATCGCGGCTCGCACCTTGCAGCACGTAGACCTTCCAAGGTTGGCAGTTGGTACCCGAAGGCGCGCGGCTGGCTACGTCCAGAATGGCTTCAATATCTTCCCGGGCAACAGCCTTGGGCAGAAAGGCCCGGGCGGACATGCGGGAGCGGATGGCGTCATCGACGATAGCTGCAGTCATTGCAAGGTCTCCAGTAGTTGTCTCAAAGCATCAGGAAGCGGGACCGGCTTGCGGGTGAGCCTGTCCACATAGACATGGATAAAGTGGCCTTTGGCGGCGGTGGTCTCACCCTCACCAAAAATGCCGATCTCGTAGCGCACGCTGGAGGTACCGAGTTTGGCAACCCGAATGCCGGCTTGCACCACCTCGGGGAAGGACACAGAAGCAAAGTAGTTGCACTGGGTTTCCACCACCAGTCCAATGGTGTCGCCCGCATGGATATCGAGCACGCCCTGCTCCATCAGGTAGGCATTCACCGCAGTATCAAACCAGCTGTAGTACACCACGTTGTTGACGTGGCCGTAGACGTCGTTGTCACTCCAACGGGTGGGAATGGTGCGCAGTACCCGGTAGGCACTTCGCGGCTCGGCGTGGGGCTTCAGGGGCGCGTTCAGCTGCATGTGAACCATTTTGCCAGCGATACCGGCACCGTCAGGCGCAGACCCTGATATTGGGGCGGGCGAGATGGATATATCCAAAAATGCGCTCCAACATTTCATGACGCGCCCGTGAAAAATCGCCTCACCCAGCCCGAATTAGGAAATTTGCACTAATTTGTTGCAGTGCAACAAAAAGTGCTTGCATTGACACACGGGCTCTCTATAATTCGAACCATGCTGCACTGCAACATAAAGTCCACTGGGACAGATGCTTACGGCGCAGATGGTGATTTTTTACCTTAACTCTTGGAGATCTCTATGCTGACCGTTGAACAAGTTATCGCTTCCCACAAAGCCAATATCGAAACCCTGTTTGGCTTGACCAACAAAGCTTTCGAAGGCGTGGAAAAGATTGTGGAATTGAACCTGACTGCTTCCAAAGCAGCTCTGGCAGAAGCCGCTACCCACACACAAACCATGTTGAGCGTGAAAGACGCCCAAGAGCTGTTGGCCTTGCAATCCGGCCTGCTTCAGCCTCTGGCTGAGAAGACTGCTGCTTACAGCCGTCACCTCTATGACATCGCTACTTCCACTGGCGCTGAATTCACCAAGAATGCTGAAGCACAAGCTGCTGACGCTCAGAAAAAGTTTGCCGGCCTGATCGATAGCGCTGCCAAAAACGCCCCTGCAGGTTCTGAATCTGTGGTCGCCATCATGAAGAGCTCTGTGGCTGCTGCCAACAATGCTTTGGAATCTGTGCAAAAAGCAGTTAAGCAAGCGACTGAAGTTGCCGAAGCTAACTTCAACGCTGTGGCCGCTACCGCGACCAACGCCACCAAGGCTGCTACTGCGAAAAAGCGCTAATTTGGGTACGGGGCACTAAAACAATTTAGGTTTTTTTGTCCCAACCACTAGCTACCAAGGGAAAACCCTGAGATAATTCAGTCATCAGAAACTCCCATGTTTCTACCGGTTGTCTCCTCGGGTCCTTTCGAAACCTTCAGGTTCAGGGATCCCTTCAAGGCCTCGTTGTAAAACGGGGCCTTTTTTTTTATTTGCCGCGGGCCGCCAATGCGGCCTTCAGCTCAGGAATCAACTTGAGCATGGCTTGGCGGCCGGCTTCGATAGAACGTTTGCGTGCACCGAAGTCTGAGCTACTGATGCCCTGCAGTGCCGGGCGCACCACCACATCAGCTTCCCTCAGCTCAAACCGGTTGATGCTCTTGCCCATGATGGAAAAGGTCTGAAGCAGGATGTCGAGGGTTCCGCCTGTCAGGCTGCCTTCTGGCGGACTGGAAATATCCACCGCAATCACAAAATCCGCCCCCATGCGCCGGGCTGCAGCTACGGGCACGGGAGACACCAATCCTCCGTCCACATATTCGCGTCCGTTGATCTTGACGGGCTGAAACACTGCAGGCACAGAGCTGGACGCCCGGACGGCCGTGCCGGTATCGCCCCGCTGGAACAGCACATCGTTGCCATTGTTGAGGTCAGTGGCAACGATACCCAAGGGCATGGGTAACTCTTCAATCAGCTTACCGCTCACTTGGCCATTGACATACTTGGCCAAGGCATCACCACGCAGCATGCCACGGCTGAAGATGGGCAGTGTCCAATCTGCAATGGCTGCCTCCTCCATGGTTTCCGCCACGCGCTGAAGCTGAGTCCCATTCTTGCCACTGGCGTAAATGGCAGCGACCAGACTACCCGCCGAGGTGCCGGTGACCAGCGCGGGCTTGATGCCGTTCTCTTCCAACACCTGAATGACGCCTACATGGGCAAAGCCGCGCGCGGCCCCTCCACCCAACGCCAGACCGATCTTGGGCGGTGGCTTGGGAACCGTACCCGCCGGCGCAGTCATATCCGGGCCGACCACGGCGGTGCCCTTGTCTGCGGAAGGCACTGATGCGCACCCTGCTAACAGTACGACCGGGAGCAATGCCCAGGACAGACGTATTTTTCTCAATATCAACATCGAACAACACCTTGAAGAACCTCTGTACACGACCACTGTCACCAGCCGGTCACGCCCACTCGATAAACCATCCGCATTCACATACCATCAAGCCATGAAACACCGCATCAAAGGAGTCCTCGTGAAAGCCATCTGGTTCATCGGTTTTATTGCAATCGTACTGCCCACCCTGATCTTTTTTGCCGGACAGCTCGGCTTTCTCACCGGGAAAGTACCGCAGGACCTTGGCGTGAAAGACGGGCGATTGAAACCACCTTCGAATACGCCAAACAGTGTGAGCAGCCAAGCCAAGCTCTACCCGGATCACCCCTTACGTGGGTATGCAGACATTGCACCTTTCACGTTCAGTGGTGATGGCCAAGCGGCACTAAAAAAACTCACTGGGATTCTGCGCAGCATGCCAAAAACAGTATTGGTAACTGAAACTGCGGACTACCTCTACGCTCAGAGCACCACACCGACCTTGAAGTTCACAGATGATGTGGAGTTCTGGTTAAGCCCTGCAGAAAACGTGATTCACGTGCGCTCGGCAAGTCGTATCGGTCGCAAAGACTTTGCTGCCAACCGTACCCGTGTAGAAAACATAAGGGCCCAGTTCCAGCAGAACTGAGCCCTTGGTACCCGCTGCGCGGTTGCGCAGCGGGCTTTCAGCTTTCTAAGCGATCAGCCGGCAGTAGCCTCTTCGGGTTTGGACTTACCCTCTTTCTTGGGCAAGGGCTGAATGTCGAGTACCACTTCGTCCTTCTCATCCAGATCCACTGTCAGGCGACCACCATCCACCAAACGACCAAAGAGCAACTCGTCAGCCAATGCACGACGTATCGTGTCCTGGATCAAGCGCTGCATGGGGCGTGCACCCATCAGTGGATCAAAGCCCTTCTTGCCAAGGTGCTTGCGCAGCTTGTCGGTGAAAGTCACTTCCACTTTCTTCTCGGCCAACTGGGTTTCCAGTTGCAGCAAGAACTTGTCGACAACACGCAGGATCACGACTTCGTCCAAAGCCTTGAATCCGACGATCGCGTCCAAGCGGTTACGGAACTCCGGCGTAAACAAGCGCTTGATGTCCATCATTTCGTCACCGGCTTCGCGCGGGTTGGTAAAGCCGATGGTGGCCTTGTTCATGGTCTCAGCCCCTGCATTCGTCGTCATGATGATGATCACGTTGCGGAAGTCTGCCTTGCGGCCGTTGTTGTCTGTCAACGAGCCATGGTCCATGACCTGCAACAGCACGTTGAAGATGTCCGGATGCGCCTTTTCGATTTCATCCAGCAACAGCACCGCGTGCGGCTTCTTGGTGATGGCTTCGGTCAACAAGCCGCCTTGATCAAAACCTACATAGCCAGGAGGCGCACCGATCAAGCGACTGACAGCATGACGCTCCATGTATTCACTCATGTCAAAGCGAATCAGGTCGATGCCCATGATGTAGGCCAACTGCTTGGCCGCTTCTGTCTTGCCGACGCCCGTGGGGCCGCTGAACAGGAATGAGCCAATCGGCTTGTCTCCTTTACCCAGTCCGGAACGCGCCATCTTGACCGCCGAGGCCAATACGTCCAAAGCCTTGTCCTGGCCAAAGACCACGCTCTTGAGGTCACGCTCCAAGGTCTTGAGCTTGCTGCGGTCATCATTCGACACATTAGCCGGGGGAATGCGGGCGATCTTCGCCACAATTTCCTCGACCTCAGTCTTGCTGATGGTCTTCTTGCGTTTGCTCGGTGCCAGGATACGTTGGGCAGCACCAGCTTCATCAATCACATCGATCGCCTTGTCTGGCAGGTGGCGGTCATTGATGTACTTGGCACTCAGCTCAGCGGCCGCCTGCAGCGCAGCCACGGCGTACTTGACGTTGTGGTGCTCCTCAAAGCGGGATTTCAGGCCCTTGAGGATTTCCACTGTCTGATCGATGGTCGGCTCGACCACATCGACCTTCTGGAAACGACGGGACAACGCTGCGTCTTTTTCGAAGATGCCGCGATATTCGGTGAAGGTGGTCGCGCCGATGCACTTGAGTTGACCGGAACTCAGGCTGGGCTTGAGCAGGTTGGAGGCGTCCAAAGTGCCACCCGATGCTGCGCCCGCGCCAATCAGGGTATGAATTTCATCAATGAATAGCACGGCATTTGGCTTTTCCTTCAGCGATTTGAGCACTGCCTTCAGGCGTTGTTCAAAGTCACCGCGGTACTTGGTGCCTGCCAATAATGCGCCCATATCGAGCGAATACACCACGGAGTCCGCGAGGATCTCAGGTACATCGTTTTGTGAAATGCGCCATGCCAGACCCTCTGCAATCGCGGTCTTGCCGACACCCGCCTCACCCACCAACAAGGGATTATTTTTGCGACGACGGCACAGGATCTGGATGACACGCTCAACTTCGTAGTCGCGACCAATCAGAGGATCAATCTTGCCTTCTTTGGCCAGTTGATTCAGGTTCTGTGTGTACTGCTCCAAGGGCGAGGCTTTCTCGTTCTTTTCGCTCACCCCCTCTTCGCTTTCAGCGGGGCTCTCATTGGACTTGGTAGCCTCTGGCGGATCGGTCTTCTTGATGCCATGAGCAATGAAGTTCACCACGTCCAAGCGGGTCACGCCCTGCTGATGGAGGTAGTAAACCGCATGCGAATCTTTCTCACCGAAGATCGCCACCAGAACATTGGCGCCGGTTACTTCCTTCTTGCCACTGCCGGTACTTTGCACGTGCATGATGGCACGCTGAATGACGCGCTGGAAGCCCAGGGTTGGTTGGGTGTCCACTTCGTCCGTGCCTGCAACTTGAGGCGTATTGTCTTTGATGAAATTGGTCAGCGATTTGCGCAAATCGTCAATGTTTGCGGCGCACGCACGCAGTACTTCTGCCGCGCTGGGGTTGTCCAGCAAGGCCAACAACAAGTGCTCTACGGTAATGAACTCATGGCGCTGCTGACGGGCTTCCACGAAAGCCATGTGCAGGCTGACTTCCAATTCTTGGGCAATCATATGAATTCCTTTTTTTGCCTTGTGTTGATTAACTGTAATCCGATTTCTGGGGAGCTGGACCGAAGTTTTCGCTTTCCCCTACAGATCTACGGGCTCGCTGACACATTTCAATGGGTGCCCCGCTTTGTGGGCCGCTTCGAGAACTTGATCGACCTTGGTTGCCGCAATATCTTTTGGGTACACACCACAGACACCCCGCCCATCCAAATGGATTTTGAGCATGATCTGGGTCGCCGCTTCCAAGTCTTTGCCGAAAAACTCCTGGATGACCACCACCACGAACTCCATGGGTGTGTAGTCATCATTCAACATGACCACTTGGTACATGGAGGGAGGTTGAACGCGCTGGGACAAGCGCTCCAGTACGACCGTTCCATCATCGCCGCCGGCAGGGGGCGGCTTCACAGCAGGAGGTTTGGGGATGTTTGTAGCCATGAAATGATTTTATCGAGCAAGACAGCAAGCCCCGCCGTTGTAGGACAAATGAGGCGTAAACATGTGTTTTCAATGGGTAATGTAAAAACCGCGTACAACGTGCGCTGTACGCGGTTTTTACGGCTACAGGTCAAGGAACCGTTGCGCTTACATGTTGTCGATCATGACTTTGCCAAATCCGGAGCAGCTCACTTGTTGGGCACCGTCCATCAATCGGGCAAAGTCGTAAGTCACTTTTTTGCTTGCTATCGACTTTTCAATCGATCGGATGATCAGGTCTGCAGCTTCCTTCCAACCCATATGGCGCAACATCATCTCTGCGGAGAGAATCTCTGAGCCCGGATTGACATAGTCTTTGCCCGCATATTTGGGGGCAGTGCCGTGGGTCGCCTCAAACATCGCCACCGTATCGGAGAGATTGGCGCCCGGCGCAATGCCGATACCTCCCACCTGAGCGGCCAAAGCATCGGAAATGTAGTCGCCGTTCAAATTCAAGGTGGCAATAACGCTGTATTCCACCGGCCGCAAAAGAATTTGCTGCAGGAATGCATCTGCAATGCTGTCCTTGATGATGATGTCTTTACCCGTATTCGGGTTCTTGAACCGGCACCAAGGGCCGCCATCAATCGGCTGGGCGCCGAATTCACGCTGCGCCAAGGCATAAGCCCAATCGCGGAAGCTGCCCTCAGTGAACTTCATGATGTTGCCTTTATGAACAATGGTCACATTGGGTTTGTCATTGTCAATTGCATACTGAATTGCCTTGCGGACCAAACGCTCTGTGCCTTCTCGGGACACTGGCTTTACACCCAGACCCGAGGTCTCGGGGAAGCGGATTTTCTGGATACCGAAGTCCTCCCTCAATACCTTGATGAGCCGTTTAGCTTTCTCGGAGCCCGCCTCAAATTCAATACCGGCATAGATGTCTTCAGAGTTCTCACGGAAAACAACCATATTGGTCTTCTCCGGCTCCTTCAGGGGGCTGGGAACGCCCTTGAAATACTGGATCGGACGAAGGCACACATACAAATCCAACTCTTGACGCAGCGCTACGTTCAATGAACGGATACCTCCACCGACCGGGGTTGTCAGCGGACCCTTGATAGAGACCAAGTAGTCACGCACAACGTCCAATGTTTCCTGAGGCAACCACACATCAGGACCATAAATACGCGTTGCCTTTTCGCCTGCAAAGATTTCCATCCACTCGATCTTGCGAGTGCCACCGTAAGCCTTTTCCACAGCAGCATCAACGACCTTCAACATGACAGGCGTAATGTCCACACCAATGCCGTCACCCTCGATGTAAGGAATGATCGGGTGATCGGGCACATTCAATGTCTTGTCGTCATTGGCAGTTATTTTTTGACCTTGCAACGGTACCTGAATATGCTGATACATAAGAACTAAGCTCCGGTTTCCCTGGATGTCGTCGACGAATGAATTACTCTCAAGGCTTGGCGGCCTCCAAGTGCAAATTGAGATTTCATTCTAGTTGTAAAGTAAGCGACCGTAATTCATCCATGGCCCACAATCAGGGCTCAATCAATTGCCAGTTTGTATGGCCTCTGCCGAATGAAACATCTGAAACTGTTACTTGCGGCGGCACTGCTTGCCGCAACCGCTTTCTCTGGGGCGCAAGAGGCCCCTCAAATGGATTTGCCCCGCATCAAATTGGGTGCAGGTATGTACCAGATAGAAGCCCAAGTAGCCCGCACTTCAGATCAGCGTACTATCGGCCTGATGTACCGCAAAGAGATGCCGCAATACGAAGGCATGCTCTTCGTCTTTGAGCAACCGTCTGGGCTCTGTTTCTGGATGAAAAACACATTGATACCTTTGACCGCAGCGTTTATCGCAGACGATGGCAGCATCGTGAATCTTGCGGACATGAAGCCTCTAACGACCGACTCTCATTGCGCTTTGCGTCCTGTGCGCTATGTGCTCGAAATGAATCAGGGTTGGTTCGCCAAACGTGGATTGAAAGCCGGCACCAAACTAACAGGTGCGCCTTTTGAATCCCGCTCTCAGTAGAAACGCCACTTCAACGGCTTAAAAACGCAAAAAGGGCGACAGGCCTAAGTCTGCCGCCCTTTTTGATGCGACCCATGCAGGCTTATTAGCCTGCATCAGGATTACACCGCTACCGAACCGAGCGCTGCGTTCAAGGTTGCGCTAGGGCGCATGATGGCGTCCAGCTTGGCGGCATCGGGCAAGTAATAACCGCCGATATCCACTGCATGGCCCTGAACGGCAGCCAATTCTGCAACGATGGCAGACTCTTTCGCTGCGAGCTCCTTCGCCAACGGTGCAAACTGGGCTGCCAAAGTGGCATCTTCCGTCTGGCTCGCCAACTCTTGTGCCCAGTACAAGGACAAGTAGAACTGGCTGCCACGGTTGTCCAACTGACCTGTCTTGGGAGACGGGTTCTTGTTGTTGTCGAGTAGTTTGCCGGTCGCAGCGTCCAAAGTTTTGGACAAAACCTTGGCCTTGGCGTTTCCGGTTTTCAGACCCAAATCTTCAAGAGACACCGCCAGAGCAAGGAACTCACCCAAGGAATCCCAACGCAAGTGGTTTTCTTCCACCAATTGCTGCACATGCTTGGGGGCCGAACCACCCGCGCCGGTTTCGTACATGCCGCCACCCGCCATCAAAGGCACGATGGAGAGCATCTTGGCCGAGGTGCCCAGCTCCATGATGGGGAACAAGTCTGTCAAATAGTCGCGCAAGATGTTTCCGGTTGCGCTGATAGTGTCCAGACCACGAATCACGCGCTCAAGTGTGTAGCGCATCGCACGTACCTGGCTCATGATCTGAATATCCAGACCAGTGGTGTCGTGCTCATGCAAGTACATCTTGACCTTGGTGATCAACTGAGCTTCGTGAGGACGGTAAGAGTCCAGCCAGAACACCACGGGCATGCCGGAGTTACGGGCACGGTTGACTGCCAGTTTGACCCAATCACGGATGGCAGCATCCTTGACCTGGCACATACGCCAGATATCGCCCGCTTCCACGTCCTGGCTCAACAGAACTTCACCCGTCGCCAGATCAGTGATGTTGGCAACGCCGTCTTCAGTGATTTCAAAAGTCTTGTCGTGCGAACCGTACTCTTCGGCTTGCTGGGCCATCAAACCCACGTTGGGTACGGTACCCATAGTCTTGGGATCGAATGCACCATGCCACTTGCAGAAGTTGATCATCTCCTGGTAAATGCGGGCAAAGGTGGATTCAGGCATCACAGCCTTGACGTCCTTCAGGCGACCGTTGGCGTCCCACATCTTGCCGCCGTTACGGATCATGGCTGGCATGGAAGCATCCACGATGATGTCGTTGGGGGAGTGGAAGTTGGTGATGCCCTTGGCAGAGTCGACCATGGCCAACTCGGGACGGTGCTCGTGGCAAGCATGCAGGTCACGCTTGATTTCGTCTTGCTTGCTTTGGGGCAAAGTGGCGATCTTGCCGTACAGGTCCGCCATGCCGTTGTTCACATTCACGCCGAGTTCCTTGAACAGGGCGCCGTGTTTTTCAAATGCATCCTTGTAGAAAATCTTGACGCAGTGGCCGAACACGATGGGGTGGGACACCTTCATCATGGTCGCCTTGACGTGCAGGGAGAACATTACGCCGGTCTTGCGTGCATCCTCAATTTCACGTTCATAAAACTCCAGCAATGCCTTTTTGCTCATGAACATGCTGTCGATCACTTCGCGATCCAGCAAAGACACTTTAGGCTTGAGCACAATGGTCTGACCGCTCTTGGTGATCAATTCCATCTTCACGTCCCGTGCGCGGTCCAGGGTGATGGACTTTTCACCATGGTAGAAGTCCCCATGGTGCATGTGCGACACGTGTGAGCGTGATGCCTGGCTCCACTCGGCCATGCTGTGGGGATTTTTGCGAGCGTATTCCTTGACAGCCTTGGGTGCGCGGCGGTCTGAGTTACCTTCACGCAAAACGGGGTTCACGGCGCTGCCTGTGCACTTGGAATAGCGGGCACGAATCGCCCTTTCTTCATCCGTTTTGGGGGCTTCAGGGTAATCGGGGATTGCGTAGCCCTTGCTTTGGAGTTCCTTGATGCAAGCTACCAACTGGCCCACAGAAGCACTGATATTGGGTAACTTGATGATGTTGGCATCCGCTTGCAGGGTTTTCTTGCCCAGTTCCGTCAGGGTGTTGGGAACCTTCTGATCATCTTTCAGGAAGTCAGAAAACTCGCCCAACACGCGGGCAGCCACAGAAATATCCGACTCCACGACATTAATGCCTGCTGGTGCAGTGAATGTCCGGATCAAGGGCAAAAAGGAAGCAGTGGCCAGACGGGGAGCTTCGTCGGTCAGTGTGTAGATGATGGTCGGTTGCTGGGTGCTCATCTCTTATCTCCAAAAAATGATGTTTTGTTGCTGCCCTATTTATGGAAACTGGCAGCAATCGCCGGATAGTGCGTGATTGTGCTTTCAGTGGTCTGACCCGAAATGCAATTTTTGCAATGCATTACCGCAATATGAAATTTAATACCGCCTCAAGGAAATTATTTTCCTTGTGCAGCGCAGCATCGCCATAAAAAAAGGCCCGAAGGTTGCCCTCCGAGCCTTTTTGGACTGCAAGAAAATCAGGCGAAATTCTTGGCCGCAAAGTCCCAATTGACCAGCTTGTCGAGGAATGTTTCGACAAACTTGGGGCGCATATTGCGGTAATCGATGTAGTAGGCGTGTTCCCAAACGTCGACGGTCAACAAGGCCGTGTCAGCCGTAGTCAGGGGGGTGCCCGCTGCGCCGGTGTTGACGATGTCCACAGAACCGTCGGCCTTTTTCACGAGCCAGGTCCAGCCGGAACCAAAGTTGCCCACTGCAGACTTTACGAACGCTTCCTTGAACGCTGCGTAGGAACCCCACTTCGCGTTGATGGCAGCAGCCAATGCACCTGTGGGTTCGCCGCCGCCCTGAGGCTTCATGCAGTTCCAGAAGAAAGTGTGGTTCCAGATCTGGGCTGCGTTGTTGTACACGCCACCGCTGGACTTTTTGATGATTTCTTCCAGAGACATGCTCTCGAACTCAGTGCCTTTTTGCAGATTGTTCAAGTTCACAACATACGCGTTGTGGTGCTTGCCGTGGTGGAACTCCAGCGTTTCCTGGGAGTAGGCGGGTGCCAGTGCATCGATCGCGTACGGCAGTGGGGGCAAGGTGTGTTCCATGAAATCCTCGTAGTGGGTGGGTTAATGACAAAACTGATTGTAGAAACTAATTGAGACGGATTGCTTGAACCGATAGATCAACCGTACCGTCGGAGAGGGTTGCATGCACCTGCTGGCCGGGCTCCAAGCTTTGAACCCCCGTGACAGCCACCCCCTGTTTATCGGTTAACCAGGCGTAGCCGCGCTTCAAAACCAGAGAGGGATCCAATAGGCCGAGCCGTAGCTCGGCTCGCTGCAAACGCTCCGCTTGGTCCCGCGACCATGCCTGCCGAACGCTCGGCAACTTCAAGCCTAGGGCTTGACTTCGCGCAGACTCTGCCCTGACTTGCGCAGACGAAGCGCTGCGCAAACCATGCCCCAAACTTTGCAAGCGCATGGCATGGGCCGCCACCAACCCGGAGGGGCGTCCGGCTCGCGCTGCCACCCGGTCCAAGCGCTGGGATTGCGTATCCAACACCCGGTGTGTCGCACTCGCCAAGCGGTCCATCAGCAAGTTCGCAGCCGCTTCGCACACCGCGCCAGGGGTTGCCACCAACTCCGCTGCGGCAGTAGGAGTGGGCGCGCGCATATCCGCCACAAAATCAGCAATGGTGAAATCAGTTTCATGCCCCACCCCACTGACGACGGGCACCGGGCTTCCACTGATCGTCAATGCCAGTTGTTCGTCATTGAAGGCCCACAGGTCCTCCATGGAGCCGCCGCCTCTCACCAAAAGAATGACATCCAGCGGAGTGCCCCGGCCGTCGACATCAACCGCGCGTGACATCAAGGCCTGCAGAGACCGCACCAACTCACTGGGTGCCGCGTCCCCTTGCACCGCAGCTGGAGCAAGAAACACGGGAATGTGCGGCACGCGCCTGCGCAAAGCGGTTGCCACATCATGCAATGCGGCCGCGCCCAGAGACGTCACCAAGCCAATACTGCGCGGCATGGCTGGCAAGGGACGTTTGCGGGCCGAGTCAAACAGCCCCTGGGCCTCCAAGCGAGCCTTGAGGCGCACAAATTCCTCAAACAAGGTTCCTTGCCCTTGGCGACGCATGCTCTCCACGATCAACTGAAGGTCGCCGCGCGGGCCGTAGATATCCAAACGTCCGGAAACCTCGACCAACTCTCCATCCCGAGGCGCAAAGTCAAGGTTTGTGGCAGCACGCTTGAACATGGCGCAGCGGATCTGCGCGTCCTGGTCTTTCAATGAGAAATAGCAATGTCCGCTGGCCGCGCGCGAAAAGCCGGATATCTCACCGGTCACGCGCACGGGGTTGAACCGGGCATTCAGCGTGTCTGCCAGTGCCCTGCAAAGTGCATCCACCCGCCAAACACGGCGCAATGCGTTGGCGTCTTCCATCATGGTCGCTCCAAGGGAAAAAACAGGGCGCGCGCGCCGGAGCGATGCTGCAAAAATGTCATGAACGTGCACCTCATAAGCGCGGAAGTATGCCCTCTGCAGCAGCATCCCACCCGCAGTCCCTCAAGTTGTCACACTTTGGGCTTTGCTAAACCACAGCAAGCCAAGGCACTGGGCCATAATCCGCAAGCTTTCAACTGCGCGGAGATCCCCTTTTGTTTTCCATCATTCAAGCTGCCGGCTGGCCGATCTGGCCCCTGATTGCCTGCTCCATCCTCGCTCTGGCCATCATCATCGAGCGCTTTATCAGCCTCAAAACTGCCAAAGTGGCGCCTCCCCGCTTATTGGATGAAGTACTGAGCGTGACCAGAACATCGGTACCGGGCCCGGATGTGGTGAGCCAGCTGGAGAAGAACTCCGCCTTGGGCGAGGTGCTTGCCTCCGGTTTGCGTGCCGTCAATAGCGACCCGCATTGCTCGGAGGACGACCTTCGCGCCACCATGGAAGGCGCCGGCCGGCTGGTTGCGCAGCGACTCGAAAACTACCTGACTGCGTTGGGAACAATCGCGTCCGCAGCGCCGTTGCTAGGCTTGTTCGGCACGGTGGTCGGCATGATAGAAATCTTTGGCTCGCAAGCACCTGGCAGCACAGGCGGCGGAAACCCTGCGCAATTGGCACATGGCATCTCGATTGCCCTCTACAACACCGCCTTCGGCCTGGTGGTCGCCATTCCTTCCCTGATTTTCTGGCGCTACTTCCGCGGGCGGGTGGACGCTTACCTGCTCACGTTGGAGTTGAGCTCAGAGCACCTGGTCCGTCACCTCAAGTCGCTGCGTAAATAAGGCCCGGCCATGAACTTCCGCCGCCGACATCAGGACGAGCCCGAGATCAATCTCATCCCGTTCATTGACGTGCTGCTGGTGGTGCTCATTTTTTTGATGCTCTCCACCACGTACAGCAAATTTACAGAACTCCAACTCAAGCTACCCGTTGCTGATGCGGATGCCCAGCGCGATTACCCCAAAGAGCTGATCGTGGCGGTCAGCGCTGACGGTGCTTACAGCATCAACCGCCAATTGCTGGCCGGTCGCAGTCTGGACAGCCTGTCTGCCGCGCTTACTGAAAACGCAAAGGCAGGCAAAGACACCGTGATCATCATCAGCGCCGACGCCAGCGCCCGGCATCAGGCCGTAGTAACGGTAATGGAGGCGGCACGCCGCGCGGGCTTGAACCAAATCACTTTCGCGACCCAGTCTTCCGGCAACGCCGGCAAATAAAGCATGGCAGCAGCGCTGCAAGCAGCCATCACACGGGCCTGGCAAGGCCGCGGCGCACTGAGTACTGCCTTGCTGCCCATTTCATGGATCTACGGAGCGCTGACGGCGGTGCATCGCTGGACCTACGCCATCGGTCTGAAACGCAGCGAAAAGCTGCAGGTTCCCGTGATCGTGGTGGGCAATGTGATCGCGGGCGGGGCCGGAAAAACCCCCACGGTGCTGGGCGTGGTAGCCCACCTTCAAAACCTGGGTTTCAAGCCCGCCATCATTTCTCGAGGCTATGGCGGCAGTCACCAGTCACCCACCGTGGTCGCAGACGCAAGTACAGCCCACGATGTGGGCGATGAGCCCTTGCTGTTGTGGCGATCGTCCGGTGTTCCGGTGGTAGTGGCGCGTGACCGCGTCTCAGCTGGCAAGCTGCTCTTGCAGACCCATTCGGACATTACCCACATCGTGTGTGACGACGGCTTGCAGCACTACCGGCTCTTTCGTGACCTGGAAGTTTGCGTATTTGATTCCCGCGGCTTGGGCAATGGACGTTTGCTTCCCGCAGGCATGTTGCGGCAACCATGGCCCCGCACACCGGTGACCGCAGTCGGGCAATCCACCCAAGGACTGATGGTGTTGAAGACCGGTCAGTCCGACCTGGACGGGCACTTGGCAACGCGTGTCTTATCGGAAACCGCCATCAATGGACACGGACAAACCATAGCGCTCGATGCGCTCCGAAAATCCGGGACTCCTCTTCACGCGATTGCGGGGATTGCGCAGCCGGACAATTTCTTCAGGATGCTGCAAGCGAAGGGGTTGGATCTCCAGACAACTGAGGGGCTACCAGATCACTATGATTTTGATAGCTACTCGCGCAAATCTGACGGGCGCGAAGTGCTTATTTGCACAGAAAAAGACGCAACCAAACTGTGGCGACACCGTCCGGACGCATGGGCCGTGCCTTTGCTACAAACCTTGCCCCCGTCGTTTCTGGCGGCAATGGACCAAGCGCTCCTGCCCCAGCACACTCCACCGGTATCATCCCCCCATGGACACACGACTCATTGAATTGCTGGTTTGCCCCGTCACCAAAGGGCCTTTGGAATTTGACCGCGAGAAGCAAGAACTGATTTCGCGAAGCGCCCGCTTGGCCTACCCGGTACGGGATGGCATTCCCGTACTACTGGAAAACGAAGCGCGGGTGCTGACTGACGCGGAACTGGACGCCTGAGCATGACCTACACGGTCCTCATCCCCGCCCGCTTGGCGTCTACACGGCTGCCCAATAAGCCTCTGGTGGACATCGCCGGCCTGCCTATGGTGGTGCGCGTGGCTCAGCGCGTCAAAGCGGGACTCGATGCATCCATCCGTGTGGTGGTGGCCGCCGACAACGCCAGCATTGTTGCGGCCTGTGAATCCCACCAGATTGAATGCCTGCTGACGCGGGTGGATCATCCCTCCGGTAGTGACCGCTTGGCAGAAGCCTGCAGCTTGCTGGGGCTCTCAGATGACGCTGTCGTAGTTAATGTGCAGGGGGATGAGCCCTTGATCGACACCGGCTTGGTCTCCGCAGTGGCCGACCTTCTCCAGGCCCACCCGCATGCCACCATGGGCACCGCCGCGCATGCCATCCACGACGTTGCCGACTTCAAGAATCCCAATGTGGTGAAGGTGGTCACCGACGCCAGCGGCTTGGCCCTGTACTTCAGCCGCGCGCCTATCGCGTGGTGGCGTGATGGTTTTGCCAATGGCATTGATACTTTGCCGGATCCAGCCCCTCTTCGCCATGTGGGCATCTACTCCTACCGCGTGGGCTTTTTGAAGACATTTCCCACCCTCCCCCAGGCCCCCATCGAAGTGGTGGAGGCGCTGGAGCAGCTGCGTGCCATGTGGCACGGCCACCGCATTGCGGTGCACGTCAGTCCTACGGCACCCGGCCCCGGTGTGGACACCCCCGAAGACCTGGAGCGGGTGCGCCGTCTGATCCAAGACAAAGGCTCCATGGCTGTGTAGCGTCTGTAAGTTTGATGCCGGTGAGGGCGTGATATTCTCTTGAGCTAATCGCCCGTCATAAAAGAGCGCGCTGAACAAGGCGCCCACGGAGACGCGCTGGCTTTTCATTCAATCCGAGGTATTCATGAGACTGATTCTGTTGGGCGCACCAGGCGCTGGCAAAGGCACGCAAGCAACTTTCATCTGCCAAAAGTACGGGATTCCCCAAATCTCTACCGGCGACATGCTGCGTGCCGCCGTGAAAGCCGGCACGCCCTTGGGCCTGCAAGCCCAAGCCGTCATGGCCTCTGGCGGGCTGGTCAGTGATGAACTCATCATCAACCTGGTGAAAGAGCGCCTGACCCAACCTGATTGCGCCAACGGATTCCTGTTTGACGGCTTCCCCCGCACCATTCCCCAAGCCGACGCGATGAAGGCAGCCGGTGTTGCGTTGGACTACGTGGTGGAAATCGATGTGCCATTCGAGGCCATCATCGAGCGCATGAGCGGCCGCCGCTCCCACCCGGCTTCGGGTCGTACCTACCACGTGAAATTCAATCCGCCCAAGGTGGAAGGCGTGGACGACGTAAGCGGTGAGCCCCTGATCCAGCGCGATGACGACAAGGAAGAAACTGTCAAAAAACGCTTGGAGGTCTACAGCGCGCAGACCCGACCTTTGGTGGAGTACTACTCCACTTGGGCAAAAAACGAGCCTGCGGCTGCACCACGCTACCGTGCCATCAGTGGTATGGGCGATGTAGGCGATATCACTGCACGCGTTCTGGAAGCCCTGTCCAAATAAGCATGGACCTCTCGCAAAAAAAAGCCGCGCAAGCGGCTTTTTTTACGTTAAAAGCTCCAGTATTAATTGCACCCTTGCCTTGACCGCCGAAAGGCCGGGATAGGTCCTGAAACCCTGCGGCAAAGCGCCGCTGCGTACGACCCCACTCTTGGAACACCGGCTGGCCAGCGCGATCTGAATGCCACTTGCCGCAGCATGCTCCAAGGCAGATCGCATGCTTGCATTCACCGTGCCATTACCTGTGCCTGCAACCACTATGCCCTTCAAGGGTGACGCTGCAGCTGCAGACGTTGCGCACAATGCATTCACGAGTGAATCACCCGCGCCGGCATAGTTCATCACGATTTCAACCCGCGGTGCCTGCACTGCCCCTGTATCGAGTGCAAACACCGACTTGGGTTTTCCTTCCGCAGGCAAAGGGGACTGACACCAGCGCACACGCCCCTCCTCCACCCATGCCAATGGCCCCGCATCACCGGAATCAAAAGCGTCGACGCGGTAGGTATGGGCTTTTTGGACATGTTGTGCCGCGTGCACAGCACCCGCACAAACCGCTAGCACTCCAGTGCTGCGGGAATCCAAAGCTACAGTGACAGCATCCAGAATGTTTTGCGGACCATCCGGAGTCAACGCAGTTGCGGGTCGCATGGCACAAGTCAAGATCACGGGCTTGCCACGCCCCACCCCGGAGAGGCAGAGATGAAGGAAAAAAGCCGTTTCCTCTAGGGTGTCCGTTCCATGGGTGATCACGATGGCTGCTACAGACTGATCGGAAAGGTGCTTCACACAGGCCTGCTGCAAAGCCAACCACACGGACCACTCCATGTCTTTGCTATCTATTTGCGCAATTTGCTCGCTAACGAGATCACAGCCCTGCAGGCGGTCGGACATCCCCGGCACAGCCCCCAGTAAATCGGCAACGCTCACCTCGCCGGCTTTGTAACCCACATTGTCCGAACCACTGCTCGCCCGACCGGCAATCGTGCCCCCTGTGCCCAAAACCACGACTTTTCTGGAAGTCATACACCCTCGCTTGCCAAAATCAAAAAACTGGTTGAAAATACAGTTACTGGATAAGAAAACAGTGTGTATAGACAAACAGCCCCATCCAGAACTCAAGGAGCCAGTATGCTTGAAAGTCCGAAACTCACTGCCCGCCAGCAACAGATTTTTGATCTGATTCAAAGCGCTATCGCCCGAACGGGTGCGCCGCCCACGCGTGCAGAGATTGCCAGTGAGCTCGGCTTCAAATCCGCCAATGCGGCCGAAGAGCATTTGCAGGCCTTGGCGCGCAAAGGTGTTATCGAACTTGTGAGTGGTACCTCACGCGGTATCCGGCTCAAGAGCGATGCGTTGCGCTCCATTCAGGAATCACGGCTGAAGCAATTCTCACTACCCTTGCCAGGCCTTGCGCAATTGGCGCTTCCTCTGGTCGGACGTGTAGCAGCCGGCTCACCCATCCTTGCCCAGGAGCATGTGGATCAAACCTACTACGTGGAGAACAGCCTGTTTCAGCGTCAACCGGACTACCTGCTGAAGGTACGCGGCATGTCCATGCGTGATGCCGGCATCATGGACGGCGATTTGCTGGCGGTGCAGGCTACGAAGGATGCCAAGAATGGACAAATCATCGTGGCCCGCTTGGGGGAAGAAGTAACGGTCAAACGTTTCCGCCGCAACAAGCACCTTATCGAGCTCCATGCTGAAAATCCGGACTACCAAACCATCGTGGTTGAACCGGGTGAACCATTTGAAATTGAAGGTCTCGCCGTAGGCCTGATTCGTAACACCATGTTGATGTGAACGGGAGCGAACCATGACCATAAGTACCCTCGCCTTCAGTCTGCTGGAATGCGTCCTTCCGCTGAAGTGGCTCGCCGGAGATCACCCAAAATCCCGGTACCACACAGCCGTAAATCACAAAAGCCCGACACATGCGGCACAAAATGCTACCCCTTTTGTAGCAGCTGACGCATACCGCACGGGCGCCAACGCCCTCTCACCCTTAAAGCCGACCCCTTTGCGTATCGTGCGAGTCATTGAACGCGGGCACTCCCGCGGCAATGTGGGACGTATGGTCATTTCAGGTCGCATGGCAGATGTATGCGCGGAGCTTGATCGCCTCGCTGCCTGCGAAGCCGCCTGAACAGCCGGACAGTCAATCCCGCACCCTTGCGTCACCGCAAGGCACAATGTCGTCTATGAATATAGTGATTCTCGACGATTACCAGGACGCAGTGCGCAAGCTGAATTGCGCCTCTAAGCTCGACGCCTACCAGGCTAAGGTATACACCAACACCGTCAAAGGACTTGGGCAACTCTCCGTCCGCTTGAAGGACGCAGACATCATCGTCCTGATCCGGGAACGTACACAGATTACCCGCGCCCTCATCGACAAGCTACCCCGGCTGAAGTTGATCGCCCAAACGGGCAAAGTGGGGGGGCATCTGGATGTGCAGGCTTGCACCGAAAAAGGCATCGCCGTCGCTGAAGGCGTAGGCTCACCAGTCGCTCCTGCAGAACTCACATGGGCCCTCATCATGGCGGCGATGCGTCGCTTGCCACAATACATTGGCAACTTAAAGCATGGCGCCTGGCAGCAGTCCGGCTTGAAAGCCGGTTCTATGCCGCCCAACTTCGGTATCGGCAGCGTTCTGCGCGGTAAAACACTGGGGATCTGGGGCTATGGCCGTATCGGTCAACTCGTTGCGGGCTATGGCAAAGCATTTGGAATGCACGTCGTAGTTTGGGGAAGTGAAAGCTCCCGCGAGAAGGCAGCAGCTGATGGTTACGCAGCTGCTGCAGACAGGGAGTCTTTTTTCTCGCACTGCGACGTTGTCTCTGTGCATTTGCGCCTGAACGACGCTACCCGAAACATCGTTACATCAGCTGATTTGGCTTGCATGAAGACAACTGCGTTGCTAGTCAACACGTCACGCGCTGAGCTGATAGAAAACGATGCATTGATTGGCGGCTTGAACCGTGGGCGGCCGGGAATGGCTGCCATCGATGTGTTTGAAGCAGAACCCATTCTTCAAGGTCACGCTTTGCTGCGCTTGGAAAACTGTATTTGCACGCCACACATCGGCTATGTGGAGCAGGACAGCTATGAGCTGTACTTCGGCGCCGCCTTCGATAACGTAGTCAACTACATCAAGGGAACACCGTCCAACATCATCAATCCAGGCGCTTTACAGGTCCGTCGTTAAAGCAACGGCTGGCCCAAGGATTCACTCAACGCGGAGGTTTACCCGTCGCAGGTGCAATTCCGGAGATATCAAAGTCAATCAGATTGTCCGCCGCTGGGCTGTCCGGTACCAGGACCATGTCCGGCATGTCCAACTCAAGGTCCACTTCCTGGGACGTTTGCGTAATGGTAGGCAACGCAACCTCAATCGGACCCGTGGAGGTAGCTTGTGCCGGAACGTCCTTGGCTGCAACCTTGCTCGCACTGAATGCGGCTGGTGCACCGTCCAATGCATTGACCAGACGGCTACCAATCGCGTGAAGCAACAACAACTCTTTGAAAGCGTCCAGCTCGAACTCCAGATGGGCCGCACTATCGGGTTGACGCACCATACAAGTTTCCAGGAAGTCGAGAGCCTCTCGAGAAGGCCATAGCTTCACCAGGTGCGCGCATAACTCAGGATAGGCCTCCAGGCCCTCACCTGACTTCAGGAAGTCGCTGTAACCCGGAACTTGCCCGGTGAACACGGCGTTGAATTCTTCGCGGTAGCGGTCAAATTCGTCCTTCCGGCTCAAGGTGTGGAATATCTTCAGCAGATCTAGGCACACCAGCGGATTGAAGTCGACCGAATCAGCAACATGCCCCTCCAAAAGTTCAATGGCATCCTCGTACTGCCCCAAGGTCATGAAGAACTCGGCTTGCTGGCGGATGTCCAACATCTCTTGGGTGTTTATCGCGCGGAGGCTACCCGACAGGCTGTTGGAGAAATCACGCAAACCCATCAACCGCGATGACCTGGGGCTTTGCAACACTGGTGTAGCCGCCACATCCTGAGAAACAGACACCTGCATCGCTTTTTCTGATGGCAAGTCAAAATCAAGCTCAAGATCTACACCGAGGGCTTTCGGTGGTGCAGTGACTTTGGAAACAGCGGTATCAACGCTCACATTGGCTTGACTGATGGCCTCTGGAACGGCATCCAGCCCTTGGGCAACTTCAGCATCCGGCTTGAACGCAGACTCGGGGCCCGAAATCGCCCCCGCCTCACCCCGCCACCAAGGATCACCTTCTGCCGCCCGTTGCTGACGGCGAATAATCCAAAAGCCCCCACCTACCATCAGCAGGATCAAGGCGCCTAGCCCGAACACCACGGGGTTCCAATAACGCTCGCTCTCTGCGCGCTGTAAGCGCTCGCTCAAATCTTTGACCTGGCGTTGGTTCTGCCCAGAAGCCTCGCTCAACTTCTGGATGCTGGCCTCCAAACTTTTGAGTCTCGCAGCGTCTTGAAGTACATCCTCCGGAGTGAGATTGAGCGCGCGCCAGAGGGCAGCGGCCTCGCCGCGTTTCTGCGCATCCTCCGTCGGTGTGCTGAGCAGCTCGGGGGTCGCCTTCAATGTGGGATCACGCTCAACCGAAAGGTCAAGCGGGGCAAGCTTGAGCCTTGCTTTACCGGAAGGGCTTGGCTTGGCTACCAGCGCCGTGGACTGAGAAGCCGACTTACTTGCGCTGACTTGGGCCTTGGGAGTTGATCTCACCCCTTCTTTGCCCACCGAAGGGGCAGACGAGTTACTGGACGGAGCTTGGGGAAGAATATCGATTTGCGCGGGTCTTGCGGGAGGATTTATCGCGGCAGAAGCGTTGTTAACAGTGGAACCGGTTGAGACTTCTGAAGCCACATCAGCCAACAATACATATCGACGTGACGCTTTAGCGCCGCAGGTTGAGCGCAAATAAACAGTAACTACCGGCTCATCGACGGGGAGCTTGGAACTGATGCGAACCTGCCATGTTTGCCCTGCCACAACGGGCTCACTGTTGACAGAAACCTTGCCGCCTTCCACTTTGTTTTCGCCATAAAAGACATCTGCCTCGAAGCAAAGATCAGACACATCCTCGTCAGGGGCCGCTGATAGGGAGATGGAAAGATTGAGAGGCTGAGCAACGATGGCCGCCCCTTTCGCACGGCCTAATGTGAGTGCGTTGCTGCTCATCGACAAGACAAGCAACATGGCCGCGAATGCGCAAGATTTGAATTTGAAAACGGGCTTCATTGTTACAAATGATTCTCGCACATCTCCCTGCAAGGTTCACGCCATGAAGTAGGAGGGAAAACTGCCCCTCAACGAGGGTTCTTCAAGCAGGCCCGCAGTCAAAAAACGAGATGCCCAAAGAACAAAGTCGGGGCGAATAGCAGAGCAGAATGGGCCCCCAACCACCCCCAGACGCCAACGAGACAACAAATGCTCCGTGCGGCGGTCCCCGGGGTGACAATTCCCACCTGCAGCTTCCGAATTCAGTCACGCAAAAGACAGGCTATGGACGAACCCATTCTTACTATCGAAGAACGCTCTGCCATTAATGGCGGACGCTGGTTTTCAACGCTTTCACCTTCACTCAAACACGACATCCTTCGATGCGCATTTGTCAAACGCTTCAAAGACGGCGACCTCATCGCTGCTCGCGGGGAACCACCGGAAGAGTGGATCGCCTGCGCGAAAGGGGCTGTGCGGGTGAGTTCGACTTCCATCTCTGGAAAGCAAATTACGTTGACCTATGTCGAGCCGGGCATCTGGTTCGGGGATGTGTCGATTTTCGATGGGGACCGGCGCACGCACGATGCATATGCCCATGGGGAAACCACGGTTCTGTGCGTCGCCAAGGCAGACTTCAAGAAAATACTGGCGACCCATGTCGAGCTTTACGAAGCAATGCTGCGTCTGCACGCGCGACGCATCAGGCAACTGTACGGCTTGGTCGAAGACCTGAACACCCTGCCACTCAGGGCGAGGCTCGCCAAACAGCTTTTGCATTTGGTGCGCAGCTATGGCGTTCCTTCGCTGAGCGACGGCAGCGAGGTTCGCATCGGTCTTCAGTTGGCCCAAGAGGAACTTGCGCAGTTGCTGGGTGCATCGCGTCAACGCGTCAACCAGGAGCTCAAAGCCATGGAACGCGAAGAGGCCATTCGCATAGAACCGGGTGGCCTGGTCATCCGGGATCGGGCTGCGCTCATGCGGGTCATCGAGTCCGACAGTTAACCCTTTTTTCCATTAACTACACACTGCACGTGCATGAGTGAATTCGATCATTTTGTAGGCACACGCAGTGTGTCAGGCTCGCATGCCTTGGACGAGGCGGCCTTGCATCAATGGCTGCTCCAACATCTCCCGGGCTACGCCGGACCCTTGGCTATCGAAATGTTCAAGGGGGGCCAATCCAATCCCACCTACAAGCTCAACACGCCCCAGCGAAGTTATGTCATGCGGGCCAAACCCGGGCCTTCTGCAAAGCTCCTTCCTTCCGCCCATGCCATCGAACGTGAATTTGCGGTGATGCAGGGGCTCAAGGACAGCGCTGTACCGGTTCCGGAGATGCTGTGTTTGTGTGAAGACGAAAGCATCATCGGGCGAGCTTTTTACGTCATGGAGTTCATGCACGGCCGGATACTGTGGGACCAATCTCTGCCCGGCATGACCCGTGCGCAACGCGCTGACATATACGACGAAATGAACCGTGTGATCTCGGCGCTTCACACCGTGCCTTTTGCCGAAAAAGGGTTGGCAAGTTACGGTAAACCCGGGAACTACTTCGAACGCCAGATTGGCAGGTGGAGCAAGCAATACGTCGCATCCATCACGCAGCCCATTCCGGAAATGGACCGTTTGATGGAGTGGCTCCCTGCCCATATTCCGCCCATGGCTCGAGATGAATCCATGGTCAGCATTGTTCACGGAGACTACCGCTTGGACAACTTGATGTTCTCCGCTGAAGATCCCAAGGTTTTGGCGGTGCTGGACTGGGAGCTTTCCACTCTGGGCCACCCTCTGGCAGACTTCAGCTACCACTGCATGACATGGCACATTCCACCCGGCGCCTTCCGGGGCATCGGTGGACTGGATCACGCAGATCTCGGAATCCCCTCCGAGTCGGACTACATCGCGAAGTACTGTGAACGCACGGGTCTGGCTACTCCAGATCAATTGAAGGCGGACTGGAACTTCTACATGGCCTACAACATGTTCCGCATTGCAGCCATCCTGCAAGGCATCGCCAAACGCGTTGAAGCGGGAACAGCTTCCAGTGCACAAGCCGTGAACTCCGCAGCTGGTGCCAAGCCACTGGCGCAGCTGGCTTGGAGCTTTGCATCCCGCAGCTGAAACCCAAACTTCCCCCGACAGATTCCCAACGGAGATCCCATGGACTTTGACTATTCCCCCAAAACCAAAGAGCTGCAACAACGATTGCTGCGCTTCATGGATGAGTTCATCTACCCCGCCGAAAGCGCCTACCACGCTGAAATCGCGGCCAACACTGCCGCAGGCAAGCGCTGGACACCACTGCAAACCATAGAGTCACTCAAACCCAAAGCGCAGGCAGCGGGGCTGTGGAATCTGTTTTTGCCGGTCGACAGTGCCGAAGCAGCCGGTTTTCATGGTGCTGGACTCACCAACCAGGAATACGCCCCGTTGGCCGAAATCATGGGACGGGTCATGTGGTCCAGCGAGGTGTTCAACTGCTCGGCACCTGACACAGGCAATATGGAAACGATTGCCCGATATGGCCCGGAGGAGAGCAAACAGCGCTGGCTGAAACCGCTGATGGACGGAAAAATCCGTTCAGCATTTGCCATGACCGAGCCGGCAGTCGCGTCCAGCGATGCCACCAATATCGAGACGCGCATCGAACGCCAAGGCGATGAATACGTCATCAACGGGCGCAAATGGTGGATTTCAGGGGCTGGTGATCCGCGCTGCGCGATCTACATCACGATGGGAAAAACAGACCCTGATGCCCCACGCCATTCGCAACAAAGCATGGTACTGGTGCCGGCAGACACCCCGGGCATCAAAATTTTGCGCCCATTGAACGTTTTCGGCTATGACGACGCACCGCACGGTCACATGGAAATGGTGTTTGACAACGTCCGCGTGCCGGTCGGCAATATCTTGCTGGGTGAAGGACGCGGCTTTGAGATCGCCCAAGGGCGCCTCGGACCCGGTCGCATCCACCATTGCATGCGCTTGATCGGCTTGGCCGAACGCTCGTTGGAACTAATGTGCAAACGCGTCAGCAGCCGGATTGCTTTCGGAAAGCCGGTGGCAGCCCAGACGGTGACGCAGGAGCGCATTGCAGAGGCCCGCTGCAAGATTGATATGGCGCGGCTGTTAACGCTGAAAGCGGCTTGGATGATGGACATGGGCGGAAACAAGTTCGCCAAGAATGAAATTGCCATGATCAAAGTCGTCGCTCCAAATATGGCTTGCGAAGTCATTGATTGGGCCATGCAGGCGCATGGCGGTGGTGGCATGTGTGATGACTTCCCGTTGGCCTATGCATACACCTGTGCGCGCACACTCCGGTTTGCCGATGGCCCGGACGAAGTGCACCGCAATGCCATTGCGAAACTGGAGCTGGGGAAATACGCCGTGAATCCCAAGCCGGTGGAGATGCCCATCACCCGAGGCTGCTGAAACAAAAAGAGCATCCAATTGCGGATGCTCTTTTTTTTATAGCTGCCCACGCACAGCGCGCGGCCGCTAGAAGGCGATTTGATGTCGAATTACCAAGGGGAATTGGGCATCCCGGACCACAGCTCATCGAGATCAGGGAACTTCCATTTCGCCGGGTCTTCACGGCTGACGATCTTGTCGGAATTCCCGGGGCGGGACAGGTCCACGATCTCGGGAACGATACGCATATGGGATTTGGTGGAGTAAAAGACTTTGACACAGGGCGTCGTCAAAGATTTGGCCGTCTGCTCTACCACCACCCCCAAGCGACCGGAACTCAGCTGCACCAATGAACCGATGGGATAGATACCCAAACTTTTGACAAACGCCTGGAAGACCTTGCCGTCAAAGTGGCCGCTCGCCCACTCCGCCATCTTCCGCAAGGACTCAGCAGGATCCCAACCCGACTTATAAGGGCGATTGGAGGTAATCGCGTCGTAGACGTCGCACACTGCACCCATCTTGGCAAACAGGCTGATCTGCTCACCCTTCAGGCCTTTCGGGTAGCCGGACCCGTCCACCTTCTCGTGGTGATGCAGACATACATCCAGCACCATGGGATCCACTGCATTGCCTGTTTGTAACAAGCGATAACCTTCTTCCGGGTGCTTCTTGATGATTGCGAACTCGGCATCAGTCAGCTTGCCTGGCTTGTTCAATACATCCATGGGCATTGCGGCTTTGCCAAGGTCATGCATGAGGCCGGCAATCCCTGCAGATCGGGTTTCCTCCTCACTCAAACCCAACTGCTTGGCCAGCGCCACCATCATGGCGCATACGGCAACAGAGTGCATGTATGTATAGTCGTCCGCAGTCTTCAAGCGTGCCAGACTGATCAATGCTCCCGGATTGCGGGTCACTGAGTCCGTGATCTCCTGAACCAGCTGCTTGGCTCCACCGGTGTCCACCGTTTTCCCCATGCGGGCTTCCTGGAACATCGAAAGAACTGCCTGCTTGGACTGGTGACAGATCTTTGCCGCCCGCGCCAACTCTTCTTGCACCGAGAGGGGTGCAACATCCCTACTGGACGAAACGGCTTCCCGCAATTCCGCCTCTACCTGCTCTTCAGAATCCGATTCGGAAACAGCGGTTTCACCCACCGCGACGTCAAGGCCCTTGCCGCAGTCGATCCATACCTCGCGAATGGCACTTGCCCGGATGGTGGTGATGTCTTTGGGATCGGTAATGACGAAGCCGGACCGCCAGAATGGATGCTCCATCCAAGAGCCACAAAACTCCTTCAGGTGCATTCCTACAACGAGCTGCTCAACTGCAATTTTCTTAAGCATAAAGGCCTGCTAATGCACCAACGAGTGTGCGAGTGAGCGTTGTTGTGACAACTGTTTCCGCCGGGTTTCAGTATAGGCCATGCACTGAAAAAACTACAGGACGCACATGATTTGCGTCAATGCAAATGCCGGGGTTTACGCCCGCCACCGTGCCCACTGGATGGGCCGCCGGAGCCGCGGGGCGGCTTGCCAATTTCCAGTGAATTCACCAGATCGTCAAAACGCTGGGAAAACAGTTTGTCGATCTCAGCAACAACACCGCTCAATTCGGAGCCATCGAAATGCCGCTCCATCAAATTCACCATATCCTGCACAAGAATGTCCCTCTGGACCTGCATGATGGCGGCCGGATCTGGCCCAACGAAGAGCATCACAAAATCGTCGCGAGACTCCGTGCCGGGCGCAGCGTCTTCTTCGTCGAATTCAGCATCATAGAAAGTGATCTCAATCGCAGCACCTGACGAGGCGACTTCATTGAGGTTCATACAAACCTCATCCAGCGTCTGACGGAAATCATCATCACCGGGGACCGTCCAGCACATACGCAAAACATGCTCCTGGGCGTCCATCTGAATGCCTGGCTCATCTTCGTAGCTGCTTTTTGCAGCGTCTGCGAGTGATTTGGCACCAGCGTATCGCCATAGCGGCTTAAGCGCTTCCTGCAGCTGGATGTAAGTAACCTCGGGCCGCAACACGATCTGACCGTGAACGTGAATTTCAAACGTGGCGTTGAATCGTGACATAAGACTCTTTTCGGGTGGTGCTGAGACCGGAATCGAACAATCTCTTGAAACCCGCATAAATACAGGCCTTCACCATCTCCTCGCCTTAAAGTACCAACAAAAGTACCAACAAAGATGAAGATGACTCAATTTCGTCGATCTCAGGCACTTTTCGTTATTGTGCCACGCTGGTCGCTTTAACTTGGTCAGCGAAAGCCTCTACTTGTCAGAATTTCCCCCCTTCGTATGCTGATTGGCTGTGGTCTTGGTGCGACATAGCACAGCCATCAAACTGGTCTCTTGCTCCAGCCACCACGTCTTGCTCAAGCCGAAGCGTGTTTTGTACTCCGCGTCACTGATGGAATCCAAAAGTTGGGCGTGCTTGGCCAGGAGCATCCCCCTGCTCGGAATTCCCAGCCCGCTCAAAGCTCCCTTGAGGTGCAGCTTGATGGTCGTCACATCACACTTCATCAGCGTTGCCAATGTCGCGTAGCTCACACCCGCCAGGGAAGCGGTCAGAACAGCGTGACGCTTTAGGGTCAGGCGCTGGAGCCGTTCAAGCAACACGGCATCCGGGAACACGGGTTGAGCCTGCTTACTGGCTAACACGCTGATTGCTTTCTCTATGCCGTCCAGCCGGTCAAAGATGGCCAGCAGAGCATTGGCAATGCGCGCTTCGTCTATCAGTTTGTCTTTCGTCATGAGTTACTCCTGAAACGTCACGTCGGGAAACACTCCCGTCGTCGACAGCTTTTGGAATACCCTCCCCTTTCAGGGGACACGGACACATGCGCAGACGCTCTCGAACAAATGAGAACAATTCTCAATCATTGATGCGGATGCACTGCCATGCTCAACCGTTCTTCGCACGCCGTTATCCCCTTTGAAAGGCGAT
Source organism: Curvibacter sp. AEP1-3 (assembly GCF_002163715.1). Lineage (GTDB taxonomy): Bacteria > Pseudomonadota > Gammaproteobacteria > Burkholderiales > Burkholderiaceae_C > Allorhodoferax. The sequence goes on from NZ_CP015698.1 coordinate 904,613, forward strand.
GACTAGGGGGGGTCGTAGCCACTTCGCCGCTGAGTATCGAAGTTTGAGGTGACAAGGGTCGCAAAAATTTTCAGCAATAGACGAGACGTCTGCATGCTCAGCAACGAACTGTCCCAAGAGCACAGCTAGGCTTTGTAAGCTGAAAAATTCCTATGCCAAAAATTTTGTTAATCAAAAATCATGGCCTACTACTTCTAAGTTAAACAATCGTCTGAACTCTCAGTCAATCCTTGTACGGAACTGTGCCCGCTCCATTTGAAGTTGAGAAGGTGAGGACATACCGTAATGCTGGTGACGAGATGGCGTCCTCGAAAAACAGGTAATGAATAATGTCCAGCAAGTGATTGTGAAAACGAAGAGCGCCAGTGCCAAAACGAATCCACAAAAAGACTCCTGCACAGGCGATTGGTCTTTGCATTCAAGCAGGAAAGCGATAATCTTCTTAAAGGTCGTTGCGCTATTTAGGTGCAACTTAAAACCTAAAGCTCTCCAAACAAAAAGCGCCTAACGACAGGATGGATCACACATTCATGGATATTTCTCTTGCTAGGATCCATCGAAACAATCTATCTATAAGCAGGTACAGAGAAACCATAACTGCATAAGAATCACAAACGAACGAATACCGATATAGTAATTATTGGAGTTATATAGTGAGTACGACACAATCACACGCTTCGGCTATCGTCACTGAAATTCTGAGAGTCGAAGCAGACAATCTCTATCAATCACTTCTAGCTCTATTGGATAGCGATGGAGATCCAGAAGTAGACGAATTAACCAGGCAGCAAGAACAAGAAATAATGCTGTTTGCCATTTCGCTTATGCGCGTCATCTCAACTGGAATCATGCAAATGGCACCTTATTTGGGACCACTATCAGAATTTGGGGTCGAAAACTTCGAAGAAATTACCATGTACGCGGATGATCAATCCATCGAAACCATAAAAAATAGGATAAACGAATGCGTATTCGCCTACACCAGTTCATTGCTCAGTCTAAAAAAGCATGGAGGACTAAATATTGAAGCAGCTTTGGACATTTTCGCTGCCAGATCTGAGGCTAGTGACGAGCAAAGACAACGATTTACTAGCGTCGGAACAGTAAAATATCTTGATGGGCAGCTGAACTCATTCAAGAACAAACTAATAAACATGGACTCACGGGTAAGCGAGCTGCATCACTCGGCAATTGAGTGGCTAAAGGCACGGGCCTCCGCACCAAATGGTCAAGAGAGACATTACGGAAGCTTTGGTATACCTGAGATAGGGCTTAGCATATCTCCCAGAATGCAGCAATGGAATCCAGATATGCTCGACCCACCACTGTCCCGCATAGTTCGCAGGTTAGAAAACGATCTAACGTTTTAACCGACCAGTTCAGTCAAACTAATTGCAGAAACTACTGCTCCCAAATTCGGAACATATGAAATTGGGAGCCAAAGTTTCCTAGTAAAAAAATCAAACGATTCCGGTAAATGCACGCATATCGTCACTGGCTTTGACAGTTGCAGGCATCAAATCCCAAAGCCGACCGTTAATCTTACGTAACTCATCGATATCGTCTTGCGCGACAGCTCGCCTACCACTATCAATTAGTTGTGAGGCCTGAATTTGATCATTCATTGAAGTCCGTCGCTCCAGCAAATGCTGGAACATGGCTTTGAGAAAGTCAGGTGTTCGCATCAAGATCTGCCATTCAAGGCGGCCTAGCTCTTGTACTACCGCTTGAATCTTCTCTGGGCTTGTTGAATTGATAAATGTTTGCTCACGAGCCATGATTTCAGCAATAGTATGTCGCTCACGATCATTTCCTGACTCATTAACAAGCGCCGCGACCTCAGTCTTTTTACTATGATATTCCGCCTTAACTTGATCAAGTCGTTTACTTGAAGTTAACTCGAACATCTCCTGAGCAAGCTTTCTCTTTTTGTCTTCGAGTTGAAATTTCTTGTCAGTCACATCGTCTTCCGCCAACTCGGCAGCGCTTCCTATCAGTGACTGGACACCATCAAGAACTTTTTCAAGACCTTCTGCCGTGTCACGATTTCCATTCTTCTGAGCGTCATCTATTTCGGACTGAATCTTTGTTTCCAACAGAAGAATCTCAGTTGCCAACATCTGGGAAGAAACATCTCTTTGAGCCGGATTAAACACCTGAGAGAACTCTTGTCCAGTACCATTCAGGAATGCGGACACGGTGAGGTCACGAGACTCCGACATTTCAAACGTCAGATCAATATCTGTGCCCTTCAAAAGGTCACGCGTTATCTGCTCACCAGTAATCTGAAGTACGCCAATCGGTTTGTTTGTTGAAGAGTGTCGATTTGACGGCCCCTCGACAACCATGATTTTGATGCTATTTTGTGAGCCTTTGACAACAGTCTGACCAACTTCTACTGTACCTCTAGCTTTCGACGGTAACACTGTGTTTTTTGAGAAAATTTGCTGGAGTCGAGTGTCTTTTGCAGCAATGTCATCTTTAACCAAACTGATATCTTCAGGAAGCATTTGACCTGCAACACTGTATCGCCCCTGAGCAATCTGAATTACATCTAAATCAATAGGAACGTTATCCCCCTCTGAATCATACACTTTGAGTGTAAACAAATTAAACGCACCCTCGCGCAGTGGCAAATCCTCAACGATACGAGAACTAAGTTTCTTGAGACCACTGTCATACGAACCATCGTCATTAGTGATTCGATATTGATACCCTGTGATTTCACCTTCAATTTTTGCAGTGAAGGTTTCCTCTTTTTCTTGAGACGCTTTCGTATAGCTAGCTCTAATTTTGATAAGCGAATTTGTCTTTACTTTAGACTCAGCTGAATTACCCTTCTCCTTCGTACCAGCAAAGTAAGCAGCACCGACACAGATAGCGTTGGTTGGATCGATACTTGTATTTACAGCAATCCCCATCACCTCTTCGACTCGTTTGCGTACATAGGGAATAAATGTTGAACCACCGACCATCAGAATAAACTTTAGGTCGGTTGATTGCAGAGAATTGCGCGTCAGAATTTGCCTCATCCTATCAATCGTGCTCTCGATTGAATCTTTGATGACAGCGTCAAACTCGGACCGAGTTATGTTTATGATTGCCTCGATTGACTTACCGTCATCATCTTCTAAGTCACTGATTGTGCCGAGATCGATTTCTGCGGAAGTTTTTGATGAAAGCTCAACCTTCGCAGACTCAGCCAGGAGTAGTAGGGTATGCCAAAGCTTGTTGTACTTGCCACTTTCACTCTTCATCTCAGCTAGAAGATCAGAGAACGAACCTCTACGCTGAAGTTCGGGCACCACGATCTTTTCAACAATCAAAGCGTCAATGTCGGTACCACCAAGGTAATTGTCCCCTTCATGATCAAGCACGGTCAATTCTCCTTCGACAATTCGCACAAGTGCTACGTCAAAAGTACCGCCACCCAAGTCATATACAAGCCATTGACTATTCTTTAGATCAATGTTCTTTTCCTTGTTCGCATAGGCCAAGCTTGCAGCGATTGGCTCTTGAAGCAAGACCACATCTTTAAAACCTGCGAGTTTGCCTGCTTCCTTTGTTGCATTGCTTTGGACGGTATCAAAGGACGCCGGGATGGTGATTACGGCGGACTCAACCTGCTCACCACTATGCACAAAGGCTTTCAGTTCTTTAAGAATGTATGAGGAAAGCTCAACGGGAGTCTTGGATGCATTCAGGGCCTTAATCTTGAATGTTTCAGATGTACCCATTTTCCGCTTGAAGCGACTTGCGACACTCTTTGGATCTCTTTGAAGATAAGTTCGCGCCTGATCTCCAATGAGGATTCGATCGTTGCGAAAACCCACAATAGACGGGAGAGTTTCTTTGAATCCGTTGGGATTTTTGTAGACCTCTACGTTACCCTTATCGAACCTAGCAATGAGAGAGTTCGAAGTTCCTAAATCGATTCCGAAATTAATAGTTGATGACATTTATTCACCTCCTTGAGACTTAGATTCCACAATCACAATACCCTTTTGAACGACCTTAGAGAAAGTTTCATCTCCAGCTCGAATAATGGGCTTGATAACTTCTACTACAACCAAATTCTCTGTTCCGCTTCCGGTAATTGATGCCTCAATATCAGTTCTTGTTTCAGAAAATTTCTCTCCTATTGGATCTTCATAAAACAGCTTCTGATCCTCAAATACTTCTTTGATACGTTCGACATTGCGCTTAGCATTACCCGGATCACCATGAATACTGAGTTTCCGCTCAATATCACAAAGATTATTTAGGACCTGCAATGCCCACTTAGGCACTTCAACTACGAGATTAGGGTGCACTTTGAATCCTTATTTCTGTTGACTATTGATAATCATGTGAAGAGGGAATGCATTGTCAACATCAGGCAACGACAGCGAAACCTTCGCCTTTGAATTTGCGCCATCAGTAATTACGACTTCACCGTTCTCAATCACTGATTTAAGACGACTCCACGGACAATGAATTTCCTTACTACCAAACCAGCCTGGTACAGTAAATTTAATTCCAAACTTATCCGCAACGACACTGCCAAATCGCAAGGGTGAATTTGATTCGATTTTCTCTTTAACTGACAAGACAACGTGAGGCAATACATAAGCGAACAGAGCTTTAACCAACGATTCAAAAAGCTTTTTACTTTCGTCTAAATCGTTAAATACTGTCGTTTTAAATTCAGGCATATTTGATGACCAATCGCCTATCACCATACTTATGACCAGCATGTCTGTAACGCCTTGACGTGAATGAACTGTGCCCCACCGTATAGTTTTGACGTCACTGACCTTCATCTTTCCCTTGCCGAACGAAACGTACTCACGGGTAATACTGAAAGTCTCTCCACGAAGATTCAGAAATGCCTCATCCTTTTTCTCTTCATTGATCTTATCGTTTAACGTTTCGATGTCTTCATTAATCTTTAACTGCAATGAAGGTGAGCGAGTAGCAAATTTTTTGCTTATTAACAGGATTTCCTTAGCTAAATCAGGATCGCTGTGATGGTTATATGCATCAATTGAGATACTTCTAACAAGACTTACAGCTTCGCTTTGGATCTTTTGAAAAGCAACAGGAAGAAGACCAATAATTTTTCCAACATTTCCTTTTTCCAGAACATCAACTACTTGTCCTACTGTTGGTCTTATCTTCTCGGAGAGGTTGCTCGCCTCGCGCAAGGGATCAAGTAATCGATCGATCTGCCTAAGAGCTCCTTCAAAGCAACGATCTTCATCCTGTGGCGTAACCCACCTTCGCCCCCCAAGCATGCACTCGATAAGATCTACGACACGGCTATCAAGTGCCTTGGTAAACACGAGATCAAATTGTGAGGCGAATGGCTTACTGATCCACTTAAGGACATCCTCATCTGTTTGCACTTCTTCCAAAAATTGCAAAGGAGAGCTGTTCGGGTCTACTAAAAAGAACCCAATATCGCCGCGTGACAAGAACTTGCATAATGGCTTGCATTCAAAAACCAAGTGATGGTTGTATCGGACCAACGGATCAGTCATTTCATCAATGACCTTGAGAGCTCGAGACCGATCAATGGTTAGCCCTGGCATCCATTCAACTCTCCCGTCTTCTAAATCTATTTCTTGTAGGAGTAGTTTCTTAGCTCTCTGAATGTCTTTCACCTCCAGATCGAAGGGGTTATCGACATCATCAAGATTAAGCAATTCAAATGGATTGATGTAATTGAGATACCACTGGTCTTGAGGCAGCAGGTGTTCATCAAGGGCCAGCACTGAAGAACGCAGGCGTTGAGTACGAGGTAAAAGTAGATCTAAATTTTCTTTCGCGCGTAAATAATCTGGCTTGATGCTTAGTGCTACGCGATAGGCATCAACTGCGTCTGCGTCCTGCCCCATCATTTCTGAGGCGTAGCACAGGGCAATATTGAAATATGCCGAATGGTCCCTCTCAGTTGCAGCGAATTTGCTGAACATCCGAATGGCATTGTGAAAGTCATTCTTTTCGTAGTATGCGACACCCAAATGATGCTGCCCCGACATAGTCAATTCATCTAGCCTGTCGAGTGCCTTCAGTGCTTCAAAGCGCTTCTCTTTATCACTGGAATATTCGCGCTCAGCGTAGATATCAACTAGTGCCTTGAGCGAATCAGCTCGAGCTGAGTCCTCTGCGACTGACCTCTCCCATGCAGCGACAGCCTCATTTGTCATCCCTGAGTTCTTGTAAGCTAATCCCAAGCGGTACCAGCCATAGGCAAAACCTGGGGCTAACTCAACAGTTTTTTTCAGATGAGGTACCGCTGCGCCCTGACCATCCTTTGCCAAAACCGCTAACGAGAGTTGCCACCAAGCATTGGCATCTTCTGGATCGACTTTCGTCGCATGTCTGGCAGCAATTAGTGCTTCGTCGATTCGGCCTGCTTCGCGAAGTTCGACTGCCTTCGCTACAAACTCTTCAGCTGGCGAGGTCATATTTCAGGAGACACTGAAAAGACTCTGAGCGCTCCTCTACTTCGGCCGAGTTCGCTGTGAGCACAGAAAAAAAACGCGTAAATTTGTTCGCACAAAGGCGCAAAAAAACTGAACCTGACAATGTCTGCCTCCCACAGAAACATTGATACACCCCCCACAAAACGCGGGAACGGATTACCCAACGGAACTTATATTTTTTGTAATTCTAGGTCTACTTCTGGGGCTGATGTCACCTTTCCCATCGCCCGCAGGATTAGCTGCAAGAGCTCCTGCTTGCGTGCTTGATAGTGCCCCTCAAAATCATCTTTGCGCAGCATTGATGGTGAAATGCCATGACTAGCTACTAGCGCATCCATTCCAGCATCGGAAAGCTGGACAGTCTTCTCTTCTTGAAGCTTGGTCAAATATGACGAAGGCGCGTACCCGCCAATCTTGCGATTGGCTTTATACGAGATAGGTGTCTTGTTGATGATGGAGTTGTAGAGATCTCGGGAAATGCCCTTACCTTCACACCAAGCAACTGGGAAGATGTGGTGAATATCCAGAGCCAAGTCTTCCAGCTCCAAGTCTTTGATCTGCATCTTCCAGAAAAAGTCTTTCGCGCCTTCCCGCACAACCAGCGTGCTCACCCCTTTGTAAGCTGCACTAAGCCTAGATTGCAGCTTATCCAACCGGTCTGGGCTGAATGTGGCATCAGAAACCGTGCGGGGAAGCTTTGCGTCGTCATCCACCCAGTCAAGCAGCTCTGCTACATCATTAGCCATTCGCGTCTCAACCGCTCCGCCATAGAGCTCGCCCAACACGCCGCACCAGTACCAGCGGGAAAGCTTGTCGTTTATGGTTGGTTCTAGCCAGCGCTCCTGGAGCAAAGCCAAAACAGCGGCTAACGGGGCGAGCTGGGTGCGGTAGGGCAAGTCTTTGGGATCGCGGACTAGCTCTTTGCGCAAGAATTTTGCTGCCAGCATAAAGCCCTGCTCCACCTTGTCAGTCCACTTCAAGTAGTCAGCCAATTCCAACCCGAGGATGGATACGCGCTTTGCACTAACCGGCGTTACCTGCTTATCTCGTTTGCCTGCCGCAAGGTCAGCAATGTGCCGCTCCAGGGTGTGCAGCATGGTTACCGCTTGCAGGTAGTCTGTGGTCTCCACTTGCTTGAGCACTGGCTCCTTGCACATGCGCTCATACCGAGACGATACCTTGCGCTCTTTGTTGCCGTACCAGTCATCCCGCAGGTTGTAGCCATCGGCTGCATAGGTTGCGGTCATCAGCTCAAACACGTTCAGCGGTACACCACCTGTGTTCACTTTCTCAAACACCAAGCAAACCGCTTCTTTGGAAGTAGCTTTATGAAGCTGGATAACGGGCACTTGGTAACCGCGGAAGGCGTTCAGCACTTCTTTGCGAAACTTCATGTATTGGGGAAAGTTGTCGGGAGCATGCTCCTGCAACGCTTCTTCCCAAGCATCAGAGTTCAATATCTGATCGCATGGAAAATAAAGCTGCGCACACTCCTTCTCCGGAGAGGTCAGATCAAGCTTGATGTCCTTGCCAAAGTTGGTGCGTTCAACTTTGTCCTCTTCCACAGCAACGATTGCATCTTCCAATCGTTCTCCGCCTTCCAGAGCGGTAGGGATATGCCAGTAGTAATGGCGCTGTATCGGTTTACCTTTGTCCGTACGGGTGCAAACGGCAGACTTGAGCGCCAAGACCTGTGTCAAAGTGGTCAGGCGCTGTTGACCATCCAAGATTAAAAGCTCAGGGGTTGAACCTTCTGGCAACTTCACCCCTTCCACCGGGCGGAGCTGAAACCGAGCTTCTCCGCCGGTCTCAAGCAACATCACCGCACCGACGGGGAATGAGCGGGCAATACTCACCAGCAAGCTGCGAATGTGGTCGTCATCCCACACCCAACCACGCTGGAAGTCCGGCAATTGAATCTTGCCTTTGACGATATCCGCCAAGATATCTGGCAACGAGCGCTTGGTACTGTCGAACGTGGACATTTTTACCCTCTGATCTATCTGTTATTTTGTTTTTATGACGGTTAGCGGATCTGCCTGCCTTGCTCACGGTCTATACGTTTTGCCCATTCTTTGCACAGATCGCAATAGTGGATGAACATCTCACTATCGCTTTCTCTTTCAATTTGCAGCCATGTATTCAAAGCCTTGACCCTCAAGGGCTCGTCAAAATACCTCCACCAAAAGTTGTAAACAATTTCTTTGTCAAAAGCTTTCTTTGACACTAGCAGCGATATCAATTCAAGCTGTCCAAAAAAGGCATAAACCTCCTCGCTCTTGCCTTCAAATTCAGCATCAACATTTGAAATCGACTTCCATCGTTCCCTCATTGTTGCCTCTCGCTTTTCAATGAAAGCGATAGTCTCTCGGTACCTTGCGTACTTTGAGTCAGTACTCATTTTCCAGAAGAAGGTCGCCGCGGTTAGCCCCCATCCGATGAGGTATATCCATGGTGATGCTGTAAGACTCTTTAGAAATTCAATCAACATTCAAAGCACTCTTAATTACTGTTTCTTTAGTCAGCAACGAGGAAGCAATCATTTCTTGCACTGAACGGCAATTGAAAAGACGCTGGCGCAGGTCGGCGCACAGGGCGCGCAGGGAAGCTACGCGGGCGACGATGCGGGATTGTTCGGCGAGGGGTGGAACTGGGACGAGTAGATCATTGATGTTCTGCAAGTTAAGCCCAGGCTTAGCGCCATAGCTACTCATCAAAAGCAGCCTTCTGCCTTCATGCTCGCCCACTAACCAATGATGAAAATAGTCGACTAAGCGCACATCCAGAAATCGCACCAGCGCGACGTGTTGGCTGACATACGCATCAGTAAGTTCCTGTGCCACGATGGCCGCTTTGCCGACATTTGCACCGGTGATCGTGATCAATAAGTCTTTCAGGTGAACCTGAGTTCGCGAACCCTCGGTACCGGGCGGCAGTTTCACAAAAGCGCGTTCATCGAACTCCAGACGGTCGAACTTGATGTCCTGTGATCGTATGAAGGTTGCGCCTTCCGTCGCATAGAAGTCTTTCCAACTTCTGGAGCCACTGGTAACCAATGAAGTCACCCAGCCCAACCGCACCCACTCCCACCCCTGCGGCAACTCAAACGGCTTCTCCTCCTCCGCAATTGGTGGCAGGGGTTTGTCGCGTTTGATCTTGCCTTCGACGATGAGCTTGTCTTTCTCGGCGCGGATTTTCTTGAGCAGCTCGCTGGCGGGTTCGTCTTGCAGGTCTTGGGGGACGAGCAGGCCGCGCACAGCGAGTTGGAGGATGGTTTGCTCCAGGGCGTCCACGGCTTCGGGGCGATCAAGTAGCAGGTCGAAGTGGGTGGCGATGCGGTACCAGTTCTCAGTCAGTTGCGCGGGCGTTTCGCTCTCGTTGAGCGTGGCTAGCAGGGTGCTGACAAGCTGGGCGTGTTGCGTAGCTTCAAGCTGGCCTTTGGCTTCGAGCGCGTCGCACAGGCGCATTAGCTCTTCGACGCGGGTGACGATGCGTCGCTGTTCAGCAAAAGGCGGTATGGCAACTGTTATTGAGTAAACCTCACTTCTGCTTAAACCTGGCTTGATTCCCTTACCCAGCTCATCTAAGCCCAGCGTGTGAAACAACTGAAAAGCAAAGACTAAATCGACGCCCGGCGGAGGAACACAGAAGTAGGCTACGTCCGTAACCCAGCACGCCTGTTCAAGACAGAGGTTTAGAGCACCAGCCGATCCTTTGCGTCCAACAACAATGCAGGGGGCATTTACACGGCATTCGTTGTGAGTGCCAACGACACCATTTGAGCCATAGACGGGATATTCGCCGGTCTCTGTTCTTTTTGGTGCGGGCAGGCTGTCACCGTATTCGAGTGAAAACAATTCCTCAAAACGGCTCAATGCCCAGTTTTCGGGGATTTGGTGGCGGCTCTTGCCCATGCCAGATATTGGCAATGATTTGCTTTTCCCGTGAATTACACCCGAACGTATTTGATTTATCCGCAGGAGCAACTCGCTCGCGGGTTCATCACTCGGGTCTTGCGGCACTAGCTTGCCTTGCATCGCCAGCGTCAAGATCAGTTCGCGCAGACGTGGAACACCGCCCGGAGCGGTAGCCAACAGGTTCAAATTTGATAGCAGCATGCGATTACTCAACCTGCGCTAGCGAGTGATTTGGCCAAAATTTCTTTCAGCTCATCGCGCAATGCTTGCGCCTCCCCTTGCAGGCGGGCGTAGTCGGCCAGCAGTTGTTCAGGGTCGTGGCTTTGAACATCGCCCACATGTGGGTTCTTCTGGTCCAGGTTGTAGTTGGCCGCTTTGATCTGGTCGATGCTGACCTTCCAGGCGAACTCGTTCTCCACACGGGTGGCAAAGGCATCCGCCTCGCTGCCCCACCATGCCTTCTCCACTTCGAACTCTTCAATGCGGATAGGCTTGGTCTTGTTGTAGTTCTTCACGCCCGCCGGATACGGGTGCTCGTAGTACCACACGTCTTTGGTGGGTGTGCCCTTGCTGAAGAACAGCAGGTTGGTCTTGATGCCGGTGTACGGTGCAAACACGCCGTTGGGCAGGCGGATGATGGTGTGCAGATTGCACTCTTGCAGCAGTTGCTCTTTGATGCGCGTTTTCACGCCTTCGCCAAACAGCGTGCCATCGGGCAACACTAGCGCCGCCCTGCCCTGGTTTTTGAGCAGGTGCTTGATGAGCACCAAAAACAGGTCTGCCGTTTCCTTGGTGCGCACATCAGCCGGGAAGTTGTTCTCCGTGCCTGGCTCCTCAACCCCACCGAATGGCGGGTTGGTGATGATGACGTCTACCCTGTCTGCCGGGCCATAGTCCCGCAGAGGGCGGGTCAGTGTGTTGTCGTGGCTGATCTGGCTGGGCACTTCTACGCCATGCAACATCATGTTCGTGGTGCAGAGCATGTGGGGGAGTTGCTTCTTCTCCACCCCGCGCACGCTGCGCTGGAGGACGCTTTGATCGTGCTCGTTTTTCACCTGCTTGCGCAAGTGCTCCAGAGAACATACCAGGAAGCCGCCCGTACCGCAGGCAGGGTCCATCACCACTTCGCCCAACTGGGGGTTGACCATGTCCACCATGAACTGCGTGACAGCGCGGGGGGTGTAGAACTCACCAGCGTTACCCGCCGACTGCAAATCCTTGAGGATTTTTTCGTAAAGGTCGTTGAACTGGTGGCGCTCGGCTTGGCGGTTGAAGTCGATGGCGTTGAGCTTATTGATGATCTGGCGCAGAAGCTGGCCGCTCTTCATGTAGTTGAAGGCATCTTCAAACACGCTGCGCACCACGTAGCCACGGGGGTTGCGTTCGGCATCTCCGGCAATGGCCTTGAGTTTGGGGAAGAGCTGCCCGTTCACGAACTCCAAAAGAGCATCTCCGGTGATGCCCTCCTCATTGATAGCCCAATTGCGCCAGCGCAGTTCCTCGGGAATAGGGCTTTGGTAGCTGTCGCGGGTCATCTCCAGCTCTTCCTCCTGGGCGTCAAACACCTTCAGAAAGAGCAGCCAGGTGAGCTGGGAGATGCGCTGGGCATCGCCATCTACGCCACTGTCTTGGCGCATGACGTCTTGGATAGACTTGATAACGGAGGAGAGATTAGACATTCAGGTTCAGACAAGTACGGGAGGATGCAGGTGCAGCCCCCAGTGGACGACTAGGTTGGAGCAGAGGCGTAAAGCTCGTGCTCTAGGTGCTTTACGGCAGACAGGTATTGTGGCCGCCCACCGAAGCTACGAATCAGCTCCACGGGGCTGCCAATGGTGTTTAGGGGTTGAATGCGTAGGACGTCGTCACTCTCAATCAAGGTGATGCCTTCGTCCGAGTATTTGTCCAGCAATGCGTCGATAACTTTGCGGGCTACGGGGCCGTACTGCGTGAACACGTTGCGCTTTTTGACCCGGTTGGCCCGCTCGCGGCGGGTAAGCGGGGGCATGTTCCAGCCCACATGGAGCAATAGGTCAAAGGGGTCCAGGTCTTTGCCGACCTCCTCCGCCAAGGCTTCCAAGAGAACGCCATGCCCTTCTAGCTCCTGGATGAGGACCGCTTTGCGGTCTGCATCGTTCCAGGTCTGGAGGAAATCATCCAGAGAAGTAAACCGGTTGGCTAGGTTGATGCGGGTGTAATCGCGCACGCTCTCGGTGATGAGCTTGCCTTGGGCATTAAGGTACTGAACACGTTCTCGGGCGACTGCCACGGTGACAGTGCCACCCACGATGTAACGCTTAACTTCCGCCTCACCACCCTCATAGCCAGGAGCCATGGGACTGGAACCTGGGAAGCTGTCCAGCGGGTCTTCTCCGCTCATAGTGCCGATTACTCCGGGCAGAGGAGACTCCTCCGGAGGGTCAATCGGCTGCGCTCCCTTGGGCTCGTAAACCTGCACTGGGTCCCCATCAAAGTCTTTGTCCGCAAAGATGTCGGTCGCCCGCTTGAAGTCGAGGATGGTGAACCACGTCTTGCCAAGGTCTTCTCGCAGGCGGGTTCCACGGCCAATGATCTGCTTGAACAAGGTCATCGACTTGATGTTCTGGTCCAGCACGATGAGCTTGCATGTTTGAGCGTCAACGCCTGTGCTCATTAGCTTGGACGTGGTGGCAATGACGGGGTAGTCCTTCTCCGGGTCGATGAAGTTGTCGAGCTCCTTCTTTCCTTCCGCGTTGTCACCCGTGATCTGCACCACGTACTTGGGGTTGTCTTTGCAGATGTCCTGGTTGGCGTTGGAGAGCGCTAGCCGCATGCGGCTGGCGTGGTCGATGTCTTCGCAAAAGACAATGGTTTTGTCGAAGCGATTCGTAGCCTTGAGGTACTCGGTGATCTTTGCGGCCACGACTTCGTCGCGCTTCTCTAGAACCAGCTTACGGTTCATGTCGGTCGCGTTGTAGACGCGGTCTTCAATGACGTTGCCCAACTTGTCGGTCATGCCCTCTGTTGGACGCCAGCCGAAAGTATCTTTGTCCAGGTCTACCCGGATGACCTTGTACGGAGCGAGGTAACCATCCTCGATACCTTGGCGCAGGGTGTACTCGTACACCGGCTCGCCAAAGTATTCGATATTGGAGACGTCTTTGGTCTCCTTGGGAGTAGCGGTCAGACCCACCTGGGTGGCGCAGCTGAAGTAGGTCAGGATGTCGCGCCAAGCGGAATCTTCGTCAGCGCTGCCACGGTGACACTCGTCCACCACGATAAGGTCAAAGAAGTCTGGGCTGAACTGCTTGTAGATGTTTTTCTCCTCCTCCGTGCCAGAGACAGCCTGGTACAGAGAGAGGTAGATTTCGTACGACTTATCGACGACCTTGGTGCTCTTGTTGACGGCCAGCTCCACCTCTTCGACGTATTGCTTGCCTGTGTCGGCATCCACGCGCTCTACGCCCTTGGCATTGGGGCTGAGCTTAGCCATTGCCCCCTTGAAAGGGCGGAAGTCATTGACCATCGTCTGGTCGATGAGCACGTTGCGGTCAGCCAGGAAAAGGATGCGCTTCTGGCCGGAGGGTTTGTCGGAGCGCCAAGTGGATTTCCACAGTCGATGGATGATCTGGAAGGCGGTGTAGGTCTTGCCAGTGCCAGTTGCCATGACCAAAAGCACTCGCTGCTGGCCACCTGCAATGGCCTGTACGGTGCGATTAACGGCGTTGAGCTGATAGTAGCGCGGCGTTTTGCTGGGAGCGTAGGGGTACTCCGCAACGCTGCGCACCTCCGGAGTCCAGCCTTTCCATCGGCAATACCGATCCCACAGCTCAGCGGGATTCGGGAAAGCATCAAGGCTCAACTCGGTTTCCAGAACGCCAGTTGCCAATGTGGCGTCTCTGAAGATAAAGCCATCTCCGTTGCTGGAGATGGAGAACGGCACGTTCAACAATTCGGCATAGGCAATGGCTTGAGCCATACCCGCTCCAATGCTGTGGTTGTTGTCTTTCGCCTCGATAACGACCAGCGGAATGTTGGCCTTGAAGAAGAGTACGTAATCCGCCCGGAGGATGGACTTTTTGTCGCGGCTTGCCTGCTTGCCACGCACGACCACGCGACCTGGCCGCAAGGTGTATTCCCGGTAGATTTGTTCGATCGTGTTCCACCCTGCCCCTTGGATGGCAGGCGTGATGAACTTCTCGCAGATGTCCGCTTCCGATAGCTTTTTCTTGTCCAAACCGCTCCCCTGAGGGGCTGGCTGCGCCTTCTGCCCCGGTTGTGTTTGTTGCTACGAACGATTATTGACGAAGTTCTACCGATTTTTTGCGCTGAACTCTTCGGTCAATAGTGGGGCGCGGTACGCAGGCAAGTGCTATCAGGGGGAAGTGACGGTGCATTGCTGCACGCTTGTCATCTCCATCTTGCCCAAGCCGGGCAAAAACACATAGCCAGTGTCGTATTTATTAGCTGGCAAGCCTGACTGAACGTCAAATGTCGTCCACCCCTTCATTGCGAAATCAATGTTGGCTTCTTTGAGTTGACACTGCACTTCCGCCTCGTATTCAATCACTAGGGTTGGCCTGTTGTTGATTAGCGTAAGTCCAGCGACCTTGTAGGAAGAACGCTTGGGCTTGCCTGGCACACCAATCGCGAGCTCGCACAGGTTCCCCTTCAACATTTCGATGCTCTGTCCCTGCGCTATCGGTCTGCCGATGACTGAATTAGTCAATGATCTGACCACATCCATCAATTTACCGTAGCGCTTGATGACCTGCTGTTGCTCAGCGGGAGTCAAATTTAGGCTGGTCCAAATCTTGGGATCAGCGTCGAGAAGCTTCTTCCCGTCCGGCTGCGACTCAAAACCAATCTTGACCTCAGCGCCACCTGAAGAGTTGGTCACCGTGAGATATTTCTTTTGCGTTTGTGCATCCAGTTCAACGGCGAACATCGCCGAGTTTGTGGTCACCTCAGATTTATCTGCAACCGCCAGCGTGTCTTTGGAATTGCACATACTCTTTGATCCCGATACCAAAGACAGCGTGATCGAATCAACGATTGGCTGCGTTGGATATGGGTTGGTTTGCGCCCATGCCCACGAAACTAAACAAGCCTGTGTGGCCATGACTGCGGCTGCGAGTTTGACCGCCCTGCTTCTAAATATTCCCATCTGTTCCTCCCGTTACGGGCTAGACGGCGCAGGTTCTCCTTGAACCTGATACCTACGCCCCTGATGTTGCTTCTTCTGCGGCGGATTATTGTCGAAGATTAGCCTCCAGGGCTCGGGTGGCATGTGAGCTACTGCGGAGATTGCAGGCCAAGCCGCTATCACAGTGATCCCGAATGGATTGAGATCTCCGGCATCCAAGCGAAGGCTCCGATCCGTCTGGAGAATTGCGATGCCCAAATGCGGAGAACCAGGCTGTGTATGGGAAACCCGGACGAGGTGAGCATGAGTAGCAGGGGGTTCCCAAACCAATCTGGCCGTACTTCGCTGCTCACTCTCATCGTCGAAGTTGAAATGCAGCACCATCACAAATAGTCAGAGTTGATGAAGACAGCAAACCCCTCATTCGTTTTTTTAACGAATAGCCTCAAGGGAAATGGGTTTCCCTTGTCAAGTTTTCTCACCCTGCTTTTGACGTCTCTCACGTATACATCTGCATCACAGTCATACTCGTTTCTCTGGCCTGGCAGTAACTGCAATCCAGCCCACACCTGAGACGATTCATCGCATAGCCTGAAGTACTCCGATGAGAACATTTCCTTGGCAAGCTCTGTATCGAATGGTACGAACCCCTCTGGCACAGAGTTGTAGGCCATCCATAGCTGCCTTATTACCTCTCTTGGCAGAGCTCCGTTGGTCACAAAGTCATAACTCTCTGTTTCTGAATCTTCGTACTTCGTATTCTTTGACTCTTCGTTGTGTGTCAAATTTGACAGGCCTAGGCTGTCACTTTTGATGGGGGTAGCCGTCAGATTTGATTGCCCATCCTCTTCATGTTTGGCTACACCAGGCGTATTTTTTCGCCACTTTGTTTGATGCGCTTTGGACCTCTTGGTCTTAGCGCGGGTGTCATTCCAATGGGAGGGCCAGTGTCGCATCTGAAGGTTCCGGCGTTCCGAACCCGCTTTTGTTTGCTTCACTTCATATGTCAAATAGCCAGCAGCATCGAGTCGCTTGATACTCCGTGCGACTGTGCTTGCACTGACTCCTAGTTCTCTAGCGATGTGCGACTGATATGCCCTCCAGTTTGAAGAGTACGACTTGATAAACGCAAGAATGCGGAAATCCTTGTCTGTGATGCGTTTGTCTTTGATGACCGAGGAGTACATTTTTGCGAAGCTCTCCTTGCCCGATGGATGTGCGCCAGAGCCTTCATTTTTTCCTCCGGTCGACTCTTGATTTAGTGGAGACCCGTTGTCCGAGCTCGTTTGATTTATGACATTTCGATCAGTCATTCAAGCTTCTCCCCACTTGAGCCAAAGTTCGGAAAGTGCCTTTGTCGCAGACTTTCGAGTTGAGAAATCCCTCACGCAGTCACCCTTGAATACCTGAAAAGTCAGGCGTCCCTCGGTCGAGGAAATTACGATGAACCGATATCCGAAGAACTCGAAACCCTTCGCTAGAGAGTCAATGCTGACCTGGGACCTACGCCTCTCGATCCCGCAAGAAGTGGCACTGATACGGGTCCAGAAGCAGGGGTGCTTATCACTTCTCATGACTTACTCCTGCCGTGATTTGCATTTCGAGCCAAGCACGAACAGCCCCTACCTGCCAGGCTGACACCCTCGCAGAGAGCTTGACCGGAGGAGGAAAAGATCCCTCCTTTACTTTCCGCCACAAAGTAGGCGCGGAGAACGGGAGCGGAGAAACGGAGTTTGGCTTGCCCCTGGGGCGAACTAATTGAGATTCTCGAACGTACGCGCTGTCCGAAAGATCATCGAATAAACGAACTGTTTTTGACATGAATTGCCGTCCTTTGAGGTGAAATGAGACGGCGTGATCATGAAAAAAGCCTGATCACATGTCAGGCTCAGAAAGTGTCACGGATTGGACTTGACAAGCGCTCTCTGAACGGTTGATTCACTAATGCAAAACTTCTGTGCAGTCTCCTCTTTGGCAACTTCATGGGTTTTGCCCTCGGCGCGAAGCTTATTGAAAAATTCTTGAATCAGAAGATTTTTTACGTCGCCACCAAGCCAGTCATCAAAGAACCCCTGGCTGGCAAAGCGATCCAGCGCACTCAGGAGTACCGCTGGGTCTTTGTAATCGAGCGTTGCTTGCTCTTCAGGAGGAGCTTCGGGATTAACGCAAAGTATTCCGTCCGGCTGTTCCTTGGCTCGGCGGTACAACCGGACCAAGTCCGCCGCGTATTCGCGCTCTGATGCGCTCGCTCTGCGTCTAGCTGGGCACATGGACGACCTCCGCCGGTGAATTAGTCTGTAAAGAGGGCCCGAGTCTCAACTGATCAAGATAATCAGCCCATCGCTGCATCATTTCCCGACGGGCAGGAAGGTGGGTTGTACGGTTGTAGGCCCTGCCGTTGGCGTCTTTCACGGCGTGCGCCTGTTGGTGATCAATAAGGTCAACCCGCTCACCCAAAACCTCGTCCATAATAGTTCGGGCAGTTGCCCTGAAACCATGGGCCGTCTGGATTTGATTGTCGTATCCCATGCGGCGAAGAGCAGTATTCAAGGTGTTCTCGCTCATAGGCCGATCGCCCGAGAGAAGGCTCGGAAAGACGTACTTTCCATGGCCAGTAAGCTCAAACTGTTTTCTCAGAATGTCGACTGCTTGCGTGGGCAATGGAACATAGTGCTCAATCCGCATTTTCATTTTTGCGGCCGGGATTCTCCACTCCGCTGCATCCAGATCGATCTCTGCCCATTCGGCATGACGGAGCTCTCCAGGACGGACAAACAACATCGGCTCAAGCTTTAGCCCTGCGAGAGTGTAGGGGTGCCCCTGGTATCCATCGATTGCACGAAGCAGGTTTGCGAGTTCGGTGGGTTTTGTGATTCCAGCCCTATGACCGCCCACATGCTTTTCAAACGCACCTCTGGTGCTGGCAGCGACATCATTCTTCGCCAGTTGGTGAATGATGGCGTATCGCCAAATCTGTGAGCAGATTTGACGCACTCGCTCCAAACTGTCCAAAGCACCTCTTCGCTCCATGTGCCTCAAAGTCTCGATGAAGTCCACGATCTCGATCGCGGAAATAGGCTTCTGACCGATGTGTGGGTAGACGTCATGCGTGAGCCAAGCTGTGATCTTTTTATGGGTGGATGCCGCACGGGTGGCTTCCGTCTTGATCAACCACTCCGTGGCCACCGCCTCAAAAGTGTTGGCAAGCTCCCTCTTTTTGGCCACTTTGGCGTTTCTTTTTGCCAAGCTAGGGTCTTGGCCTTGCGCGAGTAGTACCTTGAGCTCCTGATGGGCTTTGCGCGCCTGCTGGAGCGTAACTTCCGGATACACCCCATAGGCTGCGGTCCTCTGTCTACCGTTGAATCGATAGGCTCCGCGCCAGTACTTTCCCGTCGAAGTGACGTGCAGGTACATGCCCTGCCCGTCCGAGTGTTTCTCACCCTGAGGTGCCCCCTTATGCTTTACCGCCTTAACAAACGTATCCGTAAGTGCCATGTTTTCACCCTTGTTGGTATCCGAAATACCAGCACTGTTGGCATAACAACAAAAATACCAACTCGCCCGTGAGCTTCTATGCTACCGAGTGAGACGACTCGAGACAACAAAAAACCCGCTATGCCAAGGAAGCATGCGGGTTTTGAGAGGATCTGAGACTATTTAAAAGTATTGAATGGTGCCTGAGACCGGAATCGAACCGGTACGCCCGTTATTCACGAAGCGGCGGATTTTAAGTCCGATGTGTCTACCTATTTCACCACTCAGGCACGGGTGTCTATTGTCAAACAAAAATGCCCCACCAACCGAGGCTGACAGGGCATTTCGACCAGATAAATCTGGAGGCGCGGTCCGGAGTCGAACCGGACTAACCGGATTTGCAATCCGGGGCATAACCGCTTTGCTACCGCGCCGACTTTTCAGTTTCCCCAACCTAGGGAGAGGAATAAAAAAGGGAAGCAGGCGCTTCCCTTTTTCGGAATTGGAGCGGGAAAAGAGTCTCGAACTCTCGACCTCAACCTTGGCAAGGTTGCGCTCTACCAACTGAGCTATTCCCGCGTTTCAAGCCTCAAATTATAGCGTCATTTTCAAGCTGTCGGAGCAAAGTCAAAAAATTTTTGCATTGCCCCGACAGACGTTCAATGCTTCACAGCGGGCGCAGAGGCGTCCGAAGAAACCGCTTGCACCGAAGGAGGCACCGGCTCTTCGTCAGGCAAGGGAACCGGCTGTGACTCCAGAGCCAACTCAAGCACTTGGTCGATCCAACGTACAGGCACTATCTCGAGTCCGTTCTTGACGTTTTCGGGAATGTCCTGCAAGTCTTTGGCATTCTGCTCAGGGATCAAAACCGTCTTGATTCCACCGCGCAAAGCAGCAAGCAATTTTTCTTTCAAGCCACCGATCTCGGTGACTTCACCTCGCAAGGTGATCTCTCCCGTCATGGCAACATCACCGCGGACAGGAATACCAGTCAGCGCGGATACAAAAGCAGTAGCCATCGCTGCGCCAGCGCTCGGACCGTCTTTAGGTGTTGCACCATCAGGTACGTGTATGTGGATGTCTTTCTTCTCAAAAGTTTCATCCTTGATTCCCAAGCGACGGGAGCGACTGCGAACCACAGTGCGCGCGGCCTCCACAGACTCCTTCATCACATCCCCCAATGAACCGGTGCGGGTAATGACACCCTTACCGGGAGTCAAAGCAGCTTCGATCGTCAACAAATCTCCGCCGACCTCAGTCCATGCGAGTCCCACCACTTGGCCTACCTGGTTTTGCTCTTCAGCGCGACCATAGGTGTAGCGACGCACCCCCAAGAAATCATTCAAGTTCTCCGCGGTAACGACCACTTGTGCCTGCATTTTCTTGAGCAAAAGGCCCTTGACGACCTTGCGGCAGATTTTGGACAGTTCGCGCTCCAAAGATCGGACACCCGCCTCACGTGTGTAGTAGCGAACAATGTCGCGCACAGCATCCTCAGACACAGAGAGCTCCGCATCCTTCACACCGTTGTTTTTCATCTGCTTGGGCAACAGATACGTGATGGCAATGTTGGTCTTCTCGTCTTCGGTATAGCCCGACAGACGAATCACCTCCATACGGTCCAGCAACGCTGGTGGGATGTTCATGGAGTTGGAAGTCGCCACAAACATCACGTCACTCAAGTCGTAGTCCACTTCTACGTAGTGGTCGCCAAACTTGTTGTTCTGCTCCGGATCCAACACCTCCAACAACGCACTGCTGGGGTCGCCACGGAAGTCCGTGCCCAGCTTGTCGATTTCATCGAGCAGGAACAATGGATTACGTGTGCCAACCTTGGAAAGGCTTTGAAGAACCTTTCCTGGCATCGCTCCAATGTAAGTTCTCCGATGACCGCGGATCTCCGCCTCATCGCGCATACCGCCCAACGCCATACGTACGTATTTGCGGCCCGTGGCCTTGGCTATGCTTTGGCCCAAGGAAGTCTTACCTACCCCGGGCGGGCCTACCAGACACAGGATGGGCGCCTTCACCTTGTCGACTCGCTGTTGAACAGCAAGATATTCCAAAATGCGGTCCTTGACTTTGTCCAAGCCATAGTGATCTTCATTCAAGACGTTCTCGGCATTCGCCAGGTTGTGTTTGATCTTGGTTTTGGCAGTCCAAGGCAGGCCGGTCAGCACTTCAATGTAGTTGCGTACCACCGTCGCCTCTGCAGACATGGGAGACATCAGCTTGAGTTTCTTCAACTCGGCTTCGGCCTTCTTCAACGCCTCCTTGGGCATCTTGGCAGACTTGATCTTTTTTTCGATCTCTTCGATGTCTGCGCCATCTTCACCCTCGCCCAACTCCTTCTGAATCGCCTTGACTTGCTCATTCAAATAGAAGTCGCGCTGGTTCTTTTCCATCTGGCGCTTGACCCGACCACGGATCTTCTTGTCGACATTCAATATGTCGACTTCGTGTTCGATCTGCTCAAACAAATTTTCCAAGCGGTCTTTGACCTCAGGCAGACTCAAAATGGCTTGTTTGCTGTCCAGCTTGAGCGGTAGATGCGCAGCAATGGTGTCAGCCAAGCGACCAGGGTCGTCAATGCTGGAGATGGAAGTAAGAATTTCCGGAGGAATCTTTTTGTTGAGTTTGACGTACTGGTCAAACTGCTGCATTACTGCACGACGCAGCGCCTCCACTTCACTACCGGCTTTACGGCTTACGTCCGTCGCCTCTGCAGGCACTTCAATAGGGGTAACGTTCGCTGTGAAATGCAGTTCACCTTCCGAGATCTGGTTGACGGTAGCGCGCTGATGCCCTTCGACCAACACTTTGACAGTGCCATCAGGCAGCTTCAACATTTGAAGGATGGTGGATACACACCCCACATCAAACATATCTGAAACCACCGGATCATCCTTGGCAGCCGCCTTCTGGGCCACCAACATGATGCGGCGCTCTGCCTCCATGGCCGCTTCCAAGGCTTTGATGCTCTTGGGGCGCCCCACGAATAGCGGAATCACCATGTGAGGAAAGACCACCACATCGCGCAAAGGCAATAGAGGCAGTTCTAAGGGGATTGCAGGCAAGGGAATATGGCCGGACATAGGAAAACCTTTACGTTACCTGTGGAATATGGACTGCAAAGCCCGGATTTCAAGCACAACCCGATTATGAAAAACCGGGCAACCCCACAAGTGGGATTGAATACCCCCAAAACCCTTGCTTATCAGGCTATTGGGGGCCATTCCGGCTACGCCTTCTTGGCAGACTCGCGATAAACGAGCAATGGAGGCTTGTTTTCTTCGATGGTGGATTCGTCCACCACTACTTTTTCAACGTTGCCCGCATTGGGCAACTCATACATAGTGTCAATGAGCGATTGCTCCAGGATGGATCGCAAGCCTCGGGCACCAGTTTTGCGGATCAAAGCCCGCTTGGCGATGGCCTTCAGGGCAGCAGGACGGATCTCCAGCTCCGCACCCTCCATCGCCAACAACTTGGCATATTGCTTGACCAAGGCATTCTTGGGCTCAGTCAAGATCTGAACCAAGGCTTCTTCAGTAAGCTCAGCGAGGGTTGCCACCACAGGCATACGCCCCACTAACTCGGGAATCAAGCCGAACTTGATCAAATCCTCAGGCTCAACCTCTTTGAAAACTTCTGTCAATGCACGCTGCTGCTTGCTCTTTACCGCAGCACCGAAACCGATACCCGAAGACTCTGTGCGGCTCTCGATCACCTTTTCCAAGCCCGCAAACGCACCGCCGCAAATGAACAGGATGTTGGTCGTGTCAATTTGCACGAAATCCTGGTTCGGATGCTTGCGTCCGCCCTGCGGCGGAACACTGGCCATGGTGCCTTCAATCAGCTTCAGCAGAGCTTGTTGAACGCCCTCGCCCGACACATCGCGCGTGATGGAGGGGTTGTCGGATTTGCGTGAAATCTTGTCGATCTCATCGATGTAGACAATGCCGCGCTGGGCGCGTTCTACGTCGTAGTTGCAGCTCTGCAGCAGCTTCAGAACGATGTTCTCCACGTCCTCGCCTACATAACCCGCTTCGGTCAAGGTAGTTGCATCAGCCATCACAAAGGGCACATCCAGCATGCGCGCCAGAGTTTGGGCCAACAGCGTCTTGCCCGAGCCAGTGGGGCCGATCAACAGGATGTTGCTCTTGGCGAGCTCAACATCATCTTTCTTGGCTTTTTCTTTGTGCTTGAGGCGCTTGTAGTGGTTGTACACCGCCACCGCCAGAGTGCGCTTGGCAGGTTCCTGGCCGATGACATAGCTATCGAGGTTTGCCTTGATATCTGCGGGCGTGGGCAGGTCACTGCGCCCTTCCTTGTTTTCGGTGGTCGCCGGTAGCTCGTCACGGATGATCTCATTGCATAAATCGATGCACTCATCACACACAAAGACGGACGGACCAGCGATAAGCTTCTTCACCTCATGCTGACTCTTGCCACAGAAAGAGCAGTACAGGGTTTTTTCGCTGGTTGAGCCTTTTTTTTCGGCCATGGATGTCTGCCTTTTTTCGCTAAGTTAAGCAATGATAACCAAATGAAAACGGTGCCTGTCCGTCGGAAAGGCACCGTTCAGGTGGGCGCTTGGCCCGTCGCAATCAGGGGCGTTTTGCAATCACCTGATCTACCAGGCCATATTCCTTTGCCTCGTCTGCAGACAGGTAATAGTCCCGCTCTGTATCGCGTTCAATCTTTTCCAAAGGTTGGCCGGTGCGCTCCGCCAGAATCTTGTTCAGTTGTTCGCGGGTCTTCAGGATTTCACGAGCGTGAATTTCAATCTCTGTCGCCTGACCTTGTGTCCCACCCAAAGGCTGGTGAATCATGACCTTGGAATTCGGCAGCGAAAAGCGCTTGCCTTTGGCGCCGGCGGCCAACAGAAATGCCCCCATGCTCGCGGCCATGCCGGTGCACAAGGTAGACACGTCGGGCTTGATGAAGTTCATGGTGTCGTAAATCGCCATGCCGGCGCTCACAGAGCCGCCGGGCGAATTGATGTAAAAGGAAATATCCTTGTCGGGATTTTCGCTTTCCAGAAACAACAGCTGAGCTACCACGAGATTGGCAGTCTGGTCATTGACGGGCCCCACCAGAAAAATCACCCGCTCTTTCAACAAACGGGAATAAATGTCGTATGAACGCTCACCACGTCCCGATTGCTCGATGACCATGGGCACCATTCCCAGAGCCTGGGTTTCCATTGCGCCGGACATTCCGTATTTCACGTTCATAAGCTCTCCAAAATGTAGGGTGTAACTGTACAGAAAAAGACAGACAAAAATGCAAATGGGGCTTAAACGCAGGACTGCAAGTCCCGCGCAAGCCCCATTTCGCTGCGACGCAAAGTTTGCGCCTGCGCTTTGCTTTAGTTCTGGCCCATCAATTCGTCGAAGGACACGGACTTGTCAGTCACTTTGGCCTTGGACAGGATGTATTCGGTCACATTGTTTTCAATGACCACTGCCTCGACTTCAGCCATGCGACGGTTGTCACCGTAGTACCAACGGATCACGTCAGCGGGCTTCTCGTAGCTGGCAGCCAACTCTTCCACATGAGCCTTGATCTGCTCGGGCTTGGCAGCCAAGTCATTGGAGCGAACCAGCTCTGCCACCACCAGACCCAATCGCACACGGCGCTCTGCTTGTGGGCGGAAGATATCGTCAGGAATCGGAGCCTTGTCGGCGTCCTTGATACCGCGCTGCTTCAAGTCAGCACGCGCGTTTTCCACCATGCGGTCCAGTTCAGCTTGCACGCTGGACTTGGGCAAGTCCAACTCGGCCTTGGCAACCAAGGCATCCATCGCTGCTTGTTTGTTGCGAGCCAGCAGGCGGTGCTTGACCTCGCGCTCCAGGTTCTTGCGGATGTCTGCGCGCAGCGCTTCTACGGTGCCGTCGGCAATGCCCAAAGACTTCGCCAATGCGCCATCCACTTCAGGCAGGTTGGCGGCTTCGAGCTTCTTCAGGGTCACTAGGAAGTCAGCGGTCTTGCCGGCTACGTCTTTGCCATGGTAGTCCGCAGGGAAGGCCAAGGGGAAAGTCTTGCTTTCGCCGGACTTCATGCCACGGGTAGCGTCTTCGAACTCCTTGAGCATCTGGCCATCGCCCAGAATGAACTGGAAGTCAGCAGCCTTACCGCCAGCGAAGGGTTCGCCGTCGATTTTTCCTTCGAAGTCCACGGTCACGCGGTCGGTGTCTTGGGCCGCGGTGTCTTGTGCGCGTTGGGCAAAGGTACGGCGCTGCTTGCGCAGGATTTCAATGGTCTTGTCGATGGCTTCGTCTGTCACGTCCGCAGTCAATTTTTCGACTTCGGCACCCGCCAAATCGGCGATCTTGACTTCAGGGAAGACTTCGAAAATCGCGTCGAAAGCCATTTGACCTTCAGGAGAAGTTTCGCTTTCGGAAATCTTGGGCTGACCGGCGACACGCAGCTTGGCTTCGTTAGCGGCAGTGGCAAAGGCCTCGCCCACTTTGTCGTTCATCACTTCGTAGTGGACCGAATAGCCATAGCGCTGGGCCACGACATTCATGGGAACTTTGCCTGGACGGAAACCGTCCATCTTCACGGTGCGGGCCAACTTGCGCAGACGGCTGTCAACTTCGGTCTGGATCACGCCCACGGGCAGTGTCAACGTAATCTTGCGCTCCAGCTTTTCCAGAGTTTCTACAGTAACGGCCATCGTTCACTCCTAATGTTGGTATGGCAGGGATTTCACCTGCGGCATCGCTGGGATGCCATGTAAGGTTGGTGCGCGGGGGGGGACTCGAACCCCCACAGTGTTGCCACCGTCAGGACCTAAACCTGGTGCGTCTACCAATTTCGCCACCCGCGCAAAAAACAAAACACGGGAGCCGAGAGCCCTGCAGAACCCGTCTGCCAAGCCCCGACTTCCCGTTTGAAATCGGTCAACCCGCTATTTTAACCTGCAAGCGGGCCCCTTCTTTTCAAGTTGCGGCAGGAATCTCGCGTTTGACCCGGAACCACGCTGCATACATGGCCGGCAAAGCCAGCAAAGTCAGCACGGTAGCCACAATCAAGCCCCCCATGATGGCAACCGCCATAGGGCCCCAGAACACGGAGCGAGACAGCGGAATCATGGCCAGCACCGCGGCTGCTGCGGTGAGCACGATGGGTCGCAGACGGCGCACCGCAGATTCCACAATGGCGTCCCAAGCCGGGATGCCCGCAGCCCTGTCTTGCTCGATCTGGTCAATCAGGATCACCGAGTTGCGCTGGATCATGCCCATCAAGGCAATCACCCCCAGTAACGCAACGAATCCGAACGGACGCCCCAACAAGATCAGCGCACCGGCGACACCTGCAATGCCCAGAGGCCCGGTAATGAATACCAGTAGCGATCGGCTGAAGCTCTGCAACTGCAGCATGAGCAGCGTAAAGGTCAGGAACAGCATGATGGGAACACCCGCCACGATGGATGCAGAGCCCTTGGAGCTCTCCGCCACCGCGCCGGCCACTTCAATGCGATAGCCATTGAAACCTTTGGTGGCCCATTGCGCTTCCAGCGCTTTCATCTGGGGCAGCAACTCCGCGGTCACGGTTGCGCCTTGCATTCCTTCAACGATGTCACTTTGCACCGTGATTGCGTAATCCCGGTTCTCGCGCCACATCACACCCGGCTCCCACGTGAACACCGGCTTGGCGATCTGAGTGATCGGGATGGACTTGCCGCTACTGGTGGGCAGGTAGGCATTGGCGATGTCGGTGATGGCGTTGCGCTCATCCTGTGGCTGGCGCAGCACGATGTCGATCAGCTTGTCACCCTCACGGTATTGACCCACGGTCGTGCCGGTGGACAAGGTTTTGGCGGCCTGGGCAATGCTCTGGCTGCTGACACCCAATGCACGGGCCTTGTCCTGGTCGACCTCGAGGCGCAAAACCTTGACGGACTCGTTCCAGTTGTCGTTCACACCACGGGTTTTGCGGCTCTGGCGCATGGCGGCCTTGACTTCGTCGGCCCGATCACGCAGCACCAGCGGATCACCGCCTACCACCCGGAACTGCACCGGATAGGCCACGGGCGGACCGTTAGGCAGCAGCTTGACGCGGCCACGCACCTCGGGGAACTCGCTGGCCAACAAAGCCGGCAACTTCACCCGCAAGGACTCACGCACTTTCAAGTCCACCGGAATGATGATGAACTGCGACACGTTGGTTTGCGGGAACACCTGGTCCAGCGGCAAGTAAAAACGCGGCACACCGGAACCGATCCAGGTGCTCACCGAAGCCACACCGGCCTCCTGCATCAGGCGGGCTTCCACGCGCTGGGTAACTTCCTGGTTGTTGGCAAACGAAGTGCCTTCGGGGAACCAGATATCCACCAAGACCTCAGGGCGGCTGGAGTCCGGGAAGAATTGCTGCTGCACCTTGCCCATACCCACGATACCCAATGCGAACACCAGAATGGTGGCACCAATCGTCGTCCAGCGATGCTGCACGCACCAGTTCACTGTGCGGCGGAAAGCGTTGTAGAACGGAGTGTCAAAGTGCTCCTGATGAACAGATTCGCCGGCATGGTGCGGCTGGCTCTTGAGCAACCAGTTGCCCAAATAAGGCACAAAGTACACCGACACAAACCAGCTCAGGATCAGCGCCAGCACTGTCACCGCAAAGATGGCGTAGGTGTATTCGCCGGTCACCGACTTGGCCAGACCGATGGGCAGGAAGCCCACTGCCGTAATCAATGTGCCGGTCAGCATGGGCATGGCGGTGACTTCATACGCAAAGGTAGCTGCACGCACCTTGTCGTAGCCCTCTTCCATCTTGCGGACCATCATTTCCACGGCAATGATGGCGTCATCCACCAGCAGGCCCAGCGCAATGATGAGCGAGCCCAGCGAAATCTTGTGCAGGCCGATGCCCCAGTAGTACATGCCGAGGAACGTCACGGCCAACACCAAAGGAATCGTGATGCCCACCACCAACCCGGGACGCACGTCCAGGATCCAGCGCTTCCACAAAGGGTGGTTACCGGGCCGCTTGTGCAGGCCCAGAGCGATAAAGCTCACTGCCAGCACAATCACCACCGCCTCAATCAGCACCCGTACAAACTCGTTCACCGATGTGGAGACCGACTTGGGTTGGTCCTGCAACTGCACCAGCTTGATACCGGCAGGCAAGGATTTCTCTATGCCTACAAACGTTTTTTCCAGCGCGTGGCCGAGGGCGATGATGTCTCCCCCCTTGGCCATGGATACGCCCAGCGCAATCACTTCCTTGCCCTGGTGGTGCACTTTGACGGACGGTGGGTCCACATAGCCCTTGCCGATGGTGGCAATGTCTTTCAGGCGGAACTGGTTGCCGCTGGCGCCGCGGATCGGCATGTCAGCCAACTGCGCGACCGCATTGAACTGGCCGCCTACACGCACTTGCACCACGTCCAGCGGGGTCTGCACTGCACCGGCGGATTCCACCGCGTTCTGCTGGCCGAGTTGCGCCAGCACCTGGTTGAAGTCCAGCCCCAACTGGGCCAGACGCTTCTGGGAGATCTCGATGTAGAGCTTTTCGTCCTGCGCGCCGAACAGCTCCACCTTGGCCACATCGGGCACGCGCAGCAGGCGCTGGCGCACATCGTCGGCAAAGGTCTTGAGCTCGGCATAGTTGAAGCCGTCGCCTTCCAGCGCGTAAATCACGCCATACACATCGCCGAAGTCGTCATTGAAAAACGGACCGACCACGCCGCCCGGCAAGGTGCCGCGCATGTCGCCGATCTTCTTGCGCACCGTGTACCAGACGTTGGGAACATCACTGCCTTTGCTGGAGTCCTTGATCTGGAAAATGATCTGGGACTCGCCGGGCTTGGAGTAGCTGCGGATCTGGTCGGCGTACTGCACTTCCTGCAGCGTGCGCTCGATCTTGTCGGTCACCTGCTCTGCCACTTGCTGGGCGGTGGCACCGGGCCAGTAGGTACGCACGACCATGGCTCGGAAGGTGAATGGCGGGTCTTCGTCCTGGCCGAGCTGGAAGTAGGCGGCAGCGCCCAACAGCATCAGCACGATCATCAAATAACGAGTGAGCGCGGAATGGTCCAGCGCCCATTTGGAGAGGTTAAACCCCTTGCTTGGTTCTTGGTTCATGGCGACCTCACTTGCCGGCAGCAGAAGCCGCTGCGGCAGAAGGCGCTACAGAATCCATAGCTGCTGGTGCAGATGGGGCGGGCGCTACTGCGCCTTTTTCCTTGTAGATGGAAACTTTCTGGCCGGGTGACAGCACGTGCACCCCTGCTACCACCACCTGCATTCCGGGCATCAGGCCCTGGGTAATGACGGCGTCATTGCCGTCTGCCGTCGCCACCACTACGGGCTGGGGTTTGACTGTCATGGTCGCGCTGTCCAGTACCCACACGCTGCTTCCCTCGCCCGCCTTCAGCAGCGCCGAGGTCGGCAGCTTGATCACTTGCACCGCACCGCGGTCCAGGGCTTTGGGCGACACCGACACCGTGCTACCCAAGGGCAAGGCATCTTTAGCCTCCAGTGCCACCTTCACGGTGAAGGTACGGGTCACCGGGTCGGCGCTGGCAGCGACTTCGCGCACCGTGCCTTCCACCTGGGTTTTGCTCGCCCACACGCGCACATCCACCTTGGAGCCTTGCTTGATCAAAGCCACTTTGTCTTCAGGCACAGAAAACACCACATCGCGCGGACCATCCTGTGCAATCTGCACCACCGGTGTACCTGCAGCCACCACCTGGCCGACTTCTGCGGTCACTGCCGTCACGACGCCCGACACATCGGCCACCAGTGTGGTGTAGCCGGCTTGATTGCCTTGGTTGTTGAGCTGGGCCTGCGCCTGCTCCAGCTGGGCCTGGGCGGCTTTGAGGGCCGTGTCGCGACGCTCCAACTCGGCACCGCTGATGAAGTTCTGGTCGCGCAACTCTTTGTAGCGCTTGTAGTCAGCGGCTGCGAGGTCGCGGTTGGTCTGGGCTGCGGCCACCTGGGCGCGAGCGGCGTCAGCCGCCAACTTGTAATCTTGCGGATCCAGCTGGGCGATCACCTGCCCGGCTTTGACCGTCTGCCCCAGCTCCACAGCGCGGCGCACCACTTTGCCGCCCACCCGGAACCCCAGCCGGGACTCCACACGTGCCCGCACATCGGCAGAAAACTCCAGGCTCGACTGGATGCTGCCCACACCCACCGTCATCAGCTTGACAGCACGCACCGGCTCTTCAGAAGGCGCAGGCTTGGAACAGGCGGTCAACAGCAAGGCGCTGAGCAAAACCGGCGTGGCAAGAAGTAGTTTGTGAGGAGACATGGTGACAGCGGAGTGAAGGTGGACGGAGGGTCAAAAAAGCATGCATGACAAGTTAATGACCAGTTGGTTAGTAATTTAAGCGGCGCACTGATCTTTGTCAAGCTGCAGGCACAATGCCGCCCATGCCCGCCCTGCCCGATTCCGCTGCTCCTTTGGCCCCAGTCGCTGCCCCCATCACGCATTACGAGAATTTCCCTGTTGCCTCGGTGTTGTGCCCGCCCCACTTGCGGGCGCCGATTGCGGCGATCTACCACTTTGCCCGCACTGCAGACGACATTGCCGACGAAGGTGACGCCAACGCCGACGAGCGCCTGGCCGAGCTCGCGATGTACCGCAGCGGCCTGGATGACGCGCCCGAGGCACTGGCCCGCTGGCCCCAAGTCTTCGGCCCGCTGCGTGCCCAGCACGAGGCC
Organism: Curvibacter sp. AEP1-3; assembly: GCF_002163715.1. Taxonomy (GTDB): domain Bacteria; phylum Pseudomonadota; class Gammaproteobacteria; order Burkholderiales; family Burkholderiaceae_C; genus Allorhodoferax. The sequence continues at coordinate 935,286 of NZ_CP015698.1, forward strand.
CACGGCCTGCCCGTCCATCTGCTACATGCCCTGCTGGACGCCTTTGTGCAAGACACCAAGAAGACCCGCGACGGCACCGGCTACCGTGACCACGCCGAGCTGCTGGACTACTGCAGCCGCTCCGCCGACCCGGTGGGCCGCTTGCTGCTGCACCTTTATGGCGTGCAGGACGCGGAGTCCCTGGAAATGAGCGACGCCATCTGCTCCGCCTTGCAACTTATCAACTTCTGGCAGGACCTGAGTGTGGACATTCCCCGTGGCCGTTATTACCTGCCGCAGGAAGCCTGTGAGCGCTTTGGCGTGAACCAGGCGGATATTCTGGCGCGCAAGCAGACCCCAAACGCTACCAAATTGATAGCTGCTTGCGCACAGCAGGCAAGCGCCAGCATGCAAAAAGGTGCTCCTTTGGTACACCGCCTGCCCGGCCGGGCCGGCTGGGAGTTGCGCCTAGTGGTGCAAGGCGGCCTGCGCATTTTGGACAAGATCGCTGCCATGAACTACCGCACCCTGGAGCGCCGGCCCAAGCTGTATGCGTGGGATTACGGGGTGATGGTGTGGCGGGCTTTGTGGATGTGAATGCAAGGCACTGTTTCAGCTGCTGACTGCCACCCATGAGTGCCCATGCTGACAAGAGGCGGGCTGTGCGTTTTGCGTAGGTCAAGGAGGAGCCCGCGCAGCGGGCGGGGGACACGGAGCAAAGCGCACAGCCCGCCTCTTGTCTGCGCCACCACATACGCCTGAGAAGGGCACTCGACGCGTCCAAAAGTTTGCGCGTGGCCTCAACGACAATACCCAACATGACCCCAGAGCAATACGTCCAGGAAAAAGCCGCTGCGTCCGGCAGCAGCTTTTACTACGCCTTTCTTTTCCTGCCTGCCCCGCGCCGCGCCGCCATCACCGCCTTTTATGCCTTCTGCCGTGAGGTGGACGATGTGGTGGACGACATGGTCGACGCCGGAGTGGCTGCCACCAAACTCGCCTGGTGGCGCTCCGAAGTTCAGCAATCCTTCAACGGCACGGTTACCCACCCGGTCATGAAGGCGCTCATGCCACACACCGCTGCCTACAACATCGAAGCCCGCCACTTGCTGGCCGTGATTGATGGCTGCCAAATGGACCTGGAGCAAACCCGCTACCTCGACTACCCCGGCCTGCAACGCTATTGCCACCTGGTGGCTGGCGTGGTGGGCGAAGTGGCAGCCGGCATCTTCGGCCAGACCGACCCGCAAACCACCCAGTACGCCCATAAACTGGGCCAGGCCCTGCAGCTCACCAACATCCTGCGCGATGTGGGGGAAGACGCCATGCGCGGGCGCATTTACCTGCCGGTCAATGAGCTTCAGCAGTTCGATGTGAAGGCGCACGAAATCCTCAAACGCAGCTACTCCGACCGCTTTGTGGCGCTGATGAAGTTTCAGGCCCAGCGCGCCCAAGGCTTGTATGACGAGGCACTGGCCTTGCTGCCTGCCGCCGACCGCCGCACACAGAAGCCCGGCCTGATGATGGCCAGCATCTACCGCGCCCTGCTCACCGAGATTGAGCGCGACAACTTCCAGGTGCTGCACCAGCGCGTCAGCCTCACCCCGCTGCGCAAGTTCTGGCTGGCGTGGAAGGTGCAGGCGCTCGGAAGATTATGAGAATCGCCATCGTCGGCGCCGGCTGGGCCGGGATGGCGGCTGCAGTGACGGCGACACTCGCCGGGCACCGCGCTATCGTTTTTGAAGCAGCTCGCGCAGTCGGCGGGCGCGCCAGAGCCTTGAACGGCACATTGCCTGACGGCACGCCAGTGGTGCTGGACAACGGCCAACACATCCTGATTGGCGCCTACACCCGCACTCTGGAGCTGATGCGTACTGTGGGCGCAGACCCCGCCACCCACCTGCAGCGCCTGCCCTTGGACTTGCGCTTTGCCGACGGCGAAGGCCTGGCCTTGCCGAGTTGGCCCAGCCCCTTGGACGCGCTGGCGGGCATCGCGACCGCCCGTGGCTGGACCTGGGCCGACCGCTGGAGCCTGCTGCGGGCCTCGGTGGGCTGGCAACTCGCGGGCTTCCAATGCGCACCGGGCACCCGCGTTGCAGACCTGTGCCGCACCCTAAGCCCCACCATCAAAGCCATGCTGATAGCCCCGCTGTGTGTCTCGGCACTCAACACGCCCGCCGAGCGGGCTTGTGGCCAGGTCTTTCTGACCGTGCTGCGCGACTCGCTGTTCGGCGGGCGCGGTAGCTCCAACCTGCTGCTGCCCACACGCGATCTCTCCAGCCTATTTCCAGCCGCCGCGGCAGAGTGGCTGGTCAACCGAGGTGGAGAGCTGCGTACCGGTATGCGGGTGACAAGCCTCCAACACGACAACACCTGGCAAGTGAATGGCGAAGCATTTGACGCCGTCATTTGGGCCACATCATCGTCCAATGCGGCCTCCGCGCTCATGGAATCTGCGCGAGCAGCTCCTGAAACCATAGCAGACAGCTTGCGGCAGTGGTCAACTACGGCCGAAGCCTTGCGGTTCGAAGCCATTGCCACCGTCTATTCCTACGCCCCCGACGCCGCCCTGAGCCGACCCATGGTGGCGCTGCGCGATGACGCGGACCACCCGGCCCAGTTTGTTTTCGATCGCGGCCAGCTCGATGGCACCCGTGGCCTGCTCGCTTTTGTGGTCAGTGCCAGCGACGGCGACAAAGAGACGCTGGAGCGTCAGGTGTTGGCACAGGCCCGCACGCAGCTGGGGCTGGAACTCACGCCTGTGCAAACGGTGATCGAAAAACGCGCCACTTTTGCCTGCACACCCGCGCTGCAACGCCCCGGTCAGGCTGTAGCCCCGGGCCTTTGGGCCTGCGGCGACTACGTAGCTGGCCCCTACCCCGCCACGCTGGAAGGCGCCATCCGCAGTGGCATGGCGGCTGCAGAGTCCCTGGGCACCGCTTGAACCAACACAGGGGGCCGCCACATGGGCGACAACCCTCTTCTGGGGGCAAAGCTTGGCGCGCTAGACTGGCTGCCACAGCATCTGGAGACTGATTGTGAAACTGGCATTGAAACTGGTGGGCCTGCTGCTGGCCCTGTTGCTGCTGGCCGCAGGCGGCTTGGGCGGGTGGTATCTGTACCAAAAACAACCGGTACGCAGCGGCGTCATCGAGCTGACTGACCTGGGCAACAAGGTCACGGTGCGTTATGACGAGCGCGGCGTGCCCCACATCAGCGCCCAGAACGAGGCCGACCTCTACCGCGCACTAGGCTATGTACACGCCCAGGACCGCCTGTTCCAGCTCGAGATGGTGCGCCGCCTGGCCAACGGCGAATTGGCCGAGGTGCTGGGCCCCAAGTTGCTGGAGGTTGACAAGCTGTTCCGCACGCTGGGCCTGCGCGAGCACGCAAAAAAAGTGGTGGCCTCAATGGACCGCAGCACGCCGGCCAACCAGGCCTTGTTGAACTACCTGGACGGCATCAATCAGTACCAGGACAAGCACCGCGTTCCCCTAGAATTTGACCTTCTGGGTATCACCCCGCACCCCTTCACCCCGGAAGACACCTATGCCGTGGGGGGCTACCTGGCCTACAGCTTTGCCGCCGCCTTCCGCAATGAACCGGTGATGACTTTTATCCGTGACAAATTGGGCCCCAACTATCTGCGCGCCTTTGACATTGACTGGCACCCCGAGGGGGTGATCACCCCACTCACTGCCGGTAGTGCAGGCCTGAGCGACAGCGACTGGAACAGCCTGAACCGCATCGCCGCGGTGAGTCTGCAAGCCACCGAACTGGGGGGCATTCCTCTTCTGGAGGGCAGCAATGCCTGGGCCATTTCAGGCAAGCGTACCGAGTCCGGCAGCCCGCTGCTGGCGGGGGACCCGCACATTGCCTTCTCCGCGCCCGCCGTCTGGTACGAGGCGCACCTGAGCAGTCCGGGGTTTGAGTTGTTCGGCCACTTTCAGGCGCTCAACCCCACGGCGCTCCTGGGTCACAACCAGGATTTCGGCTGGAGCCTGACCATGTTCCAGAACGACGACATCGATTTGATTGCTGAGAAAGTCAACCCCGACAACCCGCAGCAGGTCTGGCACCAAGGCCAGTGGGTCGACATGGGTACCCGGTCTGAACTTATTCAGGTCAAGGGAGAACCTCCGGTGCGCATCAGCCTGCGCAGCACACCGAATGGCCCGGTCATCAACGACGCATTCAAAGACAGCCTGGGCGCCACTCCCATCTCGATGTGGTGGGCTTTTCTGGTCACCGAGAATCCGGTGCAACAAGCGTTTTATGAACTCAACCGCGCCGACACGCTGGAGAAGGCCCGCAACGCCGCCAGCAAGATCCACGCGCCCGGCCTGAACATTGTTTGGGCCAATGCCAAAGGCGACATCGCTTGGTGGGCAGCCGGCCTGCTACCCCAGCGTCCGCAAGGGGTGAACCCCACCTTTATCCTGGATGCCGCCAAGGGCGAAGACCAAAAACCCGGTTTTTACGCGTTCCAGTTCAACCCGCAAGAGGAGAACCCGGCGCGCGGCTACATCATGTCGGCCAACCACCAGCCCCAACCCAAGAGCGGCGTGCCGGTGCCGGGCTACTACAACCTGCCAGACCGCGCCCAGCGCCTGGACGCCCTGCTGAAAACACCGGACGTCAAGTGGAACAGCGCGGAGGCCCGCAAGCTGCAACTGGACGTTACCAACAATTACGGCCCGCGCATCCTGCGCAACCTGTTGCCCGTGATGGCTGCGGTGGTCACCGACCCCAATGACAAAGCCTTCATGGAGCCGCTGACCAAATGGGATGGCGCCTACACCGAAGACCGCATCGCCGCCACCCTGTTCACCCAGATGATGTACGAGCTGTCGAAAGCAGCCTTTGCCGATGAGCTGGGCCCGGTGCAGTTTGAGAACCTGCGCCAGTCCCGTGCGCTGGACTTTGCCTTGCCCCTTCTGGTGGCGGACCCGAATTCACCTTGGTGGGATGACGTAAGCACATCCGCCAAAGAAAGCCATTTTGAGACGGTGCGCATTGCCTGGTCCAACACGCTCAAGCATTTGCAAGGCCTCTACGGCACCAGCCTGCTCGATTGGCGGTGGGGCTCTTCCCACACGCTCACGCACGGCCACCCTCTGGGGCGCCAAAAGCCCCTGGACAAGATCTTCAACGTGGGGCCTTTCCCGGTACCCGGCGGACGCGAAACTCCCAACAACCTGTCAGGCTCCATCGGCCCTGCCCCTTGGGCGGTGACCTATGGGCCCTCTACGCGGCGGGTGATTGATTTTGCAGATGCCGGCAAAGCCGTGGGTATCAATCCGCTGGGCCAGAGCGGCGTGTGGCCCGACAAACACTACGCGGACCAGGCGGAGAAATACGCCAAGGGCGAATACGTGCGCATGTGGCTGGACGAAGCAGACATCGCCGCCCACACCGAAAGCACTTTGGTGCTGCGGCCGGCGCGCTGACGGGAGTTCTTAAGTACGGTCGCCGCTGAGCAAGTCCTGCAGTTCCTGCAGGCTGCCCACGGTGACATGCGGGTGCTGGTCGTAGGTCCAGACGTGCTCTTCGCGGTTCACCCACACCGTCTGCATGCCGACGCCCAGGGCACCCAGCACGTCGAGTGCAGCGTCGTCGCCGATGTGCAGCACCTGCGAGGGCTGCACGCCCACTGCATCACAGGCAGCGTGGAAAATTTTCGGATCGGGCTTGCCCACCCCCGCATCGCGCGCGCTCACACTGGCCGCAAAGTACTGCCCTATGCCCACGCGATTCACATCCGCATTGCCATTGGACACCGCCACCACCGGCCAGCGCTCAGACATGGCCTCCAACAGAGGAATGGCGTCGTCAAACAACTCGACCTGCATGCGCGCATCGAAAAACACCTCGAACGCCGGCTCCGCCAGCGCAGGGTTCTCGCCCGCGCGCTGCAAGGCCAGGCGGATGGACTCGCGCCGCAGCACGCTCAGGTCATGCGCGTGGTCGGCCCACTGGGCCTCCGTATCCGCCCGCAAGATGCGGCGCTGGTGCGGGTCGGCATAGAGCGCGGCAGTGAGCGGCGCATGCGCCAACAACCAATGGTGAAGAATGTCTTCCGCCCGGTGAATGGCGGGCCAGACCGGCCACAAGGTGTCGTCCAGGTCGAGGGTGATGGCGCGGATATCGCTCAGGTTCAGCAGGTGGCGGCTAGGCATGAGGCGGCTACTATAGGGAGTGTCATTCATCCCATTGTGCCTTTCCCGCTTTTGCCCACCATGCCCACCACAACCCCGTTGATTCCACTTTCGATGCCGGTTCCCTCCGGCGAACAGCTCAAAGCCGCGCGGCTGGCCGCCGGTCTGAACCAAGCACAGGCCGCCGAACTGATGGGCTATTCGCTGCAAACGGGCAGCCGGGGTGGCGTGCAGTCGCGGACCTGGCAGGCGCTGGAAAGCCCCACCGATGATCGCAACATGCAAGGACCGGTGTTCGCCATGTTTTTGCTGCTCACCGGCCAGCACCCCACCTTGCAACTGGTGACCAGAGAGCCCCAGGCACCCGACGCCGCCAAAAACCCCGACGCTGCCTGAAAACCCCAGCTACCGGACAATCACCCCCATGGCACTCCCTTCCCCTTTTTCCCCAGAACCCGCCTACACCCATGGCCAGGAAGCCCGCATCGCGGTGCTGCTGTGCAACCTGGGCACTCCGGATGAGCCCACCACCCCGGCCGTGCGCCGCTACCTGGCCGAGTTTTTGAGCGACCACCGCGTGGTGGAGATTCCACGCCTGCTATGGCTACTTATCCTGCACGGCATCATCCTGCGTTTCCGGCCCGCCAAGTCGGCAGCCAAATACGCCAGCATCTGGACGCCCGAAGGATCGCCCCTCAAGGTCTGGACTGAGAAGCAGGCCAAGCTGCTGCAAGGCTGGCTGGGTCAGCGCAACCATCAGGTCAAAGTGCGCTGGGCCATGCGCTACGGCAGCACCAACATCCCCTCCCAGCTCAGCGCACTGAAGGCGGAAGGCTTTACCCGCGTACTCATCGTGCCGGCCTATCCGCAGTACAGCGCCACCACCACCGCCAGCGTGTTTGATGCGGTGTACGCCTGGGGCCAGCAAACCCGCTCCATTCCCGAGCTGCGTTTTGTGAACCACTACCACGACCACCCCGGCTACATCGCCGCCTTGGCGGCCAGCGTACAGCGCCACTGGAAGGCCCATGGTCGCCCTGACAAGCTGGTGATGAGCTTTCACGGCGTGCCCGAGCGCACCCTGCACCTGGGCGACATCTACCACTGTGAATGCTTCAAGACAGCGCGCCTGGTTTCTGAGGCGCTGGGCCTGCGCAAGGACGAGTTCAAGGTGACCTTCCAGTCCCGCCTCGGCCGCGCTAAATGGCTTGAGCCCTACACCGAGCCCACCTTGATCGAGATGGGCAAAGCCGGTGTGGAGCGTGTGGACGTGATCTGCCCCGGCTTCACCAGCGATTGCCTCGAGACGCTGGAAGAAATCAACATGGAAGCCCGCGAAGCCTTTTTGCACGCAGGCGGCAAAGAGTTCCATTACATCCCCTGCCTGAACGATGACCCCGAGTGGATCACCGCCCTGTGCAAGATCACCGAAACCCACCTGAGTGGCTGGCCCACTCTGGAGCGGCAGGACCCGGTAGAGCGGGAGCTTGCACGCAAGGCCGCGCTGGAACTCGGAGCCAAGCAGTAAAAGCGGAAATGGCCCGGGTGCACCAGTCCGGAAATTTAAGGCATTTTTGGCCTATAGCGCCCGTGGAGTAAGCGCAAGTCACTATCAAATCAGGAGCAAAGCGATTCATTCAGGTGAATCGCAGCAGGCTTCCTGACTTGGTGTCCAATACTTGCATGGAACCGAACGACCGCAATGAACAACGCCTGAACGATCTGGAGATCAAGGCGAGCTACCTCGAAGACACGCTGGACCAGTTAGACAAGATCATCATCCGCCAGCAGGGGCAGATCGATCTGCTCATCCGTGAGCTCACGCACCTGCGGCAGCAAGCACCCGAACCCGGCACCGCGCGCAACCTGCGCGATGAGTTGCCCCCGCATTATTGAAATAGGAGTTTCCCCATGTCGCTTCACACCTGGTGGTTGTTTGTCATGATGACGTTTGTGGTGTCTGCCACGCCCGGCCCCAACATGCTGTTGATCATGAGCACCAGCGCGCGCGACGGGATTCGCGCTGCCATCGTCAACATGGCGGGCTGCATGACGTCTTTGATGTTGATGCTCAGCCTGTCTGCGGCCGGACTGGGGGCGCTGTTGCAGGCGTTTCCGGCGGTGTTTGAAGCCCTGCGTTTGATGGGCGCCGCCTACCTGGCCTACCTGGGTGTGCAGTGCTGGCGCTCCCCCGTTCAGGACCAGCCCGAGGGCTCGACAGCGCCAGCCACGGTGACTTCAGGCCCCACCGGTTTTTGGGCGCAATACCGGCAAGGCGCCCTGGTGGCAGCCAGCAACCCCAAAGCCATTTTGTTTGCAGCCGCATTCTTTCCACAGTTTTTAAACCCCGAAGCCGCGCAAATACCCCAGTTCGGCATTTTGCTGAGCACCTTTGCGGTGGTGGAAGTGGCCTGGTACTTTATATATGCCGCCAGCGGACAAAAGCTCGCCAACTACCTGCGTCGCGCTAGCGTTATGCGCGCCTTTAACCGGCTGACCGGTGGCGTTTTCGTAGGCTTTGCCGCACTTATGGCAGCTGCGAAAAGCTAAGCCCGCTGCACGCGAACGGCCTCAGGCCAAGTCCTGATGCCGGGAGTCTTTTTCTACGTACATTGACAAATCGCAGCGGTGCAACCAGGACTCCAGAGTGTCTTGAGGCTGGGCCAGAGCCAATCCGCAACTGGCGGTTACCTCCAGACCATCGCGCAGATGGCCCCAATCGAATTCATTCACCGCTTTGTGAATGCGGGCGACCAAGGCTTGCGCACTGTGGGCATCCACATGGGTGAACACCACTACAAATTCATCTCCGCCGAGGCGCACCGGCACATCGCCCTCCCGCACAAAGCTGCTGAGAATGTGGGCCAAAGCCTTTAGCACCTCATCCCCCACGCTGTGTGAAAAGCGGTCGTTCACCCGCTTGAAGTGATCCACATCCACAAAGGCCATGGCGGGAGTAAGGCCCCTCTCGCGTGCCCGCGCCAGAATGCCGGGCACCATCTGTTCCAGATGACGACGGTTGTAGAGACCTGTCAGCGCGTCCTGCAAAGCCAGTTGTTCAAGACGCCGCGCTTCCTGCTCGAGTTGCCTGCTTGCCGCATGGACGGCACGGGCGCGTAGCTGCCACTCCACCCGTTCCTCCCGACTGTGCAGACTTTCATTGCGAAGATGGGTCTCTTGCATCTTCAACAGACGCAGCTGGGTTTGCGCGAGTGCATCTTTGGCTTGCGCCGAATAAAGCTGCGCCAACAGCAAGTGAGAGGTTGCACGAAGGTGCTCGTTTTCGGCCCGCAAAGCCAACTGCTGCAAGCGCTGCGCATGGGACTCGGCATTCAGCCAATCCTGCTGCGCCCAAGCGATCTCGGCCCGGAGCCAGATTTCCATCAATCGCACAGAGGGTTGGTCCGTGCCTTTCTCCACGCTGGCGCACACGGCATCGGCGCGCCGTGCAGCGTCCTCCAGATCGCCGGACCAACAGCTCTCAAATCCGAAGCTCAACTCCAACAACGCTCGGGTTTTCCGGTAGGGGCATTGCAAAGCACGTACGTTGCTGGCCGAAGAGGTGGCGAGCTCAGGCAAGTCTCGCGTCGCTTGCAACGGCTCCAGCGTCACAAAGGCGCCGTGGTAGTAGCGGTCAAAGAAACACCGCTGCAACTCTGCCGCCCGCAAATGGAAGCGCGGCAAACAGGATTCAGGCCACAACGCCTCAGCCTCCAGAAGCCGGATGGACTGGTGCAAGGCTTCAGCTGCCTTGTCGAAACTTTGGCTGTGGGCATATGCCACCCCCAAGTAGTTGCGTGCCAGGGCTTCACCGATCGGATCACGATTCTCGCAAAGTTTGATGGCCAACAAAGCCGCTTCCACGCCTTCGCCGCTATGGCCCATGACGCTGAGCACATGGGACAAAGTGGTGAGTGCTTCAGCCTCTCCGGTGGCATCGCCCTCGGTTTGGAAAAGGTAGACCGCGCGCTGTGCCGTCTCGCGCGCACGCCGCATGCGGGACATTTGCCTGTCCCCCTGCGAGAGGTAAAGCAACGCTCTGGCTTGGCCACCCGCATCGCTTCGCCGCTGTGCATGCAACAAGGCGCTTTTGGACAAAGCTTGGCTGTAATCCACATCCCCGCGTTGCAATGCCGCCTGCGCTTGGTGCAGCAGGGTATTGTGCGGAGCTTCGAACGGAATGGGAGCGGTTGGGGACATTACAAGGCTGTGAGCAGTCAACCGTACAGCGTAGGTCCGCGAGCCTGAACTGTCATCCCCCGAACGGGTGAAAATTCACAGAGTTTGCAACCTGCGCGCTAGCGGACTAAAGCCATTGCCTTTACTTGTGCCCACACAAACTGACCGGGCTGCAGAGCCAACTGATCCACGGCACGCCGGGTCAGGCGCGCCCACAAGGGTGTGCCTTGGCAGTCCAACCGCACCAGCGCTTGCGCGGGGTGCTGGTCAGATAACACTTCGGACACGGTGCAAGACACCACGTTTTGAATGCTCATATCGGTGGGCATTCGCGTTGCAACGCTGACATCGCGCGCCAGCACCCGCAGGCGCACGGTCTGCCACACTGCGAGACCCGAATCCGGCAACCAGAAACTGCCACCAGTGAGGCGGACTTCCGTCAAGTGCCATGTTTTGTCATGCCCCACCACTTGCCCCACGACCAGGCTGGACACATCGCCACCCATGCGAATCAAGGGCTCGGTGCGCGCCAGAACCTCTTGCAGCGGGCCGCAAGCCCCCACCCGGCCACGTTCGAGCACCACCAGAGTATCGGCCAGCCGGATCACTTCGTCCGCAGCGTGGGACACATAGACCATGGGAATCTGCAACTCATCCCGCAGGCGCTCCAGCCAGGGCAAAACCTCGAGGCGGCGCGCCTCGTCCAGCGACGCGAGAGGTTCATCGAGCAACAAGAGTTGCGGGTTGGTGGCCAGCGCCCGGGCAATGGCCACGCGCTGGCGTTCGCCGCCCGAAAGCTCAGTGGTCCGCCGATGCAGCAGATGCTCCAGCCCCAAGGTACGTACGGCGAACTCTGTAGTCAGCAGCGGGCTGCCTTGGCGAGGCGGAGCGGCCCTGCGGCGTGCAAATTCGAGGTTGCCGGCCACATCGAGATGGGCAAACAGGCTGGCCTCCTGGAACACATAGCCCAGTGGACGCTTCCAGGTCGGCAGAAAGATGCCATGGGCATCGTCTTGCCACGCATCACCCTGTATGTGGACCCTCGCCTGGCTGGCACGCTCCAGGCCCGCAATACAACGCAACAGCGTAGTCTTGCCCGACCCGGAAGGCCCATAGAGAACACTGATGCCTTGGGCTGGCAGCTGCACATCCACATCCAGTTGGAAGCCGGGTTTGTGCATCTGCAGCGCGATGCGGTGAGGCATGGCGTTCATGTGCGCAACCTGCTTCCGCGCGGATTGAGCCAGCCCAGCAGCAGGAGGACGGCCAAGGAAAACACCACCATGCCGCCGGACAACCAATGGGCCTGGGTGTATTCCAGCGCTTCCACATGCCCGTAAATTTGCGTGGATACCACGCGGGTGGATTCGGGAATATTGCCACCCAACATCATGACCACCCCGAACTCCCCCACCGTATGCGCAAAGCTCAATACCGCAGCAGTCAGAAAACCCGGTTTGCACAAAGGCAACACCACATGCCAGAACGTATCCCACGGTGAAGCACGCAGTGTGGCGGCCGCCTCCAAAGGACGGTCCCCCAAAGCCTCAAACGCATTCTGCAGAGGCTGCACTGCAAAGGGCAGCGAATACAGCACAGAACCGACGACAAGTCCGGCAAACGTAAAGGGCAACAAACCCACACCCAACCACTGCGTGAACTGCCCCACCCAACCCTGCGGTCCCATGCTCACCAGCAAATAAAAGCCCAGAACTGTGGGCGGTAACACCAGCGGCAAAGCCACCACGGCCCCCACCATGCCGCTCCAGCGAGAGCCGGAACGGGCCAACCACCAGGCCAGAGGGGTCGCCAACACCAGTAGCAGGATTGTCGTGACCGTGGCCAGCTTGAGCGTCAGCCAAATGGCATGCGCATCGTCCAGAGTCAGGGGGAAGCCGGGCATCACGGGGACCTATTCGTAGCCGGCGCTTTGCATCGCCTTGCGGGCCGCGTCGCTGCGCAAGTAGTCGAGAAATGCGACCGCAGCAGCCTGGCCGATACCGGACTGCAGCAGCACCGCATCCTGGCGCAAGGGCTGGTGTAAATCTGCGGGAACGCGCCAGGCCGAGCCTTGATCTATCTGGCCATTGCGCATGACCTGGGACAGCGCAACGAAGCCCAGCGGTGCATTGCCTGTTGCCACAAACTGGTAGGTCTGGGCGATGCTCTCCCCCTGCACAAGGCGGGTTTGCACCGACGGCAGCAGACCCCGTTTGGCAATCACCTCCATCGCTGCAGCACCATAAGGCGCCAATTTAGGGTCGGCGATGGCCAAACGCGTGAAAGGGGTGGTCAGCACCTGTCCCTGGTTGTCCACCAAGCCGGTCTGCGCACTCCAAAGCACCAAACGTCCCATGGCATAGGTGAACTGGCTGGAGGCCAGCGCCGCGCCCTCTTTGACCAATCGCGAAGGCGTTTCATCATCCGCGGAAAGGAGCACATGGAAGGGGGCACCGTTTTTGATTTGTGCGTACAGTTTGCCGGTGGCACCTGGCACCAGCTTGACCTCGTGGCCTGATGCACGCGAGAAATCCGATGCAATCTTCTGCGCCGTGCTGCTGAAATTTGCAGCCACCGCAACCGTCACGGTATCAGCGTATGCGCCCACGCTGCAGGTGCAACACACAGTCGTTAGTGCCATGCGCAGCCAAGCTGAATTCCATTTCATTGCCATGGATAGAGATTAGCATCCGCCGAGCGCATCTTGCGAAGGTGCCGGCATCAAGCCTCTATGGCTCAGGCCCAAAGAAAACGGGGCACTAAGATGCCCCGTTTGATCGCTACTATTTTGATAGCTGTCCGCGCACATCAGATGGGCGCCAGCAGCTTACTTTGCCATTAACAGCCTTCAGACTGCCTTGCTCTGAAAGCGTTTGAGCACGCGTGGCAACACCAACACGGTCAACACCACCAGCAGCAAAAACACCGACATCGGACGCTGCAAGAAGATCATGGCACTGCCTTCACCGATGGACATGGCGTTGCGCAGCTGCGCTTCTGCCAAGGGGCCCAGGATCATGCCCACAATCACCGGCGCGGTCGGGAAGCTGAAGCGGCGCATCACCAGGCCCAACACGCCCACGGCGTATAGCAAGACCAAGTCAAACGCGCTTTGGCGCATGCCGTAGGTGCCCACGGTGGCAAAAATCAGAATGCCGGCGTACAACTGGGCCTTGGGCACTTTGAGCAACTTCACCCACAAACCCACCATGGGCAGGTTCAGCACGAGCAACATGACGTTACCGATGAACAAGGAGGCGATCAGTGCCCATACCAAAGCCGACGAGCTGGTGAACAGTTGCGGACCGGGCTGAATCCCGTAATTCTGGAAAGCACCCAGCAACACAGCCGTGGTGTTGGATACCGGAATACCCAAGGTCAGCAACGGAATCAAGGCGGTGGTCACCGTGGCATTGTTGGCAGCTTCGGGACCAGCAACACCCTCGATAGCGCCCTTGGTGCCGAACTCAGCCAGGTTGTCACCCTTGGCCAGTTTCTTCTCGGCGGCATAGCTCAGGAAGGTCGGAATTTCTGTTCCACCGGCAGGGATGCAACCGAAGGGTGCACCGATAGCGGCCCCCCGCAACCAGGCCGGAATGGAGCGCTTCCAGTCGAGGGCTGTCATAGTGACACGGCTCAACTTGTTTTCCGTCTCAACGACCTTGCCTTCGAACAATACAAAGTGCAACGCCTCCGCCACGGCGAACAGACCCACCGCAACCAGCACGATTTCAATTCCGTCCAGCAACTCCGGCATGTTGCCGGTGTAGCGCGCCTGGCCGGTGATCTGGTCCATGCCGATCAGGCCAATGGCCAAACCGAGGAACAGAGCCGTGAGGCCTCTCAAGGTGCTCTGTCCCAGAACGGCACTCACCGTGGTGAAAGCCAGCAACATCAAGCAGAAGTACTCAGGCGGGCCGAGCTTGACCGCATATTCAGCCACCAAGGGCGCGAACAAGGTCACCACGACAGTCGCAATACTGCCGGCCACAAACGAGCCGATCGCGGCAGTTGCCAATGCAGCACCCGCACGCCCGCTCTTGGCCATCTTGTTGCCCTCCATGGCGGTCACCATACTGGAGGTCTCGCCGGGGGTATTCAGCAAAATCGACGTGGTAGAGCCGCCATACATCGCGCCGTAGTAAATACCGGCGAAGAAGATCATGGAGGCAGTCGCTTCAACCTGAGTGGTAATCGGCAACAGCATAGCTACTGCCGTGGCGGGACCGATGCCAGGCAATACGCCTACTGCGGTACCGAGCGCACAACCTACAAAGGCCCAAAGCAGGTTCACCGGCGTACCCGCCGTCGCAAACCCTTGAAGAAGTTGATTCCAGATTTCCATTAGAGCCATCCACCCTGCGTCAAACCTGGCAAATTGATGGCCAGAAACTTGGTAAACATCCAAAACACCGGCGTCGCGATCAGCAAGCCCACTACGGCGTCGGTCACCCAGGTCCGGTATCCGCCTACGGCCTGCCCTTGTGCCAGGCGCGCGCCTCGCGCGGCAAACACAAAACACAAGGTACAACTGAAGATAAACCCGATGGTGGTGATCAGCGCTGCATTCACGAGCAAGCCGACAGACATCCAGATGAAACCCGGCCAAAAGGCAGGTTGGCTGTCCTCTTCATCGTCCATGTCGAGAAAGCCGCCTCTGCGGACTTCCAGCAACAGGGAGCCCCCACACAAAAACAATGCGATCGAAACAACCCAAGGCAAAAAATCAGGCCCTATACCGGCGTAGCCGGCTTCGGAAGGAATGATCCAAGCGCCTGCCCCCAGCCCGAGGGCCAGGAGCAGAACGCCGAATGCAACGGCAGCTTCCTGCCGCGCTTTCAGCGCTGGGGTCATGACAACATTCCGGACAGGTGCATGATGCCGCGCAAGCTGGCGAAATCGCTATCCACAAAATCGTCGAACGCCTTGCCGGTCAACACCGCTGGCATCCAGCCGTTCTTCTCCAGCGCTTCGGCCCAGCCCTTGCTCTTGGTGACCTTGATGATCATGTCTGTCAATGCAGCGCGTTGCTCAGGAGTGATGCCGGGCGCGCCGTACACACCGCGCCAGTTGCCCAGAACCACGTCGTAGCCCTGCTCACGCATGGTCGGCACATTGATGCCGGTCAAACGCTTCTCGGATGTCACGCCAATCGCGCGCATCTTTCCGGCGGTGATGTATTCGGCAAACTCGCTATAGCCGCTGCCACCCACCGACACGTTGCCACCCAAAATGGCTGCTGTTGCTTCGCCGCCGCCACGGAAGGCAACGTAGTTGACTTTCTTGGGGTCCACGTTGACCTTCGTTGCCAGCATGGACGCGCAGATGTGCTCTGTAGATCCGCGGGAACCGCCGCCCCACTTCACGCTGCCGGGGTCTTTTTGCATCTGGGTGACCACGTCCTTCATGGTCTTGAAGGGGGAATCAGCAGGCACCACGAACACGTTGTATTCGCTGGTCAGGCGGGCAATGGGAGTTGCCTTGTCCAGGGAAATCGCTGGTTTGCCGGTAATGATGCCGCCCAACATCACAGCGCCCATCACCATCAGTGCGTTGGGGTCGCCCTTGGCAGAGTTCACAAATTGCGCCAAACCGATCACGCCGGCAGCGCCACCCTTGTTGTCGTACTGCACGGTTTCAGCCAATTTGGCGTCAATCAGGGCTTTGCCCAAGGCGCGACCTGTACCGTCCCAACCGCCACCGGGGTTGGCTGGAATCATCATTTTCAAGTTGGCACTTGCGCGTGCCGTCATGGGCAAGGCACCGGCTGCGGCCATCACGGCCATGGATTTGAGGAAGGTATCGCGACGCATGGGGAGTCTCCTATGGTTGATTGCAAGCCCTATGATGCGGGCCGTGGCTGTCAATCGGCTGTCCAAAAACCCTAGGGGAAACCCGTAAAACCCGCGCCCCGCTTCGTTCCATGCACCTTCTTTTGATTGAAGACGACCCCGCACTGCACACCACACTGCAGCGCAGTCTGGTGCGCGCACAGATGCAGGTAGACGTTTGCAGCGATGGCTCGGTGGCCCTGCAGCGATGGACTGACCTGCAACCGGATGTGGTGGTGCTGGACCTGAGCCTGCCGGGGGTCGATGGTCTCGATGTACTCAAGCTGGCCCGCCGCAACGGCCTGCGCACGCCGGTGCTCATTCTCACCGCGCGCGGCACCGTGGGGGACAAGGTGCTGGGCCTGAATGCCGGCGCGGATGACTATCTGCCCAAGCCATTTGACCTCGATGAGCTGGAAGCCCGTGTCCGGGCTTTGCACCGTCGCAACGCTGACAACCCGCCCCCCCAAAGCAGCGACCTGCAGGTGGGTGAACTGCGTCTGGATCGGACCAGTGGCGCCATCTACCACCGGCACCAGGTGATGGACCTCACACCCAAAGAGCTGGCTTTGATGGGCGCGCTCATGTCCCGTCCCGGCCATGCCGTGAGCAAAGAACGCCTGTTTGAAGTGGTATTCCCCGGGCAGGCTGATGTGCAGTATGAAGCCATTGAAGTCGTGGTCTACCGTTTGCGTAAAAAGTTGACCGCCACCAGGGTGAGCCTGGTCACCTTGCGCGGGCTGGGCTACCTGCTCAAGGCTGAGTGACATGGCAGCCACCGGCACCACACCGTCGCTGCGCAAAAGCCTGTTGCTGGGCATTCTGATCCCCATCCTGCTTTTTGTGGCGGTTGACACCATCAGCCTCTACCGGCAGGCCCTGTCTGCTGTGAACACGGCCTATGACCGGACCCTGCTCGCATCGGCCAAAGCGATTGGTGAGCTGCTCGACATTGAAGGCCACGGGAGTGATGCACGCCTGCGTGCCCAGGTGCCCTACTCGGCACTGGAAGCCTTTGAAGCTGATAACCGCAGCCGAATGAGTTACCGCGTTTCCAACGCCCAGGGGCAATGGGTGGATGGAGAGCAAGACCTGGCCATCTGGACCGGCAAGATACCTTCGCAAGGCCCCTATGCGGCCTTGGTGGACTTTTATGACGACACTTTCCGCGGCGATGCTGTGCGGGTGGCCGTGTTGTTGCAGCCGGTGGCCAGCGGGCGGGAACGCACCATGGCCATGGTGCAGGTCGCTGAAACGCTGGAACTGCGCCATACACTCGCACGGCAGATCCTCCTGGACACCTTGCAGCGGCAGCTGATCCTCATCACCGTGATCACGGGCGTCGTACTTTTTATGGTGGACCGGGCAACCCGGCCTGTGCGCCAGTTAAGTGAAGAGCTGGAGCAACGCAGCGAAGACGACCTGACGGCCCTTCCCGCAGCAGAGCTACCCCTCGAGATCCAGCCACTGGCCGTGGCCACCAACCATGTCATGCACAAGCTGCAGCATTTGCTGGACCACCAGAAACGCTTTGTGCGCGACGCTGCCCACCAGCTGCGCACGCCGCTGGCTGTGCTGAAGGTGCAAGTGCAATCCGCCTTGCGGGGGGACGTCCCTGCTCGGCAAGGCTTGGAAGAAATAGAAGCCACTGTCGACCGTGCCACCCAGCTGGCCAATCAGATGTTGTCGCTCGCCAAGGTGGAGCAAGTGCGCCAGCAACAGGACTTCGCCGCCATGGATTGGGCCGAACCTGTGCGGGCCATCGCACTCGACCTTTCCGCCTTGATCGCCGAAAAAAACCTGGACTTTGAACTGGTTACCGAGCCCTGTCCGGTCCATGCCCATGAGTGGATGCTCCGGGAAATGGCCAGAAATCTGATCCACAACGCAATCCGACTGACCCCGGAGGGAGGCCGTTTGCACATCCACCTGCAGCAGGAAGACGGCCAGGCCGAATTAACCATCTCGGACAGCGGCCCCGGCATTTCCGAGGCATTGCGAATGCGCCTGTTCCAGCCCTTTGCAGCTGGTAGCGCCCATTCCGGCTCGGGGTTGGGCCTCACCATCACCCGCGAAATGGTGATTGCATTGGGCGGCACCATCCAGCTCAACAACCGGTATTCCGGTACCGCCTGCACAGGTCTGGATGCTTGTGTACGATTGCCCGTCCACCTATCCTGAACAACACCTGCATGCAAAGCACCCGGATCGACAAATGGCTGTGGGCGGCCCGCTTCTTCAAAACCCGTTCACTCGCCACGGATGAAGTCAATCTGGGACGGGTGCAATGGGAAGGTCGGGATGTGAAGCCGGCCAAAGAGGTCAAAGCCGGCGACACCCTCACCATCTGGCAGGGCAAGGTCAAGCGCACGGTCGAAGTACTGCAAATTAGCGAGCAACGCGGGCCGGCACCGGTGGCGCAGTTGATGTATGCCGAAACCCCGGAAAGTATTCAACAACGTCTGGCAGCCGCGGAACAACAGCGCCTGAGTCCGGAGCCCGCGCATACGATTGCAGGCGGACGCCCCACCAAACGGGACCGGCGCGCCCTGCAAACCGGTTGGAACGAGCGCTGGAGCGCCTCGCTGGACTGATACCCCTATTGCAGCCGGCTCACTGCAGGCCGGCGCCGGCAGAAGGGTGAAAGCGGCGATAATCGGGGGTTACTACTGAGGTACCGTGCATCCTGCAGGAGCGCCGCATCCTCAGGGCCCCGCCTTAGAACGAGTTTTGGAAAGCCCTTCTGCATGACCTCCCTCTCCCCCGTGCCCATCTCCCCCGTTGAAGACATCGTTGCCGACATGCGCGCCGGGCGCATGGTCATTCTGGTGGACGAGGAGGACCGTGAAAACGAAGGCGATCTGGTGTTGGCGGCAGACCATGTCACGCCGGAAGCCATCAACTTCATGGCCAAGTTCGGCCGTGGCCTGATTTGCCTGACTCTCACCCGTGAACGCTGTGAACACTTGAAACTGCCTCCCATGGCAGCGCGCAATGGCACGGTGTACAGCACCGCCTTTACTGTGTCGATTGAAGCCGCGGAAGGCGTGACCACCGGTATCTCGGCAGCCGACCGCGCCAAGACCGTGCAGGCAGCCGTAGCCAAAAACGCAGTAGCTACGGACCTGGTGCAACCCGGTCACATTTTCCCTCTGCAGGCGGTGGACGGCGGTGTACTCATGCGCGCCGGCCATACCGAAGCAGGCTGCGATCTGTCCGCCATGGCCGGCTGCAGCCCTGCAGCGGTGATCTGCGAGATCATGAAAGACGACGGCACCATGGCCCGCCTGCCCGACTTGCAGCTGTTCGCTGCAGAGCACGGCCTGAAGATCGGCACGATTGCGGATCTGATTCAGCACCGCAGCCAAATGGAGTCGCTGATCGAACAGGTCGGTACACGCCCCTTGAAAACCGCTTATGGCGAGTTCACTGCCCATGCTTTCAAAGACAGCACCGGCCAGGGCGTTCATTTGGCGTTGGTCAAAGGCGAGTGGACCGCCGAGACCGTAGTGCCGGCCCGCGTTCACGAGCCCCTCTCAGTTCTGGACGCTTTGGAGGTCAACCGCAGCATGCACTCCTGGAGCCTGGATGCGGCACTGGCCCATATTGCCCAAGAAGGCAAAGGTGTCGTGGTCTTGCTCAACTGCGGCGAAAGCGGCGCTCAGCTTCTGGACCAGTTTGAGGGCACGGCCCGCGCTTCCCAGGCACCTGAACGCGGTCGCATGGACCTGCGCACCTACGGTATCGGCGCGCAGATCCTGCTCAAGTGCGGTGTGCAAAAAATGCAATTGATGGGCAGCCCTCGTCGCATGCCAAGCATGACCGGCTACGGACTGGAAATCACCGGCTACATCAGCAAATAATTCGAATCAAGGAACCACCCATGTTTGGCGCAGACAAAGGCACCGCAGCCTCCGACCGTTTGAACGGCAAAAAACTCAACATCGGCATCGTGCAGGCCCGCTTCAATGCGGACATCACCGATGCGCTGGCCAAGGCCTGCAAGACCGAATTGCTGGCCTTGGGAGTGTCTGACAAAGACATCGACCACGTCACCGTACCTGGCGCGCTGGAAGTGCCTGTGGCCTTGCAAGCCATGGCAGAAAAAGGCAAGTACGACGCATTGATCGCACTGGGTTGCATCATCCGCGGCGAGACCTACCACTTCGAACTGGTGGCCAATGAATCCGGCGCCGGTGTGACCCGCATTTCGCTGGACTACCAGTTGCCCGTGGCTAACGCTATCCTGACCACCGAAAACATGGAACAGGCTATTGCCCGCCAGACCGAAAAAGGCCGCGATGCGGCACAAGTCGCTGTCGAAATGGCCAATCTGCTGGAGAGCATCTGATGAGTGATACCCCTAGCAACTCCGCGGCCAAGCGCCCCCCCCGTCAGAGCCGCACCGGCCTGACCGCCACCGGCGCACGCAAGGCCGCCAGCAAGTCCAATCGCACCCGCGCGCGCGAATTTGCGTTGCAAGGTCTTTACCAGAGCCTTGTAGGGCGGAACGCGGTAGACGACATTGATCCCTTCACCCGAGATCTCGCCGGCTTCAGCAAGGCTGACGCTGTGCACTTTGACGCTCTGTTGCATGGCTGTGTAGCTGAAGCAGAAGCCTTGGATGCCCTCATCACCCCGGCGCTGGATCGCCCCATGAGCGAGATTTCGCCCATCGAGCACGCGATCATGTGGATCGGTGCCTACGAGATGAAGCACTGCCTCGACGTGCCTTGGCGCGTGGTGCTGAACGAATGCATCGAACTAGCCAAAGAGTTCGGCGGCACAGACGGCCACAAATACGTCAACGGCGTGTTGAACGGCATTGCACCGCAGCTGCGCGCTATCGAAATTGAAGCAGAACGTAACAAGAAACCCGTCTGATCCGCAGAACTGCCCGCATGCACATTTCCTCACGCGCACAGAACATTGAGCCGTTTTATGTGATGGAAGTTGCCAAGGCAGCTTCTGCCCTAGCCGCACAAGTGGCGCACACCGATGCGCCCATGGTGTTTCTCAATATCGGTGAACCGGACTTCACCGCGCCGCCTCTGGTGCAGGCCGCTGCGGAAAAGGCCATACGGGATGGCGTCACCCAATACACCGCAGCCACCGGCCTGCCCGCATTGCGCGAATGCATCAGCGCTTGGTACGGGAGCCGCATTGGGGTAGACATTGCGGCAGACCGCATTGTGGTAACCGCCGGAGCCTCAGCCGCCTTGCACCTCGCTTGCTTGGCGCTGATCGAGCCCGGCGATGAAGTGCTCATGCCCGACCCCAGTTACCCGTGCAACCGCCACTTCGTGAGCGCTGCAGAGGGCAAGGCCGTGTTGCTGGAAACCAGCGCACAAGAACGCTTTCAGCTCAGCGCCGCCAAAGTAGAGAACGCATGGGGTCCGCGTACCCGTGGCGTGTTGCTGGCTTCCCCCTCTAACCCCACCGGCACGTCCATCCACCCGGACGAGTTGCATAGCATCCATGCCGTGGTGCGGGCCAAAGGCGGCATTACGCTGATCGACGAGATTTACCTGGCCCTCAGCCACGAGGACCAGTTCGGGCACACCGCGCTGGCGATTGATGACCAGATCATCAGCATCAACAGCTTCAGCAAATACTTCAACATGACCGGCTGGCGCCTGGGCTGGATGGTGGTGCCCCCCTCGCTGGCGCCCGTGATCGAACGCCTGGCCCAGAACCTCTTCATCTGCCCCAGCACGATTGCGCAGCATGCAGCACTCGCCTGCTTCGAGCCCGAAAGTATTGCGCTTTACGAGGCCCGCCGCGCTGAATTCAAGGCCCGGCGCGATTACTTCATCCCTGCCCTGCGCGAGCTGGGTTTTGGCGTGCCGGTGGAGCCGGATGGCGCGTTTTACGTGTGGGCCGAATGTTCGGAACTTTGTGCCAAACTGGGGCTCAAGAGCAGCTGGGAGTTCGCGTTTGAAGTAATGAACCGCGCCCACGTCGCAATTACTCCCGGGCGCGATTTCGGCACAGCACAAACGGCACAGTTTGTGCGTTTCTCCACCGCAAGCTCCATGAAACAATTAGAAACAGCCGTGCAGCGTTTGCGTGCGATGCTGTCAACCGTTTAGCAAAAACACCATGAATCAAGACCTTTCCATCCTGCACCTGGTTCTGAACGCAAGCATCGTGGTGCAAGCCGTGATGGCGCTGCTGATGCTGGTCTCCATTGCCAGCTGGGCTGCCATCTTCCGCAAACTGTTTTCGCTCAAACGGGTCAAAGCCCAGAACGAGGCCTTTGAGCGTGAATTCTGGTCCGGCTCCAGCCTGAACGACCTGTTCAACGCCGCCAGCCGCAATGCCCAAACATGTGGACCGATGGAACGCATTTTTGCCAGCGGCATGCGCGAATTCCAGAAGCTGCGTGAGCGCCGTGTGAGTGATGTGGGCACCTTGATGGACGGCGCCCGCCGCGCCATGCGTGCCAGCTTCCAGCGCGAAATGGACGAGGTGGAGAGCAACCTGTCTTTCCTGGCATCGGTCGGTTCTGTGTCGCCCTATGTGGGCTTGTTCGGCACTGTGTGGGGCATCATGCACGCCTTCACCGGATTGGCGTCTTTGCAACAAGTGACGTTGTCTACCGTGGCCCCCGGCATCGCTGAAGCGCTGGTGGCTACGGCCATCGGTCTGTTTGCCGCCATTCCTGCAGTCGTGGCCTACAACCGGTTTGCGCGCGATCTGGACCGCATTGCCATCCAGCAGGAAACCTTCATCGAAGAGTTCTCCAACATCCTGCAGCGCAACGTCAGTGCCCAACCCGCACCCGCGGCCCGCTAAGCAGACCGAGGAAGCAACATGCCAGCAGTCGCAGGTCGTGGACGGGGTCGCCGCACCATCAATGAGATCAACATGGTGCCCTTCATCGATGTGATGTTGGTGCTGCTGATCATCTTCATGGTGACCGCCCCGCTGATCACTCCGAGCATGATCGACCTGCCCAGCGTAGGCAAAGCTGCACGCCAGCCCGATCAGATCATCCAGGTGGTGTTGACCAAGACTGAGGCACTCGAGGTCAAGGTCAAAGAGCAAACCTCCACGGTGCAACTCAAAGACCTGGCTGCCACCGTGAAGCAGGCGCAAGGCGCCAAAGACAGTGTGGCGGCCGCCAACTCTGCCGTGGTCATCAGCGCAGACAAGAACGTGAAATACGAAAGCGTGGTCAAGGTCATGGACACCTTGCAGCGCGCCGGTATCCAACGTGTGGGCCTGTCGGTCCAGTTGGCGAACTGATCAGCCACCTGACTTCCGGATATGCCCGCCGCAGACACCCGCCAGGAATTCGCACCGCCGCACACGCCGGGTATGTTGCGTGCCTTGGTGTTGGCACTGCTCGCCCATGCAGCGCTGGTGGCGGTGTTGGCCATCGGTGTGGCCTGGAAGCGGGAGCTCCCCCCTGCCACTGTAGAAGCTGAATTGTGGTCCGCCATTCCCCAGGAGGCCGCGCCTCCGCCGTTGGAAGAAACACCACCCGAGCCTGAAACTGCGCCTCAGCCCGAAGTCAAGCCCCTGCCTGAGCCGCCCGCACCGCCACCACCCGTGGTCAAGCAAGCAGTGCCTGAGGCCCCGAGCAAAGCCGACATCGCTTTAGCCAAGGAAAAAGAGCGCCTGCTTGAGGAGCAAAAAGCCAAGGAGCTGCAGGCCAAGCAGGAACTGGAGCGCAAGGCACTGGAAAAGCGCCAGCTGGAACAGGCCGCCAAAGAAAAGCTCGACAAAGAGCGCGCCGCGCAAGCCAAACTGAAGGAACAGCAGGAAAAAGACAAACTCGCCAAGGACAAAGCCGCGCGCGAAGCCAAAGAGAAGGCGGACAAAGCTGAGAAAGCCAAGAAGGCGGAAGCTGCGGACAAAGCCAAAGCGGCCGAAGCCGCCAAGCAAAAGGCCGAGAAGGTCGCCAAAGAAGAAGCAAAACGTGCAGAGCAGGAACGCCAGCAGCAGCTCAACCGTCTGACCGGCTTGGCCGGCGCAGCAGGCAGCGGATCGGCCAACTCAACCGGCACTGCAGCCAAGAGTTCGGGGCCGGGAGCGAACTACCTTGGAAAGGTAAGGTCTGCAGTCAAACGAAATATCACTTTTGCAGACACTATCGTAGGCGATCCGACCACCGAGATTGAAGTCTCATTAAGCTCTACCGGGGAAATTTTGACCAAGCGCTTCGTTAAGCGAAGTGGAAATAAAGCTTGGGATGAAGCTGCAGAGAAAGCTCTAGATAAACTGCAAAAAATCCCTTTGGATGAGGGCGGCAAGGTGTGGACACCCTTAGTTATCGTGTTTTCACCGCAAGCACTTTTTGGGCAATGAGCAGCTAAAGACGCTATAAATTTTATAGCTTCTCGCGCATATTCCACATGCGCCAGAGGCATTTTTCACTCGTACCCAAAAGGGAATCAGCCGTTTGTCCGGCGATAGAAAGTGACTGGCTTCTCAGCCGGGGTGGCCGGCGTTGCGGGCCCGCATCCACTGCAGCCGCCTCCGCACCCAGAGCTGGAAGAACTGGTCTGCAACCAACGACGTGCGCCCGCCGGCAAGGGCAAACGCAGCATCAGCAAAGACCACCGGCTACGCCACCCTGCAGGCAACAAGGTCCGCAGTGCATGGACAAAAGCCACGATCACCACCAACGCCACCACCAGGTTTTGCCACAGCATGGCCTCAGGCTCCCAACCACAACGTGGTGCGGTAGGTCACAAAGGCTGCGGCATAAGCCAACGCAAACAGATACGCCGCCATCAGAATCGGGTAGCGCCAGGAGTTGGTCTCACGGCGGACCACAGCCAACGTCGACAAACACTGAGGCGCGAAGACAAACCAAGCCAGCAGCGAGTAGGCCGTAGCCAGTGACCACCCTTGCGCGATCACCGGCGAGAGTGCATCCGCCATCGCGTTGTCAGCGGCTGAGAGCGAATACACCGTACCCAAAGCACCCACGGCCACTTCTCGCGCCGCCATGCCGGGTACCAGCGCAATCGAAATCTGCCAGTTGAAGCCCAAGGGGGAAAACACATGCTGCAAGGCTTGGCCCATCATGCCGGCTGCGCTGTACAAGATGGCCGGCCCCTGCGCTTCGGTCCAGCCTGCGGGAGGTCCCGGATAGGTGGAGAGAAACCAGAGCAAGACCATCAACGCAAAGATGATGCCGCCCACCCGGCGCATGAATATGCGTGCCCGCTCCCACAAGCCCAAGCCCAGGTTGCGCACACTGGGCACGCGATAGGGCGGCAATTCCAGCATCAAGGGTTGGTAGCTGCTCTTCATCCACACCCGCTTGAATACCCAGGCCACCGCCATGGCCGACAGCACGCCGGCGACATACAGGCCGAACAGGGTCAGGCCCCGCAGGTCAAACCAGCCCACTGTGCGCACCGGCACAAATGCGCCAATGAGCAACGCGTACACCGGCAGACGGGCCGAACAGGTCATCAAGGGCGCCACCATGATGGTAGCCAGCCGGTCTTTCCAGTTGGCAATGGTGCGGGTGGCCATGATGCCGGGGATCGCACACGCGAAGCTGGAGAGCAAGGGAATGAAAGCGCGCCCGGAAAGGCCGACCTTGCCCATGACGTTGTCCAGCAAAAATGCGGCCCGAGGCAGGTAGCCAGAGTCTTCCAGCATAAGGATGAAGAAAAACAAAATCAGAATCTGCGGCAGGAACACCAGCACACCGCCTACGCCGGCAATCACACCGTCCACCAGCAGGCTGCGCAAAGGCCCCTCCGGCATTTGTGCCAAGGTCCACTCCCCTGCCACCGCCATCAGTTCCTTGATCGCGTCCATGGGGTAAGCGGCCCAGCTGAACACTGCCTGGAAGATCAAAAAAAGCACTGTTGCCAAAACCATTAATCCCCAGACCGGATGCATGACCACTGCATCCAAGCGGTGCTGAAAGCGACCTCGGCTCTCGTTACCGCTGAGCACCGCGGCCAGAATGCGACGCACGTCCCGTTGCAGCGCCTCCGGCGAGGCTGGCGCAGGCATCCCAAGAGACGGCCGCTGCGTGGACAGATAGGCCTCGAAGCGGGCCTCGAGCAGCTCCACCAATTGCAGATGACCTTTTTGCTGCACTGCGATGGTTTCCACCACCGGGCAACCCAACTCCAGCTCTAGGCGCTGCAAGTCCAGCTTGAGTCCTTGGGCTCGGGCGACGTCGGCCATATTGACAGCGACAACCACCGGGCGGCCCATGCGCAATAGCTCCAGCACCAGGCGAAGGTTCATGCGCAGATTGGTGGCATCGACCACCGCCACAATCACGTCGGGAGCCGCTTCGCCGGGGCGGCGGCCTTCAATGACCTGCAAGGTCACTTCTTCATCGGGAGTGGCGGGGCTCAGGCTGTAGGCACCCGGCAGGTCGACGACAGACAGCGTTTGGCCATTTTTCAGGCGCAGGCTGCCCACCTTGCGCTCCACCGTGACACCGGCGTAGTTGGCCACTTTCTGTCGGGCACCGGTCATCAGGTTGAACAAGGCGGTTTTTCCGCAATTCGGGTTGCCGACCAGGGCAATGGTTTTGTAGGCGATAGCGCTCATGGGGTCAGGTCGCCCTTATTGCAATTCAACCTGGATGCATCGGGCTTCGACCAGCCGTAACGCAAACATGGTTTCGCCGATTTGCACGGCCAGTGGCTCACGACCACCGGGCCCACGCCGCATCAGTTGCAGAGGCTCCCCGGCGATAAAGCCAAGATCGGCCAAGCGGCGCAAAACAGACGCATGGATATCCGCCGTGGCGGCCACCAAGCCTTGAACCACCGCACGCTGGCCGGGGGCCAGATCAGACAAAAACATAGTTGACCTCGGGAGAATCCGGCACACGCCAAAGCGACACCGGCACCAATCTAAATGAGATTGTATTGTATTTCATTTAGATTGGCAAGCTTCAGTCGTAAGCTATGACTGCGGCGCCCCCGGACGCTTGTGCGCGCCAGCTCGCAAGAGCCGCATCCGTGGGGTAGAACTTGGCACTTTCGCCCAAGTGCAATTCAGCCGCCGCCTGCTGGACGGCGGCGTCTTCACCGACCTGACAGAGCAACTGAAAACGGACCGACAAGCCCCTCACGAGCTCGCCATGTTCAGATTGCTCGCGCACGGCCGGAAACTCGCGAACCAATGCGGCAACGTCCGGCGTGCGGTTCTTGCTATCCAACTGCACGGGCACGCGCAGGTACTTGCCGAAGCGGCAGCGGGCCTGCTCCAAACTCCATATCTGTTGCACCGTGAGTTGCATGCCGCCTGAGAATCGGTCCGGCATGGCCTTGCCCTCGACAATGATGAGCTCGTCGTCCTTGAGCAGGTCTTTGTAGGTGTTGAGCAGGGCTTCGCTGGCGCGGGCTTCGATCATGGCGGACTTGTCGTCCAACTTGAACAATGCGAGCTTGCCTCGTTGCCCGTTGATCACACGCAGCTCGGTCACGATGCCGGCCAGCAACTGCGGCTCGCGCGAGTCCTGCAACTCTTCAATCGGACGCTTGGCAAACTTGCGGACTTCAGTCGCCACTTCGTCAAACAAATGGCCTGACAGGTAAAAGCCCACCGCAGTCTTTTCCTGCGTGAGGCGTTCCTTGACGCCCCACGGCATGACTTCCACCAGATCAGGCTCCTGCGTGCTGGAGCCATGGTCGTCATCCCCGCCCATGTCAAACAAGCCCACCTGATTGGCATTGGCCGCGGACGCAGCCGCAAACTCAAACGCCCGGTCCATGGACGCGACCAGCTCGGCCCGGTTCAGATGCAGTGTGTCAAAGGCGCCTGCCTTGATCAGCGCTTCCACGCATCGCTTGTTCAGGCGAGTGCGGTCGACACGGCGGGCGAAGTCAAACAGGCTCTTGAACGGCCCGGCCTCCTCGGTCGGCCCCCTGCCCTCGCGCGCGGCCACAATGGCCAGAATCGCTTGCTCGCCGGTGCCCTTGATGGCGCCCAACCCGTATCGAATCTCTTTGTTGGAGATAGGCTCAAAGCGGTAGTTGCCGCGGTTGATGTTGGGCGGCTCAAAGCTCAGGCCCATCTTCTCAGCGTCTTCAAACAGCACCTTGAGTTTGTCTGTGTCATCCATTTCCACCGTCATGTTGGCGCAAAAGAACTCGGCGGTGTAGTGCACCTTGATCCAGCCGGTGTGGTACGCGAGCAGGGAGTAGGCAGCCGCGTGCGACTTGTTGAAGCCGTAGCCCGCGAATTTTTCCATCAAATCGAAAACCTCATCGGCCTTCGCTTCGGGGATTCCGTGGGTCTTGAACGCACCGGCGCGGAAAATGCCCCGATGCTCGTCCATCTCCTCTTTCTTTTTCTTGCCCATGGCGCGGCGCAGCAAATCGGCGCCGCCCAGTGAATAGCCACCCAGAATCTGGGCGGTCTGCATCACCTGCTCCTGGTAGACCATGATCCCGTAGGTCTCGGAGAGCATCTCGGCCACCGCCGGGTGCGGGTACTCCACCTGCTCGCGACCGTGCTTACGGGCCACGAAACTCGGAATCAGGTCCATAGGGCCGGGACGGTACAGCGCGTTCAGCGCAATCAGGTCTTCCAGGCGGCTGGGCTTGGCGTCGCGCAACATGCCCTGCATGCCGCGGCTTTCAAACTGGAACACCGCCTCCGTTTTGCCTTCGCTGAACAGCTTGTAGACCTTGGCATCGTCCAGAGGCAGGTTCTCATAGGCAAACTTTTCCTGCCCTGGATGGCGCTTGCGGATGAACTCGGCTGCAATTTCCAGAATGGTGAGCGTGGCCAAGCCCAAAAAGTCGAACTTCACCAGGCCAATGGCTTCCACATCGTCCTTGTCGTACTGGCTCACTGCGGATTCGCTGCCGGGCTGCTGGTAGAGCGGGCAGAAGTCGGTGAGCTTGCCGGGCGCAATCAACACGCCCCCGGCGTGCATGCCGATGTTGCGGGTCATGCCCTCGAGCTTGCGGGCCATCTCCAGCAGGGTTTTGACGTCTTCTTCTTTGGCTTCGCGCTCGGCAAGAATCGGCTCGGCCTCGGTGGCGTAGACGTATTTGTCGCTCTTTTTGCCATCGGTGGGTGGCAACTGCAAGGTCACGTTGGTGCCCGGCTTGTTGGGGATGAGCTTGCTGATGCCGTCGCAGAAGGTGTAGCTCATGTCCAGCACACGGCCCACATCGCGCACCACACCGCGCGCGGCCATGGTACCGAAGGTGGCAATCTGGCTCACGGCGTCTTTGCCGTATTTATCCTTCACATAGTCGATCACCAGGTTCCGGTTGGTCTGGCAGAAGTCAATGTCGAAGTCGGGCATGGATACCCGCTCAGGATTCAGGAAGCGCTCAAACAGCAGGTTGTAGCGCAGGGGGTCCAGGTCGGTAATCTTGAGCGCATAGGCCACCAACGAACCCGCACCGGAGCCGCGCCCCGGGCCCACCGGACAGCCGTTGTTCTTGGCCCAGTTGATGAAGTCGCCCACGATCAGGAAGTAGCCCGGGAAACCCATTTTCAAAATGGTGCCCAACTCAAACTCCAGGCGCTCCACATAGCGCGGCATTTCGGCCTCGCGCTCCTGCTCGTTGGGGTAGAGGTGCACCATGCGCTCTTTGAGCCCTTCGAAGGACGCGTAGCGGAAGTACTCTTCCGGCGTCATGCGCTGGCCGTTGACCAAGGGCGTAGGGAAGGCGGGCAACTGCGGCTTGCCCAGCACCAGCGTCAGGCTGCAGCGTTTGGCAATTTCCAGCGTATTGGCAATGGCAGACGGAATATCGGCAAACAGCTCCTCCATCTGGGCTGCGCTCTTGAAGTACTGCTCGCGGGTAAAGCGGCGTACACGCTTGGGGTTGCTCAGAATCTCGCCGTCGGCAATACAGATGCGGGCTTCATGGGCCTCAAAGTCGTCCTGCTCCGCGAACTGGATGGGGTGGGTCGCCACCACTGGCAGCTTCATGCGGGCGGCCAGCTTCACCGCAGCCACCACATGCGCTTCGTCGTCGGCGCGGCCTGCGCGCTGCAGCTCGATGTAGAAGCGATGCGGAAACACTCCCGCCAATTGCAGCGCCACATCGTGCGCGCGGGCGGTGTCGCCCTGCACCAGTGCCTGGCCGACGGGCCCGGCCTGCGCGCCGGAGAGCGCAATCAGGCCTTCATTCAGCTCTTTGAGCCACGCCATCTTGATGACGGCCTGGTTCTTCACCACGTTTTGCGTGAAGGCGCGGGCAATCAGCTCAGAGATGTTCAGGTAGCCCTGCTTGTTTTGCACCAGCAAAATGACGCGAGTGACGGCGGTGGCGTCGCCACCCAGGCCTTCGAGGATGATTTCTGCGCCTATGACCGGCTTGACGCCTTTGCCACGGCCGCCTTTGTAGAACTTGATCGCTCCGAACAGGTTGTTCAGGTCGGTGATGGCCAGCGCAGGCTGGCCGTCTTTGGCCGCCATCTTGATGACATCGTCGATCCGGGTGGTTCCGTCAACGACAGAAAACTCAGTGTGAAGGCGCAGGTGTACAAACATTCGTTCATTGTAGTTTTCGATTCGCGACAGACCTTCGGGGAGGGTCTGCTTCTGCGCCACAATGCAGGTAACCCATCGGTACGCGACTCAAACCCTGTGACCAGCCACTTGTTCAACCCGCACGGATCCGCCTTGGTCGAGCTCGCGCCCGGCATGTTGATCGTGCACATGCATGGCGACTGGAACGCCGAGATGCGTGCCCTGATAGCCGCCCAGATGAAGGAACAGGTAAAGGCACTGAACGCCGCCGGACCCTGGGGCATCATCAACCACATGCATGACACGCTGGTCTATGGGCAGGACATCTATGCCCAGACCCGTGCCGACTACGCCAACCGCCCGGCCGGCTCCCGCCTCAAAGCGGTGGCCTTCGTGATTGCGCCCCATGTAGAGGGAGCCTCATTGCTGCGCAGCCGGTTTGACACCCTGTTGGATAGCGTGATCGCCTCCCGCGTTTTTACCGACAGCCAAAGCGCCAAGGATTGGATACAGACCCAGCTGCAATTGCCGGATACCGCTGGCCCGGACGCAGGCAATTAAAATCAGACGGTGAACACCGTACTGAACATCTCTTCCTACAAATTTATCCCGCTTCCGGATGCTGCGGCCTTGCGCGAGGTTTTGCTGGCCCGGGCACAGGCCCTGCAGCTCAAAGGCACCATTCTTCTGGCTGAAGAAGGCATCAACCTGTTTCTCGCCGGGCCGGCAGATGATGTAAGGAGTTTTGTCAGCCAGCTCCAGCAAGACCCCCGGTTTGCGGATATCGCGCCCAAGGAAAGCTGGTCGGACACACAGCCGTTCAAGAAAATGCTGGTCAAGGTCAAAGGTGAAATCATCCGCATGAACCACCCCACCATTAAACCCGCTGATGGCCGCGCGCCCTCGGTGGCACCCGCAACCGTCAAGCGCTGGCTGGACCAGGGGCATGATGACAATGGCCGCCCGGTGGTTACCCTGGATACGCGCAATGACTTTGAAGTCGATGAAGGCACGTTTGATGGCGCCATTGATTGGCGAATTACCAAGTTCACCGAATTCCCGGACGCCTTCCGGGCGCACCTGGACGAGCTCAAAGACAAAACCGTAGTCAGCTTTTGCACCGGGGGCATCCGCTGTGAAAAAGCGGCCATCCTGATGCGCGAAGAAGGCCTGGAACACGTCTACCAGCTCGAAGGCGGCATCCTCAAATACTTTGAGGAAACCGACGGCAGCCACTACAACGGTGGCTGCTTTGTGTTCGACGAACGCCGGGCACTCGGTGCAGATCTGCAGGCGACCGGCCTGCAGCACAGCAGCGAAGCCTGAGCGGCTAGCGCTGCACCACCGGGTCGCCAGCGGACAGATTGGCGCGCTTGAGCCAGGCAAACACAGAGTCCACCGTCACGGTTTCTATGCGGTCGGAATAGCGCTTCTCATCCGGGTGGTCATCAAACGCCACATTCGCCTTGGTCATGCGCGCTCCGAGGCGCACCAAAGGGGTGATCGTCAGGGTCGTAGGCTGGTAAGCGGCGCCCTGTAACCAGCTCTGCGCCTGAGCGCGGTTGGTCACCGGCGCTGCAGTGCCGGCCGTCATTGCAAAGGCCAGTGTTTCGATTGCCCACTGGTTGCTCTGCTGGTACTTTTCTGCCCACGGATACGCCACCATGTTGTAGCGCGGCTGGTGGAGCACCAGGGACTGCTGCGCATCGTGCAGCACTCTCAGCATCGCGGATTGGGCTTGCGGGCTGAGGACGACCCAGGCTGCTTCGTATTGCCAGAGGTCATCCAGAAAGAACTCGCCAAGCCCCTGCCGGTAGATGGCGGATTCCGCTGTGCCGCACAGATTGAGCTTGTGCAGCACCCGCCACACATGCCCGCCATCCGCGGTGTCCTGCCGGTACACAAACCCCAGGTGCGAGTAACGCACACCGTATTTGCTCAGGTCCTGTCCGGCGCGCGCCATGACTACCACCTTGGCTCCGCTGGCATCCAGCGCCTGTAGTGTCTTCCAGGCCAAGGTCATGGACTTCTCCACGGTCTCAGGCTTCAGGTCCTGCGGCTCATTACAAGCGCGGCCGGCCTGTACCTGACCCGCAAAAGAAACAACCAGCAGGCCGGCAGCCAGGCAACGCTGCATGGAGCTCGGGCGGCTCACTGGCTGACGCGTTCGTTGTGCAACAGGGCCTTGCCGATTTCGTTGGGGATAAAGGCGATCACCTTGCCCGCAACGGACAACACCACGCCGGTGCTGATCACGCTGACAAACACGACAGTGCCCACGGCCGCAGAGGCACCGGAGGCTGCTTTGCCCGAGACCTCCACGCTGGCCCGCGCGCCATCGGACATACGCTCCAGCACATAGACCGTGCCCTTGACAGAGGCCTCCACGCCCTTCACCACCAACACTGCGCCCGCCGTAGAAAACGCGACGGGAATGGCGACTACCGCACCCGCACTGGCCCCGACCACAGAAGCCACAGGCATGGCACTGATGGCACTGAACGCAGAAGCGTCAGTCTGTGAATAGGCATAAAAAGGCGCGCTAGCGCCCGCCAGAATTGCGCAAGCAGCTATTACTTTGGTAGCAAAGCGGATCTTCAAAACGGAACTCCAGTTGTCTGAAAGCCCACAGCTTACGCAATTTTCCGGCGGACACAAAAAAGCCCGCCGAAGCGGGCTCAAGCATTTCAGACCGAAGAGGTCTGAGACAAGCTTAGGCCTTCAGCTTGGCGGCAATGGATGCCACGCGTGCGCCGTAAGCTTTGGCGGTGTCCAGATCGCCTTGGGGGATGTCTTCGGCAGGGCTGGTAGGACCGACTTGGGCCATCACGCCGGAGTTGGAACCGATGCGGTTGATGGTGCCGTCGTTCATGGCAGGCTGGCCGACCCAGATCATGCCGTGCTGCTGAGACAGGGTGATGAAGTACTGGATGGTGGACAGCTTGTCACCGCTGGGGCTTGCGGAAATGGTGAAGCCGCCAGCCACTTTGTCTTTCCAGGCAGTGGTGAACCAACGCTTGCTGGATGCATCGGCAAACTTCTTGAACTGCCAAGAAGCCATACCCATGTAAGTGGGGGAACCGAAGATCACGGCGTCTGCCGCATCCAGAGTGGCCCACTGGGCATCGGTGATGTCGCCATTGGCGTCGATGGTGATCAGCTCGGCGCTGGCGCCTTCTGCCACGAATTGCGCAACGCGCTGGGTGTGACCGTAACCGGAATGGAACACGACTGCTACTTTTGCCATTTGTTAACTCCTAGGTAAAAAGACTCAAAGAAAGATGCCCGCACCTTGCGGACACCGGAAAAAAATCAGGCTTCCAGATCAAAAACCAGGACTTCTGCATCCTGCGCCGCGTCCAGCACCAAGGTGCTTTCGGCGCTGAGCAACGCAGCATCCCCAGTCTGCAGGGGCGTGCCGTTCACCGATACCGAACCGCGCAGCACCTGCACATAGCCTTTGCGGGCGGGGTCCAGCGCCAGGCTCGCTGCCTGGGCGCCGTCCAACAAACCGCTGTACAGCTTGGCGTCGGCGTGAATCACCACGCTGCCTTCCGCACCATCCGGCGAAGCCACCAGCTTCAGGGTGCCTTGCTTCTCGGCTGCAGCGAATGTCTTTTGTTCGTAGCTTGGCGGAATGCCGGTCACATTGGGCTCGATCCAGATCTGGAAGAAATGGGTCGTGTCGTTGGGCGCGTGGTTGAACTCGCTATGCATCACCCCGGTGCCTGCGCTCATGCGCTGGACATCGCCCGGTGGAATGCCTTTGACATTGCCCATGCTGTCTTTGTGCGCCAGGCTGCCCGACATGACGTAGCTGATGATCTCCATGTCGCGGTGGCCATGCGTGCCGAAGCCGGTGCCGGGAGCGATGCGGTCTTCATTGATGACGCGCAGATTGCCCCAGCCCATGTGCGCGGGGTCGTAGTACCCGGCGAACGAAAAGCTGTGAAAAGACTTGAGCCAGCCGTGGTCGGCATAGCCTCTGTCCTGCGATTTGCGTACGGTCAACATGTGATGTGCCTCTGGTTTCGTATGGGTTGAACTTTAGGCCCCGGCCACTCGATTTCCATCCATGCCGTTTGATGGCATCATTCAAAAAAACTCAACTTAAGGGCATCGACCATGCAAACCGCGCGTGACTTCCTCACCCCCGACGCACTCTCCATGTTGCAGTCGATCGCAGAGGCTGGCAGCTTCGCCGCAGCCGCCCGCGAGATGGGCATGGTGCCTAGCGCCCTGACCTACCGGGTGCGCCAGATTGAAGACGCCTTGGACGTGCTCTTGTATGACCGCAGCTCGCGCCAGGCCAAGCTCACCGCCGCCGGTGCGGAGCTGCTGCGCGAGGGCGCTCGATTGCTGGAAGAAATTGACGCCGTGGCCAACCGTGTGAAGCGTGTGGCTACCGGCTGGGAGCCGCAACTGACCATTGCCATCGACACGGTGATTTCCAAACCGGTGGTGATGGAGCTGTGCGAGAGCTTTTTCAGCCAATCGCCCCCTACCCGCATTCGGATTCGAGAAGAAACGCTATCCGGGACCCTGGAGGCGCTACTCACCGGGCAGGCCGACCTGGCCCTGGGTGTGGGCCCCGACTCTGCGCGCACTGCGGGCGTGCACAGCAAACCCCTGGGCAGCATGACTTTTGTGTATGCCGTGGCCCCCCACCACCCTCTGGCCGATGCCCCCGAGCCTTTGACCGATGACGTAATCCAGAAGCACCGCGCCGTGGCCGTGGCGGACTCCATCCAGCGCGGAGCGGGCCAGACCTACGGCCTGCTGAGTGGGCAGGACGTCTTTACCGTGCCCACCATGCAGGCCAAGCTGGACGCGCAATTGCGCGGCCTGGGCGGCGGCAACCTGCCCCGCTGCATGGCTGACAGCTACATCACCACCGGCCGCCTGGTGGTCAAAAAAACAGAAAGACCCCAGCGCACGGTACCGCTGCACTATGCCTGGCGCCTGTCCAAAACAGTGAATCAGGGCAATGCTTTGCAGTGGTGGCTCAATCAGCTGGAGAGTGAAACCACGCGGGCCGCACTGATATCGGAACACCGCACTTCATAAACGATTTACGCCCTGCAGCTGCGTGTATAAAGAGACCATTACAACTACTGGAGATAGCGCCCATGACAACATCCCGACACATCGCCATCGTGGGCGCCGGCATGGCAGCCATCACCTGTGCGCGCACATTGGTCCAGGCTGGTCATACCGTCACCGTGTTTGAAAAAAGCCGTGGCCCCGGCGGACGCATGTCGACGCGGGAAAGCGCCTTCGGCACCTTTGACCATGGCGCCCAGTACTTCACGGTGCGGGATGCGCGTTTCACCCAGGCCCTGCAAACCACGCCCGGCCTGTGCCGTCCCTGGAGTGCCAACACCGTGCGCGTGCTCGACTCGCATGGGCGGGTAGCTGCTGCCGCCCTGCCCGGCCGCGATGCGCACTGGGTGCCTGCACCCGGTATGAACGCCCTGTTGCGCGCCTGGGCCAAGCCGCTGCTGGATGCAGGCCAACTCTTGGTCAACACCCGCGTGACTGCCTTGGAGCAGGACTCCCTGCACAAAAAGAAATGGCAGTTGCGCACCTCGGGTGACGCCGGCACCAACCACGTCTACGGCGGTTTTGACGAGGTCATTCTCGCCATCCCCCACCCCCAAGCCCAAGAACTGCTGGCCACCACCCCCAAAGGCGCCGCGATGGCCAAGAAAACCTCCAAAGTCTCCGTCGCTCCCTGCTGGACTCTGATGCTGGCCTACCCCCAGGCGGTGCAGCCCGGCCTCACCACCCTGGGCCCGCAGTGGAATGCCGCCCGCAGCACCCACCATCGCGTGGCATGGCTATCCCGTGAATCCAGCAAGCCCGGCCGCGGCAAGGTCGAGCGCTGGACAGTGCAGGCCAGTGCAGCCTGGTCCCAAGAGCATTTGAACGACACCCCAGACCGCATTCAGGCCAAGCTGATCAAGGCCTTTGCCGAGATCACCGGCATCCGTGCCGAACCCGCCCACGCGCAAGTGCACCGCTGGCTCTATGCCAAAACCGAAGCGCCCTTGGGCGAGAGCTTTTTGTGGGACAGCAAGTCCGGCATCGGCGTGTGTGGTGACTGGTGCATAGGCCACCGCGTGGAAGACGCGTTTGTCTCCGGTCTGGAACTCGCACTGAAAGTTGCTTAACTCCCGCACATTGAATGTGACTTACAGAGGGCGCTTTGCCCCCTCCCCCACGGGCCCGCTGCATGCGGGCTCTTTGCTTGCTGCACTGGCCAGCTGGCTGGATGCCCGCGCCCATGGCGGGCAATGGTTGGTGCGCATCGAAGACGTGGACACGCCCCGCTGCGTGCCCGGTGCGGACCAATTCATCCTGCAGCAACTGGCCACTTGCGGACTGTTGCCCGATGAGACGCCCGTGTGGCAGAGCGCGCGTTTCGCTCTGTACCGCGACGCCCTGGACCAGTTGATTGCCAAGGACATGGCATACCCCTGTGCATGCTCGCGCAAAGACATTGCGCTGGCGCGGGAAGCCCAGGGGGAAAGCAAGTCACGCCATGGCGAATTGGTCTACCCCGGCACCTGCCGCGCGGGGCTGCACGGTCGCACCGGCCGTGCATGGCGATTCCGCACCGACCTGGCAGAAATCATGCAAAAACAGGTGCTAGCGCCCGAGGAATATGCGCGAGCAGCTACGGAAATAATAGCAACTCCAAGCCCGAACTGGGAATGGACGGACCGGCGACTCGGTCTCCAATCACAGAGGTTGTCGGGCGAAGTGGGTGACTTTGTGCTGCTGCGGGCAGATGGCCTCTGGGCCTACCAGCTGGCGGTGGTGGTAGACGATGCGGCACAAGGCATCACCCACATCGTGCGGGGGGCCGACCTGGCCGACAACACGGTGCGCCAGTTGGCGCTTCAGGCGGCGCTGGGGCTTCCACCCGTGCAGTACTTGCACACGCCTTTGGAGCTGGGCACCAATGGCGAAAAACTGAGCAAGCAAAACGGCGCTGCCGCACTGGACCTCTCAGACCCGCTGGCTGCGCTCAATCGCGCTGCCAGCGCTTTGGGGATGCAACCCCAGGCCGGTGATATCAGCGCAGCCCTGTTTCACTGGACGGGCGAGTGGCGCCTGCGCTTTCCCTGAGCGGGATCACATAGGCAGTCACGCCAACAGCAAAGTTCCGCGCTTTTCGTCTTCCACGGTGAACTGCGCCATCTGACGCACCAGCTCGGCCGCTTGCTTCTTGAGGCCGGTGGCGGTGTTGGCTATTTCTTCGACCAAGGCTGCGTTTTGCTGAGTAGCCTGGTCCATCTGGATGACCGCGTCACTGACCTGCGAGATGCCGTTGGACTGTTCCCGGCTGGCTGCGCTGATCTCAATCAGGATGTTGCTGACGCGCTGGGTGGCTTGCTGCATGTCGACCATGGTCAATCCGGCGTCTTCGGCCAGGGTCGAGCCTTGGGCCACCCGCTCCACACTGGCGTTGATGAGAGACTTGATTTCTTTGGCGGCCTCCGCGCTGCGCCCTGCCAGCGAACGCACCTCTGAGGCCACCACGGCAAACCCGCGCCCTTGTTCGCCGGCGCGGGCGGCTTCCACCGCTGCGTTCAAGGCAAGGATATTGGTCTGAAAGGCAATGCCTTCAATCACACTCACAATGCCGGCAATCTGGTGCGAGGAATCATTGATACCCCGCATGGTCTCTACGACCTGAGCAACCGCTGTACCGCCGCGCTGTGCAACCTCTGCGGCTTGCTTGGCCAGGAAGTCAGCTTGGGCAGCGGACTCGGCATTTTTGTTAACCACCGCGGTCAGTTGCTCTATGGATGCCGCCGTTTGCTGAATGGCGCTGGCCTGGTTCTCAGTCCGGGCGGAGAGGTCCTGGTTGCCTTGCGCAATCTCGGAACTCGCGTCAGACACGCTATCGGCTACGGTGCGAACGGAAGTGACTGTCTGGTTGAGGCCCGCGCGCATGGTTTGCAGGGCTGCTTGCAAAGTACCGAGGCTGTCGCTACGGCCCTCATCCATGGTGGTGCGGGTTGCGAGATCGCCATCAGCGATCAGCTTGGCCGCCCGGGTGCTTGCATGCACTGGCTTTTGGATGCTGGCCAACGCGAGCCGGTACACCAAGAGTGCGATGGCAGCCGCTACGCAAGCGGTGATCAACATGGCCGCAACACTGACCTCATAGGTCTTCTCAAATTCCTTGATGGAACCCGCCGCAAAGGTGTTGCTGACCTCCACAGTGGCATCGACTCCGGCGCGGTGCTCCAGATATCTCGCGTGCACAGCGCCCAGTTGTGCGCGAGCGCTTTCAAGCTGACCGGCCACCACCGGCTCCACAATCTGCGAGCGGGCAGCCGCCACAAAAGCATTGGCAGCGGTGTGCTGGGCACCCAGGAGTTTGGACTCCAAGCCGAAAGGCGGATTCTTGGTCCAGTACTCCACGCGCTGCGCATATTCACCGGCAAGCTCCTCAAACCTCTTTTTTCCCTCCGCGCCCGTAAGGCTGCCATCCAACATCATGGACAGGACCAAGCGCATCTCGATCAGATACAAGGGGGGCGGCAAGATGTCTGCCACTACATCTTTGGCCACGTAAACCTTGTTGGCCGAAGCATCCAACTTGCCGATGTAGTGATATCCCTGCGCTGCCACTGAAAGCGCCGCCGCTACCCCAATCGCACCCAGAATGGCCATGACCCAGCGTAAAGACTTGAGCATCCGTATCTCCTTCTTTGTTGTGTCTGAGCGGCCAACGCACCGCTCAAATTGTGCGATTGAGTGCACATGGATCGGGAATATAGATCAATTGCACTGATTTAGTGCATCGTTTTTTTTCTGAACATTTTTTACCCAAGAACTACGCCCTACCCATGGACAGCAGGCCGGCACGTGCCATGAACGAATGGGGTCAGCAGTATCTGGCGTTCCAAAAATATCTGCTATCAATTTTGAAGCTGCTTCCGCAGTTGCGCCGGGCGCTGGAGCACGAAATGATGCCAAAGGCCGGGTGGTACGGGAGGTTGGCATCGACAGGGACCAGACCACAGCACACATCGTCTTGGCCTGCCTAGCTTCAACCTTATGAGCAGTAGGGCACTAAACCCTGGGGCAGACGCGCTGCCGGGGCAAGCCAAGTGCTCAGGCCAGCAACAAATTGCCGCGCCTTTCGTCTTCCACGGTGAACTGTGCCATCTGACGCACCAGTTCGGCCGCCTGCATCTTGAGGCTGCTGGCAGCGGCGGCGATTTCTTCCACCAGTGCGGCGTTCTGTTGGGTGACCTGGTCCATTTGCATGACAGCGTCGCCCACCTGCGAAATACCGCTGGACTGTTCCTGGCTGGCAGAGCTGATCTCTGCCAGGATGTTGCTCACACGCTGGGTTGCTTGCAGCATGTCCGCCATAGTGGCGCCGGCGTTGTCTGCCAGGGCAGAACCATGGGCCACGCGCTCCACGCTGGCCCCGATCAAAGCCTTGATCTCTTTGGCCGCTTCGGCACTGCGTCCGGCCAGCGAGCGCACTTCAGACGCCACCACGGCAAAACCGCGGCCTTGTTCACCGGCTCTCGCCGCTTCCACCGCCGCGTTCAGCGCCAGGATGTTGGTCTGGAAGGCAATGCCCTCGATCACGCTGACGATGCCCGCAATTTGGCGGGATGACTCATTGATGCCGCGCATGGTCTCCACCACCTGCTCGACGGCCGCCCCGCCACGCTGAGCAACATCAGCCGCTTGCTTGGCAAGAATGTTGGCCTGCGCGGCAGACTCGGCGTTCTGGTTGACGACCGCGGTCAGCTCTTCCATGGAGGCCGCAGTCTCCTGCAGGGCACTCGCCTGGCTTTCTGTACGGGCAGACAGATCGTGGTTGCCCTGTGCAATTTCAGAGCTGGCGTTCGCAACGCTGTCAGCCACACCGCGAACCGTAGACACCGTGCTGTTCAGGCCCGTACGCATGGTCTGGAGAGCATCCTGCAAAGCGCCCAAGCTGTCAGTCCGGCCTTCATCCAATGGCACATGCGTTGCCAGATCTCCTGCAGCGATCAATTTGGCTGCCTGCGTACTGCCACGCACCGGCTTCTGGATGCTGGCCAACACCACGCGGTACACCACAAAGACAATCGCACCCGCAACCAAAGCCGTAACCAGCATGGCTCCGGTACTGAAACTGTGTGTGTCGTCAAAATCTTTCATCGTGGCTGCGGCGAATGCATTGCCTTCCGTCACCGTGACATCCACGCCGGCGCGATGCTCCATGTAAAGGCCATGCACCGTGGCGAGGTTACCCTTGGCGGCATCCATCTGGCCTGCGACCACCGGCTCCACAATCTTGCTGCGCGCCGCGGCAATAAAGGCTTTGGCCGCCGTGTGCTGGGCACCCAGCAATTTGGCCTCCAAGCCGAAAGGCGGGTTTTTTGTCCAGTAATCGACGCGCTGGGCGTATTCGGCGGTCAGTTCGTCAAAACGCTTTTTGCCATCCGCCGCGTTCAGGCTCCCGTCCATCATCATGGAAAGCACCAAGCGCATCTCAATCAGGTACATGGGGGGCGGAAGGATGTCGGCCACCACATCCTTGGCCACGTAGACCTTGTTGGCAGAGTCGTCCAACTTGTTGATGAAGTGATACCCCTGGGCCGCCACAGCGAGTGCCGCTGCCACACCAATCGTGCCCAAAAGGGCCATGACCCAGCGCAATGACTTGAACATTCAAAATCCCTTGAGTGTTAACCCTGACAAGCTTGAAGACCACTGCAATAGTGCGCCTCTGTGCACCAACACACAACGACAAAATATATCATATTGAATATATTGAACATAATTTTTGTTAAAAACATTTTTCACAATGAAATAAGTTCAGTGTTCTGAAAAATCGTTAGGCCGCCAACCAGACTGCCTACAATGCAGGCCCTGCTTCCCTTCCAGCGCGCCGCCATGACGAACCCCCATTCCGCTTCTCCCGACACCCCCGATGCAGCCTCCCAGCCTGAGGAAGTGGCCAAGCCCTTCATGCGGACTATCAAGAGTTTTGTGAAGCGCGCCGGGCGCATGGGCAGTGGGCAGGAACGCGCCATGGCCGAGTTGGGTCCCCAGTTTCTGGTGCCCTACCAGCCATCTGCTATCAATTTCGAAGCGGTCTTCGCAGGCGCGGCGGGCGCCGAAGCTCCGAACGATGCCAAACGCCCGGTGGTGCTGGAAATCGGCTTCGGCATGGGCGAGGCCACAGCACAGATCGCCCTGACCCTGCCGGACACCAACTTTTTGTGCTGTGAGGTGCATGAGCCCGGCGTGGGCGCCTTGCTCAAGCGCATCGGCGAGCACAACATCCCCAACATCCGTATCTGCAACCACGATGCGGTGGAAGTCATTGACCACATGCTTCCGTTGGCCAGCCTGGACGGCGTGCACATCTTCTTCCCCGACCCCTGGCACAAGACCAAGCACAACAAGCGACGTCTGATCCAGTCGCCTTTGGTTGCCAAGTTGGCAGCCCGCCTCAAGCCAGGGGGCTACCTGCATGCCGCCACCGACTGGCAGCCTTATGCGGAGCAGATCCTGGAAGTGCTCAGCGCGGAACCCAAACTCAAAAACCGCGCGCTGCCGGAGCACCCCGAACTGGTGGGCTACTCCCCCAAACCGCACTATCGTCCACTCACCAAGTTTGAGAACCGCGGTATCAAACTGGGCCACGGCGTGTGGGACGTGGTATTCGAGCGCGTTTGAACCTGCCTCGCACCCGGCAGTAGCCCCCCCGCCATGGAGCGCCCCCGGCCTCAAGCCCCAGCGGCCCGCCACGGCGTACGCCCCAGCTGCGTAGTGGTGACGCCGGGGCCTTGGGCCAACCTGCTCGATTTCTTTCGCCAGCGATTTATCGCGGTGCCGGCGAGCACTTGGCAAGCACGGTTTGCGTCGGGGGACATCCTCGATGTGGAGGGCCACTCTGCACGGCCCACTGATGCGGCCGCGGCAGGAAAGCGCCTGTACTACTACCGTGAAGTGCCTGATGAACCCGCCATTCCGTTTCAGGAAGAAGTAATCTGGCAAGACGAGCACCTGCTGGTCGTGGATAAACCGCACTTTCTGCCGGTGGTGCCCAGCGGAAAACATGTCCGCGAAACGCTGCTCGCCCGCCTGCAGCTGCGCTTGAATCTGCCTGACCTCTCACCCGTCCACCGCATAGACAAAGACACAGCGGGATTGGTGATGTTTTCCATCCAGCAAGCCGGACGCAACGCCTACCAAGGCCTGTTCCGCGAACGGCGCGTGACTAAAACTTACGAATGCATAGCCCCGTGGAAGCCGGGCCTTGTCTGGCCGGTGCACCGAGAAACTCGCATTGGCAATGCAGAACACTTCATGCAACAAACCGAAGTGCCGGGCGAGATAAATGCCATCACGGACATAGCACCGCTCGAAGTAACGGGCGATTGGGCCCGCTACGCGCTACGCCCGCTGACCGGACAACGCCACCAGTTGCGGGTGCATATGCACGCGCTCGGTTTGCCCATCTTGTTTGACGGCATTTACCCGGTGCTGACTCCGGAAGGTGCCAATGACTACCGCCGCCCCCTGCAACTGCTGGCCCGCACCTTGGAGTTCGTCGATCCTCTCAGCGGAGAACAGCGCAGATTCGAGAGCCGGCGCACGCTTATGCCGCTGGAAGAAGTGCCTCCAGCGTGTTGATATCAACCTCATCGCGCTGCGCTGGCAGCATGAATTTGTCGGCAAAGGTCTGCCAGATACCACTGCGCAAGAAGTAACGGAAAAGTTCAGCATCAATGTGCTGGTCCTTGGCCATGAAGGCCATGATGCGCAATGACTCCGACACAGTTTTGGCACTCTTGTATGGACGATCAGCCGCGGTCAATGCCTCGAAAATGTCAGCCAATGCCATCACGCGGTCCGGCAGCGAGAGCTGCTCTGCAGTGAGTTTGCGCGGGTAGCCCCGGCCATCCAGCTTTTCGTGGTGATTGGCAGCAATTTCCGGGACGCGGGCCAGATGTTCGGGCCAAGGCAAACTGCGCAACATGACCAGCGTCTGCACGATGTGGTCATTGATTTTGAAGCGATCTTCTTCCGTCAGGGTGCCCCTGCGGATGCCCAGGTTGTAAAGCTCACCCATGTTCTGGGCGTTGGCCGGCAATGCCATGTCGAAGCCATGCACATTGGCCGGGTTGCCCTTTTCAACCGCCGGTCTGCGCTGGCCCCAAGGCACCACGTGCTCCGGCAAGTCGGCCAGTAGAGCCTCTTGCGCCGGCAAGACGTCCGACACCCCTCCCATGCGTCGCAATTCCTCAGCGGCAAGGCCGGCCCGCTTGTCAAAATGGCGCGTCCATGGGGTGGCAGCGATCGCTTGCAAGCGGGTAAGGTCCGCGTCGGCCATGAATTCACCGCCCACGTTGCAACGGGCTACAAAGTTGAAGTCATCTATCAGCTGTGCTCGGGCTGCCGCCAGCCGGTCGGCGGCTTCACCGGCATCCCTGCCGGCTTGCACCTGTTTCAGCGAGGCAATTTCCGCATCGCGCCAGAGCACTTCAAAGCGCATGCGTACCTCGTGAATCCGGTTGTAAATCGTCTCCAGCTTGGTCGCTTTGTCAATGATGTGCTCCGGACTGGTGACTTTGCCGCAGTCATGCAGCCAGGCAGCCAAGTGGAACTCGTAACGCTGCTCTTCAGTCAATCGGAAGTTTGCATACGGTCCGCTATGTTCCGCCGCCAGGCTATCTACCAACATGCCTGCCAGGCGAGGCACGCGCTCGCAGTGTCCCCCGGTATAGGGACTTTTGGCGTCGATGGCGCCTGCCATGAGTTTGATGATGGCATCCAACAGTGCCTTCTGCGAAGCCAACAACTGCCGGGTCTCAATAGCTACGGCAAGGCTGCCTGATAGCTTGCGAACAAACTCGGTGAATGCGGGCGCAGAGTGACGTTCGTCCGCGGCATATTGCACTACCAACAAGCCTTCGAGGGTTCCGGTCCTGCCGCGCAACTCTTGCCGCAATACCGGAGCATGGTCCGCAGAAATCACCGCTGAATCAGAGGAACCGGCAGGGGCATAGCACATCGCCAGCTCAGTGAAGCCGACCACGTTACCCTCTAAGGCCGCCTGAATCATCTTCTGCTGCTTGCCATCCCACAAATACACTGCGCCACCTGTGCATCGGGTCGCGTGGACTAGCTGCCTGAGCACCTTGGCTAGCATGTCTTCCACATCCCGTTCGCTGGCCATGGTGTGGGATATGTCCAGAAAGGT
Source organism: Curvibacter sp. AEP1-3 (assembly GCF_002163715.1). Lineage (GTDB taxonomy): Bacteria > Pseudomonadota > Gammaproteobacteria > Burkholderiales > Burkholderiaceae_C > Allorhodoferax. Next base: position 980,115 of record NZ_CP015698.1, read on the forward strand.
CTCAATCGTCTGTCCGGTGTCGTTCAGGGCCGCAGCCAGTCGGTTCACCTCAAGAACCCAGCTATCCCGCTCCTTCTGATCATGAAAATCAAAGCCGACCATCCGTGCCGCCTTCGATGTCAATCGGTCCAGGCTTCTGCCGATCGTCGCCCCCGCCAGCCAGCCCAAGGGCAACAGAGCCAGAACGACCACAGCGATCAATATCCCGAGATTGCGCCTTTTGTGGCGTAAATCCCCCAGCAAATCGTCGCTAGGGGCGGTAACCAGCAATTGGTGCTCCTCGCCCCGCCATCCGTTGAACGGAAGCACCACGCCCAACCACTCCACACCCTCCACATCGAACAAGGCCACCTGTCCCGGACGGGGTTGCAGCGACTGCAATGCAGCCAACGCAGGTACGCCGGTCTCGGTGACCGGGGCAAACCGGATTTTGTCGCCATCGCGCTGCAACACCTTACCCATGTCCGGATAGGCGAGCACCGTGCCTTGTCTGTCGACCAGTGCCAGTTCGGCATGGGGCGACATGCGCAGCCCTTCCATACCTTTGGCAAGGTCGTCCAGAACCACATCGATGCCGAACACCGAGCCCCCCGAAGCGCCACTACGGCTCATGGACAGACCCAGTTGCCGTGTGGAGAAAAAAACATAGGGCAGCGAAGTCTGCGTTTCCGAGGTGTGCTGGGCTTCTTGAAACCAGCCACGCGTTCTCGGGTCGAATCGGTATGCCGCTTGGGCGCGGCGTTGGATCAGCCTCAGGGAGGCGGTATAGAAAAGGTATTCCCCACGAACTTGCCCCGATGGGCTTCGCTCAATGCTTTGCACCAGGAAATTGGACATGGGGGGCGCTTCGAAAAGCTTGCGTACCTCGGGCGTATCCAGCGGCCGAACCAGAAAGAACTCCCCGGTTTCATAGCCCACGTAAATAGCCGACGCCAAGGGGTTACCCGCCAATACATCTGCCAGCGTTTGCAGGCGTTGCAAGCGCTGATCCAGTGTCGTCGCAGACGCCAATGAGCTCGTTGACAACAGGTGCAGAGTTACCTGGGCCGGCTCCAGCATCCGATAGGACTTTTCGGTGATCAGTTTGCTCGCGTCGATGGCGCTGCGTGAGGCCGTATCCAACAAACTTTGCCGGGCACCTTGCCAACCCACACTGATGATCAGTGCTGCCAGCACCAGCATGGAAAGGACCACCGCCGACGCTATTGACAAGCGTATGGGCCAGCCACGCCGCGCTGTCACTTGCGACGGGCTTAGACCTGACTCATGACTATCTTCACCAGGTGATAAACCCCGTGGATCCGGCATGGACGCTCCCTGTTAATGCGTTTGTTAGCCACGAGAATAAAACAGAAACAACTCAACTGCACCTTTTGACAGTCAGGGCTTAGGCTGGCTCTTGGTCTCAGTACCTTGTGAATCCGGCTTGATACCGCTGCGCAGAGCTTCTGCCTGCTTCTGAGCTTGGTAGGCTTTTTGGGCGGCATAGACCTGTAGGCTAGCCAAAGTAGCGGCGGACGGTGCTGCCCCAGCCGGCGAGGCTCGCATCAGTGCCTCGAAGCTTTGCCGATAGGGTTGAACCACCTCTGCATCCATTCGACCAGCGATTGATTCAAACGATGCTCCACTATTTTGAACATCATTCAAAATTGAATTCCAATGTTCATTGATTCGCTCATCGTCAGAAATGAACCGTTGGATGCTTTGGCGAACCTTTACTTCTTCGCCTAGGCGATATGCCGGTTCGGGCAAAACCAATCCAAGGACAACAATGGAAGAAATCAATGCCATTGCGGACAGCCACGGACGCACACCCGCGGCAGGGCTGGAGGGCGTCCATGGGCTAAGCAGCAATCCTGCCCACAATATGCCGGCCACCAAGCCTCCGCCATGTGCCGCGTTATCTATGCCCGGCATGAACCAACCCAAGGCCAGCATCAGCACTGAAAAGCCCAGAGCCCCGCCAAAAAGCCACCGGAATTCGCCGGCCTCCACCTGTTTTCGCTCGACCCACAAAAACACCATCAAGGCTCCATACAGGCCGAACACCGCGCCAGACGCACCACCGGACACCGCGCGGTTACCCTGCACCACCAAAGACAACAAGTTTCCACAAACGCCGGCACCAAGGTAGAGGGCTGCGAAGCGCCAACGTCCTAACAGACGCTCCAGCAAGCGACCAATATCCCACAGCGCCCACATATTTACCGCCAAGTGCCACATCCCGAAGTGGATGAACATGGCACTGCCAAGTCGCCACCATTGGCCGTCCTGGGTAGCCGGAGCAAAGTTCGCACCCCAATCGAGCTGCACCCCGTGAACCGCATGCCACCAACCACCACCCGCCGCTGCAATCGCAAGAAATACCAAAATGTTCAGCGCGATGAGACCCACCGTCACCGGGGCCTCTCGTGCGGGCGCGCGCATGAGGTCTGTCAGTGCAGTGGGGGTAGACATGGAAACATCAGACGGCATAAGTGACACAGTCTACGACCAGGTTTTATGCGAACAGCCTATCGCCCGAAAGGTGCGGCCAAGGGCTCGCCCACCAGTACACCCTGCGCTGGCCAGGCCACGCTGCGCCAATAAGCCTCAAGGGCAGTAGCACCTTGCAAATAGTTCAACAGCAGCACTTGCGGGTGGGGAAACTTTTGCCAATGGTTGCAAGGTTCGCTAACTGTGCCGTAGCTTGCCGTAGCACCAGCTTCCAGCCATTCAAGCGCCGTCATTTGCCCTGTAGTGTTGTTGAGTTGGCCGCCAAACGAAGTAAGGTGGTCTGCCAACGCACCGGGCAGCCAGTCAATGTTGGCGGGGTTCTCCACCCGCACTGCTCCCGTCTGGTAAAGCACGACCCGGCCGGGAAGCTCTGCCTTGTCGCTTTGCACCCGGAGCTGCGCCCCCAGCGGCAGCATGGGGTCCGGCTGACCCATGGATGGCATTGGCGGATACCACGCTGCACGCACGTTGCGGGCCGCATCTGCGGTGCGCAACAGCACCATGCTGGCAAGCGGCACGCCCCGCTTGCCCAGTTGCCGATCAGAGGCTATGCCGCGATCGATCAGCGCTATCCCACTCGCCACGGTTTTGCCCGCAAGCAATATGCTGGGGCGCACTCCAAAATCAGTAAACGGCCGGACACTGGCTTGGTTGAACAGCACCGAAGGTGCGCTTGGCGCACAAGTCTGGCTGCAAAGCTCGGGCACAAAGCCCAGCGTCAACGCTGACGTGATGGAGTTGCATTCCACGGCATATGGCTGCGTCCATGCCAAGGCGAGTGCCTGCACCTTGGGCCCCATCGCAGACTTGATTTCCAGAGCGAGCGCTTCAAACTCAGCAACATTCAGCGAGGCCTTCACCGGCATGGCGACCCGAAGCACCTGATCAGCAGGTATGCCGCGCTGGCGGGCATACTGCTCACCCACTGCCAAGGAATAAGGGTCGTTGATGTTGATAACCAGCCCCATGTCTGCGGCGCCGAGGTGTCCGGTCACCCGTGGGACGCTGACCCACAACGGTTTGGCAGGCGAGACGCTTTGCGAAGCCACGGGGACAGACACCACGAACAGCACGAATCCGGCACAGATTGCCAGTCGCCACATACCTTTCAAATCAAGCCAGCTCTGCATTCAGCCAGCCCCGCAGGCTGTTGATAAATGCCATTCCTTGCACTTGGGGCAGATGCTCCACACGCACCACCTGCTCTTTCAAGCGGCCCTGTGCCAGCAGCACTTCGCGCCCAACCCCCGGCAACATGCCGCAGGACAAGGGCGGCGTGACCCACTGTCCGCCGACAAGAAAAGCGATGTTTCCGCGCGTGCACTCTGTCACTTCGCCCTGCGTGTTGAAAAGAATGGTGTCAAACACCGCCGGGTCGGTCGGGGTAAACGCGTCGTAATGGGAGCGGCGGGTGGTTTTGAAACGCACGAACTCGCCATGCGCCTCCTCCAACGGACGATCGGCCAGCTGCAGCGTCACCGGCACGGGCGTATCTGCGAGCGCAAACGCCTGGGCCGTACATTGACCATGCGGCTGCAACAGCAAGCGAATACGCCACGCGCCGGCGGGGTGTGATTGCACTACAGCAGCCAAGGTCTGCAGGACCTGCCCCTCATTCCACACAAAGCCAAAGTGCGCTGCCGCCCCTGCCATGCGTCGCAGATGCAAGGCCTGGTTGTGCACTACACCATCGCGGAGTGCCAGGGTTTCTAGCAGCTCAAAGGGCTGGCTGGCCCTCTCCAGAAACATGCGCTTGCTGCGCCATTCCTGCCATTCGCCCTCGGCTTGCGCGTCAAAAGTAATGCCGCTACCAATACCGCAACGCGCCTGACCGCCACGCAATGTGACAGTCCGAATGGGCACATTGAAGGTCGCATGGCCACCCGGCCGCACCACGCCCACCGCGCCGCAATACACCCCGCGCGCATCCGGCTCCAGTGCCTTGATCTGGCGCATGGCCTGTACCTTGGGCGCGCCGGTGACCGAGCCGCAGGGGAACAAGGCAGCAAACACATCCCACAGACGCGTGCCTTCGCGGGTGGTGGCTATCACGTCGGAGGTCATCTGCCACACCGTGGGCAGCGCCTCCAAGTGAAACAAGCGAGGCACCTTCACGCTGAAGGGCTGCGCCACACGGGAGAGGTCGTTGCGGATCAAGTCCACAATCATGACGTTCTCGGCTTGCTCTTTGGGGGTGCTGCGCAAGCGCTCCGCGTTGGCTGCATCTTCCTGCGGGTTGGCGCCCCTTGCCGCGGTGCCCTTCATGGGGCGACTCAAGATACGCTGGCCGTCCCAGTCGAAAAACAGCTCCGGCGAAACGGATAACACCTGTTCGTCGCCGGTATTGATGAAGGCGCCATAGGCTCGCGGTTGCGAGCGACGTAAAGCCGCGAAGTAGGTCCACGCACTCTCTGCCGAGTTCGATGAGGGCGAGACTGGAAAAGATGCTTCCAGCTGCGCGGTGTAGTTCAACTGATAAAAATCACCGGCGGCAATCGCCTCATGGATGCGCGCCATGTTGGTATCGAACTCGTCGCGACTGAAGCGCGGAGTCCACTGCACATGCGGCTCAGGCCCTATGGGCCGCTGCACATCCGCACCAGCCAAGGGCTGTGCGTGCACACCAAACCACACCAACGGACCTTCGACCGCATGAACTTGCAGCGCAGCATCAAAAGCTGGTGCCGCCTCATAGCGCACATAGCCCACGCACCAAAGACCCTGGCGGCTCAGCGCGTCCACTTGCTCCAGCACGGGCCGCACCTCATCGAGTGTGCGGGCTACCAGTAATTGTTGTGGCTCGCCAAAAGCGAGACGCACAGAAGGTTCGCCTGCGTGGTAGGGATCGCCGAACTCCAGCAGCGCGCGGGGAATCGTCATGAACAAGTACGCTACAGACTCAAGCGGTCAGTTCCTTGGCGCTGATCTGGTACTTGAAGTCGTCCGGCGCGTACGAGTCCAGACGGCCGGCCGCGGTTTCTGCCACCGGGTACATCAGGAAGCCGAGCTTGGGTCCCTTGGATTGGGGCAGAACCACGTCGTGCGCCACGTTGTAGGCCATCCAGTTGCCTTCCCAGCCGCCGAACAAGCCTTTGTTCACAGGTGCCACCAGCGGGTTGCTGGCCGACTTGATCCATTCCGGCGTTTCCTGGCGCATGACCTTGGCCACGTCGGCGGGGTCCATGCCCACCCAGCCATAGCCTTTGAGGTAGACCTCGGCACGGCAGTGCTGGGCGCCTTTGAGGCTGGCAGAGTTGCCACCCAGCTCGCGGTAGCCGAAAGCGCTGGGCGCCACGCGCAGGCCATAGACATCGCGCGCAGGCACGCCGGCGGCGCGGCACAAACCTACAAACAAGGCATTCAAATCGGCGCACTTGCCGCCCAGGTTGTTGGTTTCCAACATGGTCTTGATATCACCTTCACCACAACCGCGTACCTTGGGCTCGCGGTAGGTGTTGGTCACGATCCAGTCGTAGATCTTCTGCACTTTCTCTACATCAGTCTTTGCGCCACGGGTGGCTTCCTGCGCGGTGGTGCGCACGATGCCGTCCAGAGGCAGTAAATCCGTAGGCTGGGTCCAGTACTTCAGGGTAGCGGCATCTTCGGCCACGGTGGTTTTCTGGCTCCAGTCCTGGGCGCGGCTGCGGGTGCGGATGCGGCTGGTCAGTTCGACAAAAGGCTTGGCCTGGTCGGCCGCAAAGTCCACAAACAGCATGCGGGCGCCGGTGGCGTTGTCGTCTTCCATGCGGGCGCTGCCATTGCTGGAGTAGCTGCTCTCCAGGGACTGCTGCCACTCGCTGTTGATGGAGGGCACCGGCAACCACAAGCGGGTAGCGCCTTGGGGTTTGGCAATATCGACCCGCGTGGTCACCTCAAAGGTGCGCCATTCGGCAGGTTTGGGGCTGAACTGGCGTTCTACTGCCGGTGCAGTTTGTGCAAAATTGATAGCAGGCAGCGCACATCCGGCGAGCGCTACAGCCGAATTCTTCATAAATTTGCGGCGTTCGGCATGGGTCGGGTTGCCAGTGGCAATAGTGATTTGATCGGTCATTCTGAATTCCCGGTGGGTGGTCTAGCCGCCTTCCCTGAGCAGCGCGGGGCGCTACACGGCGACGAAAGAGCGATTATCCCCTGCTGCCTGTATATTCAGCCCTCCTCTGCCGTAACGGCCCCACGCCTCTATCCCCTTTGAGCTCCGATTTTTCTTCCCTGCCGCCAGCCAGCGCCGCCCTGGCACAGCACGCCCTGCGTGCCTTTGAGCAGGTGGTGGGCAGCACCAGCGGCTTCAGGCGTCGCGCCGGTCAGCACCAGATGGCCGAGACCGTGGCCGCCACGCTGGCGCAGGCCGACATCGGCGAGCACCCCCACCCCACCAAGGCCATTGCCGTCATCCAGGCCGGGACCGGCGTGGGCAAGAGTGCCGCCTATGCCAGCACCGCCATTGCCATGGCGCTGGAGCGCAAGACGCGCGTCATCATCAGCACCGCCACCGTGGCGCTGCAAGAGCAACTGATGACCAAGGACCTGCCGGCTCTGGCGCGCAGCATGGACCAGCCCTTTGCTTACGCACTGGCCAAAGGGCGCGGGCGCTACGTGTGCAAGGTGAAGCTGGAGCGGTTGGTGGGCAGCGGCGCGGCGGAAGACGATTTGTTTGACGACCTAGCCAGCGACGATAGGCCGCAGCCCAAGGTAAGTGCCCTGTCGCAAGAAGCCATCGAAGAACGCCGCCAAGCCTTGTTTGAGAGCATGGCCCACAAGCTGGCCGTGGTCAGTTGGGACGGCGACCGCGACACCCTGGCCGACACCCCCGACCCGCGCGACTGGTCGGCCGTGGCCGCCGAGCGCCACACCTGCACCGCGCGCCACTGTCCGCGCTTTAAGGAGTGCAGCTACTACAACGCGCGCACCAAGCTCGCCGAGGCCAATGTCATCGTGGCCAACCACGATCTTGTGCTCGCCAGCCTGGGGATGAAGACCCTGCCCGACCTCGACAACTGCCTGGTGGTGTTCGACGAAGGCCACCACCTGCCCGCCGTCGCGCTGGACCAGTTCTCCAGCGCCATGGACCTGAGCAACCTGCGCTGGCTGGACAAGCTACCCAAAGTCATGAGCGAGGTGGCCGGCAAGCTGGCCCTGCACATGGGCGAAGATGTGCAGACCGTCACCAGCCAGCTCAAAGGTGCCCTTACGTCTGTCGCCCGCATGGCGATGGACTTGGTGTGGGCCCATACCGGCCAGGATGCCCATGGCGGCGGCAAAGATGGCACTTTGCGATTTGCCCACGGCGTGCTGCCCGAGGCCCTGCACGAGCCAGTGCGCCAGATTCAATCACAGGCCACGGGCCTCTCCAAAGCGCTGGAGGCGCTGGGCGTGGACGTAAAAGCCATCGCCAAAGACGATCCGTCCCAAGCCGTGCTGTGCGCGCAGCTGTATGCCCAGCTGGGCGGCATTGCGCCGCGCCTGGGCAGCTTGGTGAGCACCGCAAATTTGCTGCTGGAGCATGGCGAGCAGCCCTTGGCCAAGTGGCTGCAAGCCGAGAGCGACAACGGCTACCTGACCATGACGGCGCATGCCTGCCCCATTGTGCCCGGCGACTTGCTGCGCCAGTTTTTGTGGAGCCAAGTGCGCGGCGCCATCGTGACCAGCGCATCGCTCACCAGCTGCGGCAGCTTTGACTACTTTTTGAAAGAAGCAGGCCTTGCCAACAAGGACTACGTGACCGCGCTGGAAGTGGCCAGCCCTTTCAACTACGCCAAGCAAGGCAGCCTGACAGTGGTGCACACCCAAGCCGACCCCAAGCACGCAGATGCCTACACCGCCGAGATGGTGCGCGCGCTCATGGAAGACATCGAGCAAGTCAAACGCGGCGCGCTGGTGCTGTTCACCAGCCGCGCCCAGATGCGCACGGCGACGGAGGCAGTTCCCGGCCACATGATGGACATGGTGCTGGTGCAAGGCACGCAGTCGCGCACGCGGCTGCTGGCAGCACACGCAGAACGGGTGGAGAGCGGTTTGCCCTCGGTGCTGTTCGGCCTGCAGAGCTTTGGCGAAGGACTGGATTTGCCCGGCGCTTTGTGCGAAACCGTGTTCATCGCCAAGCTGCCCTTCGCCCCGCCCAGCGACCCGGTGGACGAAGCGCGTGCAGAGTGGCTGCGCAGCGTGGGCCGCGACCCTTTCAACGAACTGGTGATCCCCGCGACCGGCGTGAAGCTGCTGCAATGGACCGGCCGCGCCATTCGTACCGAGGAAGATCGCGCACAGGTCATCTGCTATGACAAGCGGCTCATGCAAACCAGCTACGGAAAGCGGATGTTGGCGGGATTGCCCGCTTACAAGTTGGGGACGCGGTTAACAGGCTGAGACGCCTAGCAAGCTCGAATTCATTCACCGACCGTTTTCGCTACTCTGCCACATCAGCCCGCCATGTCGCGGGCTTTGTCACTTTTTGAACCGCTATTTGCAGGAGAGCCAGAGAGCCGGTCCTGGGGCGTCGCGGCGCATCGTTGCAAAAAGGAAGTCGCGAACTCGAGTCCCTTGAACAAGGGAAAACACTAATTTCCGAAACCGCTTTCGGAAGAACAATGCGCCCATCCAAGGCCTTGTTCAAGGAGCGCTGTGTCGATTCAAAAGTTAGCTGACGCGTTGGGGTTGGCGCCCTCTACGGTATCCCGTGCCTTGAACGGATATGCCGACATCAACGTCAAGACACGTCAGCGCGTGCAGGAAGCTGCCCGTGACATGAAATACCGTCCCCATCCGGTCGCGCATCGCCTCGCCACCGGAAGGAACGGGGCCATAGCACTCATGACCTCGGTGCGGGCTGGAAATTACCTAGATGCATCATTCGCGGCCCTGCTCTCGGGCGCCGCTGAAGTTCTACGGGAACAAGGATATTTCGCGATGTCTTTAGCCTTGCCTGTCGGAGACGGCGAGCTCAAGGAGATGGATCGCCTGATTGAAGGTCGGCTGGTCGACGGAGTCATCCTGGCCCGAACCCGCACATTTGATTCCCGCGTCGCGTTGTTACAAGAGCGTCGAATTCCATTTGTAACTCATGGCCGGACAGAAACCAACGCTCCACACGCTTGGGTTGACACCGACAACGAGCAGGCCTTTTACGTAGCAACCCGTCGACTCATCGAGCTCGGGCATCGCCACTTGAGCATGATCAACGGCCCTGAGTCCATGACCTACGCACAGCTTCGGAAACGTGGATTCTTGCGGGCCTGTAGTGAAGCTGGGATGGATCAATCCAAGATCTCGATTCAACACTGTGAGGTGACCTCTCAAGCGGGGGAGCGCGCTGCAAATGAGATCCTGACGGGTTCTCCTCAAGTCACCGGCCTTGTCTGTGCAACCGATTCCCAAGCTCTGGGAGCCATGTCTGCATGTCGTCAACGCGGCATTCAAGTGGGCAGAGACATTTCTGTGACCGGTTACGGTAACAGTGAGGCTGCTGCGTATGCATCACCGCCCCTCTCCACCATTGAGCACGCCATCGTAGACAACGGGCGCCATCTCGCTGAATTGCTATTGCGTGTGATGGCTGGCGACGACTTGAACGCGCTCAACAGGCTCGAGCCGGTTCATTTCATTGAGCGCCCATCCATAGGCGCGATGCGTCAGGCCCCATCCAGAAAAGTGCGTACGGGCACAAAAAGTTAACTACAACGAGGAGACTAACTGTGAAGAAAACGTCTGCAACCCTGTTTTCAGTCCTGGTCCTTGCGGGGATCGCCCATGCCCAAACCAATGTCATCTCGACACAGATGCGACCCGTAGAAGAAGCTGCCAAGGTGAGGACCATCATTCTTGCCGGAGCGCCTGACACGGTGAACTTCATTCCGGAAGACGGCAATACCTACTTCACGCGCATGAAGGCGGAGCTCAGTGCCGCGCAGGGAAAGGTACACGCGACGATTGCCTTGGACGGAGAGCTGGCGCCAGTCAACCAGATCGGAGGGTTGTCTGACCTGGATGCTTTGCTCAAGTCCTTATCAGCCAGCCGCGAATTCTCGCCTGCAGCAGTCACGCTAGGCAAGTTCGGAGGGAAAAATCAGCGCTTCATTCCGTTGATGACCAACACCTTCCAGATGGCAGCGAACAAGAAAGCTCTGCAGTACCTGCCCAAGGGTGCAAACATCAATGCATTGACTTACGACCAACTCACCGCTTGGGGCAAAGCAATGAAAGCCGCTACGGGTGAATCCAAGATCGGATTTCCTGCAGGGCCGAAGGGGTTGATGCACCGCTATTTCCAAGCCTCGTTCTACCCCAGCCACACGGGCGGCATCGTACGGACATTCCGCAGTGCAGACGCGGAAAAGGGTTGGGCCAGCCTTCGTGAGCTGTGGGCTTATGTGAACCCACGATCCACCAGTTACGGATTCATGGAAGAGCCACTCAAGACGGGAGAAGTGTGGGTCGCATTCGACCACACAGCCCGTTTGCTGCCGGCACTGATGGAGAAACCGGCTGATTTCGTGGTGTTCCCAGCCCCCGCAGGTGCCAAAGGCCGCGGCTACATGCCGGTCATGGTCGGAATGTCCATTCCCAAAAATGCACCTGACCGTGCAGCCGCGGAAAGGGTGATCGATCACATGACCAAACCCGCCACGCAGGCGCTGCTCATGAAAGAAATTGGCTTCTTTCCCGTCGTCAAAGCCAACCTCGGCACGTTGTCCCCGGGGATCCAACTGGCGGCAGATGGCATGAACGCTGTGTTTGCGGCCAAGGATGGAGTCGTAACGCAACTGCCGGTGCACCTTGGTGCCAAGAGCGGTGAGTTCAACAAGGTTTACGTAGATACCTTTACTCGCATCGTTTTGCGCAAAGAGGACATCAAGACGGTACTGGGTGAGCAAGCCAAGGTGCTGAACGATCTTGTTCAAGAAACCGGCGCCCCATGCTGGGCACCGGATGTCTCCACCAATGGCCGTCCGTGTTTTGTTGACTGACTGAAAGACCTATGCAATCCCACTCCAGCCGGACACCTTATCTGCTCATTGCCCCGAGCTTGGTGTTTTTATTGCTGTTGTTTGTATGGCCTCTGGCAGAGACGGCATTGATGGCCTTTCGTACACCGGAAGGACTTTGGACCAGCCAGTACCTCAGCAAAATGGCAGGCGACCTCAACTTTTCGGTCGCCCTGAAAAACACCTTGATTCTGGTTGCCATCATCGTGCCACTTCAAATCGGAGTTGCACTCTCGATGGCGATGATGCTGCAGAAGGTGGAGTGGGGTCGCATGGGCTTTCTCTACATCTGGACTGTTCCCCTCGGTGTATGTGACTTGGCCGCCGGCCTGGCTTGGCTTGCCATCTTCACCGATCGGGGCTATTTCAGTTCTGCCCTGAATGCTGTGGGTCTCATCGATGGCCCCATCGCCTGGTTGAGCTATGAAAACCCCGTCGCGCTCTTCGTCTGCGTGATCCTTGCCGAGATCTGGCGAGCAACGTCGATCGTGCTGGTCATCTTGGTAGCGGGCGTCCAGTTGATACCCAAGGAGTACAACGAAGCTGCAGAGGTATTCGGTGCGAGTCCATGGACACGCTTTGTCAAGATCACGCTACCGCTCCTCAAACCCAGCATGCAAAGTGCTTTGATCTTGAGAACGGTACTTGCCTTTGAAGTCTTCGCTGTGGTGTATGCCCTGGCAGGGCGCGACCTGCCTGTATTGGTGGGCGAGGCCTACAACTGGCAAGGCGCTTACCAGAACACCCATGTGGCTTCAGCCTACGCAGTGTTCATCCTGGGCGTCTCAATTCTGTCTACGCTGGTGTACCTGCGCGTTCTGCGTGTACGCCGTGAAACATTGGCATAAGCATGCAGAACACCTCCCGATTTGTCACTGTCTCCGCCTTGCTGCTATCCGTCTGCTGGCTGGTGCCCATCGTTCTGATCGGATTGAGCGCATTCGTGCCGCGCGAAGCAGTCAGCGCGTGGCCCAAGAGCTTCATTCCTGAAGCTTTTTCGCTGGACACCATGCGCTTCTTTCTGAACTACGCAGGTGTCTGGCAGGCTGTGATGAGTAGCGTCTTGGTAGCCGCGCTGACCATGTTGTTTGCGGTGATTCTGGGTGCTCCCGCAGGTTACGCCCTTGCGCGATACGACTTCACGGGGCAAACGGCATACCGCCTTCTGGTCGTGATGACACGAGCCTTCCCATTGGCCATTCTCGCTTTGCCTTTGGTTACCCGCTTCATTAGCGTCGGCTTGTATGACACCCATTTGGGCGTGGCGTTGGTTCACACCGCTTTGGCTCTTCCCTTCTCCATTCTTGTGTCTTCCAGTCTCTTTATGGGTATCCCGCGAGAACTTGAAGAGGCTGCGTGGACGCTTGGATGCAGTCGATTGCAAGCGTTCATGAAGATCGTTTTGCCCTTGGCACTACCAGGTATGGCTGCGACCATGATCTTCAGCTTTGTAATTTCCTGGAATGAAGTGTTTGCAGCGAGTGTCCTTACGCTGAACAACCGGACCCTGACTGCTTTCCTGTTCGCCAGTCTCGAGGAGAGCCCTCTTCACTTCCGTTTTGCAGGTGGCTTCTTTTTAATTTTGCCTTCGCTGCTCTTCATCTTCGTGGTACGCAAGTATCTGTTCTCCATGTGGGGCATCAGCAACCGCTGAGTACAAAGGAACACTATGTCTTCCATCTCCATCCGATCTATCCGCAAAGAATTCAAGGGCCATCAGGCGCTCAAGTCGATCAGTCTGGAAGTGCGCGATCAAGAGTTCTGTGTGCTACTCGGACCATCCGGCTGTGGCAAAACGACATTGATGCGCATCATTGCCGGGCTGGAAACCAAAACCAGTGGCGATGTGTTTATCGGTGATCGCTGCATGAACGGGCTGCCACCTCGCAAACGGAATATCGCAATGGTTTTTCAGAACTATGCCGTCTTTCCGCATATGACCATTCGTGAAAACATAGGCTTTGGTCTTCGAATGAAAAACGCATCCGCTGAAAGGTTGGAGACCCAGGTTCAGCGTGCAGCGAGCTTGATGCACATAGAGCACTTGCTGGACCGCTACGCAGGCCAGTTATCCGGGGGTCAACGTCAGCGGGTCGCCGTGGCACGGGCCCTCGCAGTAGAGCCAGATGTGCTGCTGATGGACGAGCCCTTGAGCAACCTGGACGCCCTGTTGCGTCTTGAGATGCGTAGTGAGCTTAAAGGCCTGCTGCGAGATATCAAGACCACCACCATTTATGTCACCCATGATCAAACCGAGGCGATGAGTCTTGCAGATCGCATAGCGGTCATGAATGGCGGTGAAATTGTTCAATATGACTCGCCACCGGTGGTGTACGACCACCCTGCTGATCAATTTGTGGGGGGATTCATTGGTAATCCGCCTATGAACTTCATTACCGATAGCTCAGTGCAAGAAGCCCTGGGTTGCATGGCGCCATCGCCTGGCCTGACACTGGGTCTGCGGCCCGAGTCGATGGACCTGGTGGACCGCGGTGGCTTGCAAGTGAGAGCCAGGGTGGTCGAGATGCTGGGGGCATCCCAGCAGATCAACACGTTTGTTGGGGCAGATCTCTTGCGCATCAGTACCGCAGCTCAGCCCACCGTCATGGCCTCTGACGCTCTGCAAGTAATAGCAAAACCCGGCGCTGCTCGCTGGTATGACAGTCACAAGAAGCTTGTAGCCTGAACAAGGAATTCATTGATGCAATCACACGAGCAACTTCAAACAGTCGCGCGCGAAACACTGCGCAAAAATGATCGCGGTGGCTACACACTGCCCACACAAGGTTTGTATCCATTCCAATGGAATTGGGATGCCGGGATCACTGCTTTGGGATGGATGACATTCGACCCCGCACGGGCTTGGCGTGAATACGAAACGCTTTTTAGTGGTCAGTGGGGGCCTGACCACTTTGGTGGCGCCAATGACGGCTTTCTGGCCCAGATTACCTTTCACCAGGACAGTGACACTTATTTCCCCGGGCCCGACCAGTGGGGTACCGACAGCCTTGCGATACGGACAAGTTCAATCAGTCAGCCCCCACTGCACGCGACTATGTTGCGTTGGATGTGGAAGCAAGCGGTTCGAACCAGTGAGCGAGACAAGACCCTCGCCCCGCAGAGGGACATGGCAGAAGCTTGTCTGCAAGACTTGTTGCCCAAAGTGATCGCGCACCACCGTTGGTGGTACCGGTGCCGCGATCCGCAGGGTACCGGCCTGGTGGTGAACATTCATCCTTGGGAAACCGGGATGGACAACTCTCCGGCGTGGGATGACCCGCAGTCCGCAGTGCTCCCCACCCAGCGACCCTATGTACGCAAAGACTTGAACCATGTGGACGCTTCCATGCGCCCCCCGAAAGTCTTTTACGACCGCATGGTGAGCCTCATGGACTTCAATAGTGCGTGTGGCTTTGATCCCAAGCGCATCTTTGCGGAATGCCCATATCGGGTGAATGACATCGGGATCATCAGCATTCTTCAGCGGTCCAGCATTGATCTGGTGGCCTTATGCCAGGAGTTCGGCTTGCAAGACTCCGCAACGGAAATGCAACAGCATGTGGACCGCACTCAAGTTGCAGTGGAATCACTATGGTCTGAGCGCTGGCAGCAATATGTATCCCGCAATGCACGAACGGGAGCACTTTTGGATGTGCCGACTTCCGCAGGCCTGATGGCGGCATATGCCGGGTTCCAGAAAGATTGCGCCGACACGGTCGACTCATGGTTGGACGAAACCCTCTACGGCATCCCGTCGACCCGTAGTACCTATATTGGATTCGAGCCTCTTCGTTATTGGCGTGGACCCATCTGGCAGCACATCAATATGTTGATCGCCGTGGGATTGGCCGATCAAGGTCACGTGGAACTTGCTGACCGTATACGGGTTGATTCAGAGATATTGCTGCGTCAACAAGGCTTCCATGAGTATTACGACCCCACCAACGGCAGAGGTTTGGGTGGAGGAGAGTTTTCATGGACTGCTGCGACCTACCTCTATTGGATTGAACCCAACGCATCACGCTGAAGTCCTTGTCTTCAGTCGACATTTCTACCGAATACAACATTCGTCTTAAAAAATGACTCCGCAAAGTACTACCCAGCAACGTACAGAAACGGTTGAACGCACCATGCGCCCTTGGGGGTGGTACGAAACAGTATCTGAAGTGACCGGCAACAAAATCAAGCGAATTCAGGTCGCCCCGGGACAACAGTTGAGCCTCCAAAAACACAGTCAGCGCGCTGAACACTGGGTTGTCACTAAGGGCACCGCTCGAATCACCTTGGGTGACAAAGAGTTTGATCTAACGCCGGGTCAACACTGCGACATAGCTATGGGGCAGGTACATCGTCTGGCCAACCAAAGCGATGAAACAGTCGAGATTGTGGAAGTTCAGTTCGGCAGCTATCTCGGTGAGGACGACATCGTTCGCTTGGAAGACCACTACGGTCGGGTTTGACTATTTCAAACCCTCAGTGTTCGGAACTTCGCCCTATCGCCCTGAGGCACCAGCGGAAAATCGCTCTCAAGGCCAACCATAAAGTGCCCAGCGCCATCGGTAAAAAGATAAGCAAAAGATCAATTCGGATATTGCACTCGCCAGAACAGAGTACCCGCGCAAGCATGAGGTACTCGTACAGCGCGTAGGCCAACCAAACCAGGGCCCAGACCGCCAGGTGGCGCTCACGGTGGACGTACCAAGCGAAGCCAAAAGCCAGCGCTATTGCCAGTGCGAGAACTACAGCCTGTATCACCGCGCATCTATCTGCGGTACAGCAAGCGCGTGCTGTTTACGTGCCGCGTGGTAGGAGGTAAGCACCTGCGTGGCCACCAGGTCCAGTGCGGGGCGCGTATTGCCTTGTTTATCGGTCCACACCTTGGGTGTCAGTGCCCCTGCCAATGCGACAGCATCGCCATCGTCCAAGGCCATCAACGCGGCACTGGCCTCAGCGGCGAAGGTAATCACGTTCACGATCAAGGTTTCGCCATCGCCTGCGGTGGCTTTGACTTTGGCCAGTGCGAAGCTGCTGCCGTTTTTGCCCTGACGGATTTCAGCCAATCCCACCAAGTGCCCTGCAATCAGTCCATCGATCATGCTCACTCCTGCGGGCTGGGTTCCAAACGCTTCAAATCGAAACCTTGCTGGGCCAGGCGCGCGAGCAAGGCTTCGTAAGCCACTGGTTCAACTTTGGGGGTGCGCGACAGAACCCACAAATACTCGCGCTGCGGCTCGCTGACGGCGACCAGCTGGTACTGCGGGTCCAGATCGATGACCCAGTAGTTCCCCCACACCATAGGCAAAAACGACAACCATGCTGGGGCAAAACGCACCAGTAGTTTGGGGGAGGTGGCGGGGCCGACTTGTCGGGCGGCACCCAGCGCCTCGGTGATCTGGCCATCCGCCATGATGCAGCGATTGAGCACTTGCACACTGCCGTCCGGCCGGGCCTCGTATTCCGCACGGGTGTTGCGAGCGCACTTCTTTTGAAAGCTGTTGGGGTACTTGGCAATCTCGTACCAGGTACCCATATAACGGGGCACATCCAGCGTCGCGATGGTCTGCAGGGCTGGCTGTTCGGCATGGACCCAGGCAGAGCAAGCAGCCCACAACGCACCAAAGCACAGCATTAGAAGTTTGTTTTTCATGGCGGCAGTATGCACTGGCACGTAAGCCTTGCCGTGCGGTGGCGCACGGCTTTACAAGGCGTATTCCTTGAGCTGCTCCATGCTCACCCGCTCTAGCGCCTTGGCGTGCGTGGCCTCCAAGTGCACCGGCGGCGCCACGCCGGCCTGCAAGGCCTCCAGCCAACGGTTCACACAGAGACACCAACGATCACCGGGACGGAGACCCACAAAGCGATACTCCGGCCGGGGGGTAACAAGGTCATTTCCACGCTGCAGCGAATAGGCGAGAAAGTCCGCCGTCACCTTGGCGCACACCACGTGGGTGCCGTGGTCAAGCGCATCGGTATTGCAGCACCCGTCACGGAAGTAGCCGGTGAGAGGGTCGTACGAGCAGGCCTGCAAAGCAGTGCCTAAAACATTGAGTGCGGGCATGGTGAACTGGCTTTCTGTAGTCAGGGAAAAGGCCCCGAGGCACACGGGCGGAGCTGATTCCAGCAAAATCTGGGCAACGGATGCTGCCACAGCGGCAAGCGCCTTTGTTTCAAACGGATATTCAGGACGCGCCATGGAAGAAGACGAACGCTGCTGCGGTACCGGCACCTGCATCATTAACGCGGAAGGCCTGTGCTGGTGTGGCCAGCAATGGAACGGAACCGTGATGTGCCGCCCGGCCGCCGAAGGTGGGAAAGCTGTGACCGCCCATCCGGAGGATGCGGAAGATGTGACGAGAGATGCGCCATGAATGCACCATTTACACCGCCCCCCACAGGAACTCCTCTGCCCCGCTGGGCAGCCCGACTGGGATACGCCGGACTGATCCCGTTTGTGGCACTGGCTGCAGCAGCGTGGCTGGCTCCGGCCGCGCATCGTGCGCAGGCGGCTTTTGCCTTGTTGGCCTACGGCGCCACTATCGCGAGCTTTCTGGGCGCTATCCACTGGGGCCTGGCGATGCGCGGGCCACTTACACCTCAACCCGGGCCCTTCGTGTGGGGCGTGTTTCCCAGTCTGGTGGCTTGGGTCGCTTTGCTGCTGCCCCTGTCCCAAGGACTGGTGACCATGGCGCTGTTGCTGGGCATATGCCTGTCGGTAGACCGGCGCAGCTACCCGGCCTACGGCTTGGGCGATTGGCTGAGCATGCGCTTGCACCTCACGGTGGTAGCTGCGCTGTGCATGTTGGCCGGGAGCATGGCTGCATGACGCTCACAGACGCTGATGTGTCGCGCATTGTCGAAATGGCCTGGGAAGACCGTACGCCATTTGAATCCATCGAAATGCAATTCGGTTTGAATGAATCCGGTGTCATCGCGCTGATGCGTTCACACATGAAGGCCAGCTCCTTCCGTATGTGGCGCAAACGCATGGCAGGACGGGTTACCAAACACCGCGCCCTACGCTCACCCGAGGTGCAGCGGCACCGGGCCAGTCACACCCGGCAGGCATAAAAAAAGGCCTGCAGGCAGGCCTTTCCATGACGAGGCGGCTCCTGAGAGCCTCTGAATTTACTGTTCCACGAATGCGCGCTCCACCACGTAGTCGCCTGGTGTGGTGGTGTTGCCTTCCTTGAAGCCCTTGGCGTCCAGGATTTCGCGCATGTCTTTGTTCAGACCTGGGCTGCCGCAGATCATGATGCGGTCGGTGGCCGGGTCCAGCGGGGGGAGGCCCAAGTCTTCAGGCAGCTTGCCGGACTCGATCAGGGTGGTGATACGGCCCTGATGCTCAAACGCCTCACGGGTCACCGTGGGGTAGTACAGCATCTGGTTCGTGACCATCTCGCCCAGGAATTCGTGCTTGGGCAACTCGTTCTTGAAATAGTCGTAGTACGCCAGTTCATTCACCTCGCGCACGCCGTGGACCACGATGACTTTTTCAAACTTCTCGTACGTCTCGGGGTCCCGCGCCACGCTCAAGAACGGGGCCAAGCCGGTGCCGCTGCCCAGGAGGTACAGGTTTTTGCCGGGCAAGAGGTAATCAATCAGCAAGGTGCCGGTGGGCTTGCGGCCCACCACAATCTTGTCGCCCACCTTGATGTGCTGGAGCTTGGAAGTCAAAGGACCGTCCTGCACCTTGATGCTCAAGAATTCCAGGTGTTCTTCGTAGTTGGCGCTGACAATGGAATACGCGCGCAGCAGCGGCTTGCCGTTGTCTTGCATCAAGCCAATCATGGTGAAGTGACCGTTGGAAAAGCGCAGCGCAGGGTCACGCGTGGTGGTGAAGCTGAACAAACGGTCTGTCCAGTGGTGTACGCTTAAAACTGTTTCTTCCAGAAATGCACTCATGGGGGCCTTGCTTGAGGGTCAGACTGTGGAGCACCGCACAGGCCATAAAGACCTAGGGCGAAACCCTATATTGTAAAACTTCATACCCCTGAAGCCCGTTATATCGATATTGATTTGAGTCATGAGCCAGCACTTGTCTACTCCCGCTGAATCCGCCACCGCTCCGCTGCTGGTTGCCTGCCTGTGTGCCCAATGGTGCGGCACTTGCAAGGACTACCAGCCCCTGTTCACCGCGCTGCAGGCCGAATTCCCCGGCGCGCGCATGCACTGGGTGGATGTGGAAGATGAATCCGATCTGGTGGACCCGATTGAGGTGGAAAACTTCCCCACACTGTTGATTGCACAAGGCAGCAGGGCCACCTTTTTTGGAACCGTGACGCCCCACCTGGAGACGCTGCGCCGCCTGATCCAATCCAGTGCGGCCGAAGGAGCGCCTGCGGTGCGGGACGCCGAAGTACAAGCTCTGGTTCAGCGCTTGGGAGTGCGTTGAGTCACTGCTTTCAGCAAGGGGCGCCACAGGGCCTCGCCCTCAGAACCAGCCCAATCCAGCGCCCCTCGAACCACACTGCGGACTAGGCCTGTTGAGTCCACCAACACTGTAGACGGGTAAATCTTGATACCCCAAACGCGAGCAGTGTCGCCTAGTGGGTCGCGCAGTACGGGCAGGGTCAGTCCGGTGAACTGCACAAAGCGCGCTATTGCCTCGGGGCTTTCCTTGAGATTGATGGTCAGCACGACCAACTGCGCTTTCTCCCGCTCGGCCAACGCTTGCAGCGAGGGCATTTCGGCCCGGCAGGGTTCACACCAACTGGCCCAAAAGTTAATCAACACGGCCTTGCCCTGCAGCGCCTGAAGTGACACCGCTTGCCCGGTCATATCCGTCGCGGGAAACGCTGGCGCCGCGCGACCGCGAGGCCACGGCTGGAGGTCAAAGCCTGGGCTGGAAGATTCTGAGGCAGCCCGGGCCGCGGGCTTCCACAATGCCGCGAGAGCAGCCAGTGCGTGACGTCGATTCCAAATTGATTCAGGCATAAAAAGAGCTGCTGACGCCCATGGAATAAGCGCGAGCAGCTCCTGTATTGATAGCAACTATGAGGTTAATGCTCTGCCATCACAGCTTGGCACTTACCCAGGCTTGCACACTGGCCAGCGCGCCGGCCAGCTTGGCAGGCTCTGTGCCACCGGCCATGGCCATGTCGGCCTTGCCGCCGCCCTTGCCACCTACTTGGCTTGCGACAAAGTTGGCCAGCTCACCGGCTTTGACCTTAGCTGTCGTGTCGTTGGTCACGCCGGCTGCGATCTGCACCTTGTCGCCATCGACAGCGCCCAGCACGATGACAGCAGTCTTGAGCTTGTCCTTGAGCTTGTCCATGGTGTCGCGCAAGGTCTTGGCGTCCGCGCCTTCGAGCTTGGCGGCCAGCACCTTCACGCCGTTCACGTCTACCGCGCTGCTCACCAGCTCGTCGCCCTGCGCGGAAGCCAACTTGCCCTTGAGTGCTGCAACTTCTTTCTCCAGCGCCTTGACCTGGTCCACCATCTGGCCCAGGCGGTTGCCCAACTCAGCCACGGGTGTTTTGAGCGTTGCCGCAGCTGCGCCCACCGTGTCTTCCAGGTCCTGAAGATAGTGCAGTGCGTTGGCACCTGTCACCGCCTCAATGCGGCGCACGCCAGCGGCCACACCGCCTTCGCCCACCACCTTGAACAAGCCGATGTCTCCAGTGGCATGCACGTGGGTGCCGCCGCAGAGCTCGCGGCTGGAGCCGATGTCGAGCACGCGTACGGTTTCACCGTATTTCTCTCCGAACAACATCATGGCGCCGGTCTTCTGGGCAGACTCAATGTCCATCACGCGCGCTTGCGCTGCGGCATTGGCCAGCACTTCGGCGTTCACTTTTGCTTCAATCTGGCGAATTTGCTCGGCTGTCACAGGCGCGTTGTGTGCAAAGTCAAAACGGGTGCGCTCGGCATTCACCAATGAACCCTTTTGCTGCACATGCTCGCCCAGCACTTCACGCAGGGCTTTGTGCATCAGGTGAGTGGCGCTGTGGTTGCGAACCGTGGCGGCACGCTTGGCGGCGTCCACATGAGCAGTCACGGCATCGCCCACGCGCAAAACGCCGGTCTTCAGTGTGCCGTGGTGGCCGAACACATCGGCCTTGATCTTCTGGGTGTCGCCCACTTCAAACAGGCCGGCATCCGAGAACACCGCGCCCTCATCGCCCACCTGGCCGCCGCTCTCGGCGTAGAACGGTGTGGTGTCCAGCACCAGCACGCCGTCTTGACCGGCCTTCAGCTCGCTAACCGCCGTACCATCAGCGTAAAGCGCTACGATTTTTGCAGCTTGGGTCAAATGCTCGTAACCTACAAAAGTGTTGCCTGCGCCGGAGTACTCCAGCGCCTTGTCCATCTTGAACTTGCCCGCTGCACGGCCCTTGGCCTTTTGCTGCTCCATGGCGGCGGCAAAACCGGCGCTGTCGACTTCTACACCGTTTTCGCGGCACACGTCGGCCGACAAATCGAGCGGGAAACCATAGGTGTCGTGCAACTTGAAGGCCACCTCACCGGGCAGCACTTTCACACCGCCAGCCAAGGCTTCGTCCAGGATCTGCATGCCGGTGGCCAGGGTTTCGAAGAATCGCTCTTCTTCGACGCGCAGCACTTCGGTGATACGAGCCTCCTGTGATGCCATGTTGGGGTATGCCGCGCCCATGACCTGCACCAGGTCTTTGACCAGCTTGTGGAAGAACGGTGTCTTCTGGCCCAGCTTGTAGCCATGGCGGATGGCGCGGCGCACGATGCGGCGCTGCACGTAGCCACGGCCTTCGTTACTCGGGATCACACCGTCACTCACCAGGAACGCAGTGGCGCGGATGTGGTCGGCAATCACGCGCAGAGACTTGTTTGTAAGGTCCGTGCATCCGGTTTCGCGGGAAGCGGCTTTGATCAGCGCGTCGAACAAGTCTATTTCATAGTTGCTGTGCACGTGCTGCAGGATGGCAGCCAGGCGCTCCAGGCCCATGCCGGTGTCCACGCAGGGTGCGGGCAGTGGGGTCACGGCACCGGTCTCGTCCATGTTGAACTGCATGAACACGTTGTTCCAGATCTCGATGAAACGGTCGCCGTCTTCGTCAGGGCTGCCGGGCGGGCCGCCGGGAATGTGGGCACCGTGGTCGTAGAAAATTTCCGAGCAGGGGCCGCAGGGGCCGGTGTCGGCCATCATCCAGAAGTTATCGCTCTTGTAGCGGCCACCCTTGTTATCGCCGATGCGGATGATGCGTCCCTCTTGCTTTACGCGCTCAGGGGTCCAGCCAGCCTTGACGAAGATGTCTTCCCAAATGGAGTAGGCCTCGTCGTCTTCCTGGTAGACGGTGGCGTACAGCCTTTCCGCGGGCAACTTGTAGACGGTGGTCAGCAGTTCCCAAGCCCAGTTCAGGCTTTCCTTCTTGAAGTAGTCGCCGAAGCTCCAGTTGCCTAGCATCTCGAAGAAGGTGTGGTGGCGGGCGGTATAGCCCACGTTTTCCAGATCGTTGTGCTTGCCACCGGCACGCAGGCAGGCTTGCACGGAGGCCGCACGCACATAGTTGCGCTTGTCTGTGCCCAGAAACACATCCTTGAACTGCACCATGCCCGAGTTGGTGAACATCAGGGTGGGGTCATTGCCCGGTACCAGCGGACTGGACGCCACGACGGTATGCCCCTTGGAGGCAAAGAAGTCGAGGAAGGTTTTGCGAATGTCGGCAACACTCATTACGGGCTGGGTCATGACGGAATTTCTTCGAGTGGTGGATCAATAGAACCCACTATTATCGCCGCCCCCGCAGATGGACCGGCCGCTCCAGAGCCGTTCCATTAGCTGCGGGTTTATCCCAATAGGACTCCGACTGGCACACAACTAACATGTCAGTCATGAATCAAGTGGTAAACAGCCCTGTCGACGACTCGCTGAGCCAGCGTGCCAAGGCTTACCAAGGTTTCACGCGACAGGTGTTTGAGGGAACCATCCGTGCCGGGCAGTTTGTGTCGCAACGCGAATTGATGACCTTGCTGGATATGCCCTTGGGCGCGGTGCGCGAGATGATTCCCCGCCTGGAAGCTGCTGGCCTTGTCAAAACTGTGCCGCAACGCGGTCTGCAGATTGCCCATGTGGACCTGCGACTGATCCGCAATGCGTTTCAGGTGCGCTCCATGATCGAACGGGAGGCATTGCTGCATTTCGTGCACACCGCAACCGATGCCGAACTGGAAGCCATTGAAGCCAGCCACCACCGGATATTGGCCCGTGCCGCGGCGCCCGATGCATTGCAAGACGCCACCCTGCTGGACGAAGCCCAAGCGCTGGACTGGGGCCTGCATGACCGCATGGTGGACGCACTGGGTAACGACATCATTTCCGACCAGTACCGGGTCAACAGCTTGCGGGTACGACTGATCAAGCTCGAACAAAGCGTGATTACCCCGGGCCGCCTCATTCCAGCCATGCAGGAGCACTTGCGCTTTATCGAAGCGCTACGAGCGCGGGATGGCGCCAAAGCCGCCACCCTATTGGAGGAACACATCAGTAGCGCCCGCAACCGGGTCATGCATGCCCCACTGGAACAAGTGCGCAATGAATGGGGCGTCAGCTCCACCCCCCACATCGACCCGATTCCCACCGACAACATCAGGAGACACGTTTGAACCCCGATATCCACGGCCTTTGGCCCGCGCTTTTGCTGCCCGTCACCGACGACGGCACGCTAGATACCCCACGTGCCTTGGCCCATGCACAACGCATGCTCGAGGCAGGTTGCGATGGCGTGACCCTTTTCGGTACGACGGGTGAAGGCCCGGCATTCACGATGGCTGAGCGCAAAGGCCTGCTGGAGGCCATGTTGGCCCACGGCATCCGTCCCGACCAGATCATTGTGACCACCACCGCGTTGGCGCTGGGCGATGCCATCGAACTGGGCCGTCACGCCAGCGGCTTGGGCGTGCACCGTCAGATGCTGATGCCGCCCTTTTTCTTCAATCAACCCAAAGACGCCGGCATCATCGAGGCCGTGTCCCAGGTGGTGCGAGGCATAGGCGACGATGGTTTGAAACTGCTGCTCTACCACTTCCCTTTCATGAGCACCTTCGGCTTCTCGCACGCCGCCATTGCAGAACTGGTGCGCCGCCACCCCGGACAGGTGATGGGCGTGAAAGACAGCAGTGGAGACCTCGAGCACTCACTCGCCTTAGCCCGTGCTTTCCCGGATTTGTCCATTCTGGTCGGGGCGGAGCCCCATGTGGCACCGGTCATGTGCCAAGGTGGATCGGGCTCCATCAATGGCCTGTCCAACATTGCGCCGCGCCTGATGAAGCGGGTGATGAGCGCACCCGACAAGGTCAGCCAAGCGGATGAACAACTCATTCTTGATTTGCTCAAACTGCTATCCGTCAAGCCCGGCATGCCCTTTGTGGGCGTCTACAAAGCCATGCTTGCAGAGCAGTCTGGCGACGATGCGTGGCTGACCATGCGCGCCCCTTTGAGCCCCTTGGATAACACCGAGTTACAAACCGTTCGCAGCGGTTATCGTGCACTGGGTGCCACATTGAGCCACCTGTAAACACCAACAACACGAGGAGACAATACCATGACCACTACCCGACTGAATCGCCGCACTCTGCTGGGCGCCGCTGCCGCAATGGGCGCTGCCGCGCTGCCCGCATTGCCGGCCATGGCACAGACCAAGACCGTGCTGCGCATCTCCACCCCCGCAGTGCCCGACGACTGGCACGCCAAGATGTGGACCGTGTTCAAGGAACAACTCGAAAAAACGGCCCCCGGCGAGTTCGATGTCCAGATCAACCTGAACGCCACCCTGTTCAAGCAAGGCACCGAGCCTGCCGCCATGGCCCGTGGCAACCTGGAGCTGTCCAGCATTTCGGCCTTTGACATTGCCAAACTCGTGCCCGAGTTCTCCATCTTCACCGCCGGCTACGTGGTGCGCGATCCGGACCAGCAACAAAAGATATTCAACGGCCCCATTGGTGCGGAGCTGTTCAAGGCCGTGTCTGAAAAAATGGAAGTCACACCGCTGGCCACCGTCTATTTGGGCACCCGTCAGGTCAATCTGCGCGAAGCCAAGCCGGTCAAAACACCTGCAGACTTGAAAGGCGTGAAGCTTCGCATGCCCGGCTCCAAGGAGTGGTTGTTCCTGGGCGAAGCACTGGGTGCCACCGCCACACCGCTGGCATTCGGCGAGGTGTACATGGGACTCAAGACCGGCACCATCGACGGCCAGGACAATCCCCTGCCCTCGGTACGCGCTGCCAAGTTTTACGAAGTCACCAAACAAATCGTGTTGACCAGCCACCTGGTAGACGGCATCTTTATCGCCATCTCCAACAAGAGCTTCAATGCACTGACGCCCGCGCAAAAGCAAAAGGTGACAGCAGCCGCTCAAGCTGCAGCTGCTTACAACAACGAGAACCGCATCAAGGAAGAAGGCCAGCTCGTCGAATTCTTCAAGAAGGAAGGCCTGCAGGTATCGACTCCTGATGTGGATGCATTCCGCAAGTCCGTGCAAGCCACCTACCAGGCGTCTGACTACGCCAAAGTGTGGCCCAAGGGTTTGCTCGATCGCATCAACGCGACGAAGTAAGCGACGACTGAACCATGTTGCGTCGATTGCAACAGGCCGCCAACCTTCTGGGCGGCGGCCTTTTCCTGACCCTGTTCATCGTTTTCATCATCCAGATCACGGCGCGTTTCGGTTTCAACAAGCCCCTGCCGTGGACCGATGAAGCCGCGGTGATTCTGTATGTGTGGGTGATTCTTTGGGGTGCCGCGGCCGTGGTGCCCGAGCGCGAACATGTAGTGTTTGATTTGCTGTGGAACAGCGTCAACTACCGTAGCCGCCAGGTCATGCGCATTGCAGGCAGCCTGCTGATTGGCGGCTTGTCTGCTGCAGCCATTCCTGCCAGCTGGGACTATGTGCACTTCATGGCGCGCGAAGGCTCGCCGGTGTTGGGCGTTTCTTTCATGTGGATTTTTATGCCCTTTGTATTCCTGCTGATCGCTTTGGTCATCCGCAGTGCATGGGCCATCTGGAACGCGGTGCGCGGCATCGGTCTGGAAGCGGAGTTGCGCATATGACAACCGGACTGTGGGTACTGGTGGCTATTCTTTTGGTCGGCTTGCTGTTGCGCATGCCCATCGGCTTCTCCATGTTGGCAGCAGGCATCGGCTATTTGATTGCCAAGGGCCAGGACGTAGGTCTGGTAGCCGAGCAAGTGGGCAACGGCCTGTACAACAGCTACGTGCTCCTGGCCGTACCGCTTTTTGTATTCGCCGCCAACATCATGAATGCCGGCACTGTGAGCGAGCGCATTTTTGACTTTTGCCGAATCCTGGTCGGCCGCATGCGGGGAGGCTTGGCACAAGTCGACATTCTTGTGAGCGTGATCTTTTCAGGTATGAGCGGAAGTGCGATTGCAGATGCTGCCGGCCCCGGCCTGGTCACCATCCGCCAGATGCTCAAAAAGCCGGAATACACCCGCGGGTTTGCCGGTGCCGTCGTGGTGGCCAGCGCAACACTGGGGCCCATTATCCCGCCCTCCATCCCCATGGTGATTTATGCGCTGGTGTCCGGTGCGTCGGTCGGCGCCTTGTTTTTGGGCGGTGTAGTGCCCGGCTTTCTGATGGCTGGCCTGATGATGTTTGTGGTGCACATCATCGCGGTGAAACGCAACATGCCGCGTGACGAACCGGTGCCCCGTTCTGAATGGGCCGGGCTAATTTTCCGCGGTGCGTTGCCGCTATCCATGCCCATAGTCCTGCTAGGCGGCATTTACTCAGGAGCTTTTACGCCTACTGAAGCTGCGGCAGTGGCTGCTTTGCATGCACTCATCCTCGCCGCCGTGGTGTTCCGAGCGCTCACTTGGCGCAGCTTCTGGGGTGTGGTGATGGAGTCCGCACGCGGCAGCGCAGTCATCACCCTTATCCTTGCCGGCTCATTCATGCTGAACTACGCCTTCACCGCCGAGGGCGTGCCCCAAAGCATGGCGATGTGGGTCGACAGCATGCACCTGTCCAAAATCCAGTTCCTCTTGCTGGTGAACGTCATGTTTCTGGTGTTGGGCTGTTTTCTGGATGTGTCCGTCTTGCTCTTGGTCTTCGTGCCCATGCTGCTGCCGGCTGCCAAATTGCTCGGGGTGGACCTGGTGCACTTCGGTGTGCTGGTGGTCCTGAACATGATGATCGGCTTGATCCACCCCCCCTTCGGCATGTTGCTGTTTGTCACCAAGGCACTCACCGGGATTCCTATCGGCGAGATGATGAAGGAAGGCTGGCCCTTCCTGGTCATGCTGCTCTGCCTGCTGCTGGCCATGACTTGCTTTCCCCAGATCGTTCTGTGGCTACCGCAGACCATGGGCTACGTGACCCGATAGGCCTCTATGCAACTCACTCCTGACAACACCCTGCCGGCCGATGCCGGCCACGCAACCCTGTTGGGCCGTATCTGGCGGCCTGAACTACAAGGCCCCAGCGTGGTTACGGTACGCGATGGCATGGTGATCGACATCAGCAGCATCTATCCCACAGCCCGTGATGTATGCGAAACCGCCGATCCGGCCCGCGCCCTGCGCGCAGCCCATGGGGAAACTGTTTGCAGTGTGCAAAGCCTGCTGGCCAACAGCAGCGCTGCCAGCAGGGACGCTGCCTTACCGTGGCTGTTGGCCCCCTGTGATCTGCAAGCCATCAAGGCAGCCGGGGTGACGTTTGCCACGTCCATGCTGGAACGGGTGATTGAAGAGAAAGCCAGAGGCAACCCGGCGGCGGCGAGCGCCATACGCACTGAAATCCAGTCACTGATCGGCGACGACCTATCCAAACTCAAGCCCGGTTCGGAACAGGCCATGGCACTCAAACAAGTGCTGATTACACAAGGTGCCTGGAGCCAGTACCTCGAAGTCGGCATCGGCCCTGATGCAGAGATTTTTACGAAAGCACCGGTACTGGCCGCTGTGGGCTGCGGGGACGACGCGGGCTTGCACCCCGCATCACACTGGAATAACCCCGAACCGGAAGTCGTACTCACTGTTAACTCGCGCGGCGAAGTCGTGGGTGCCACGCTGGGCAACGACGTGAACCTGCGTGATGTAGAAGGCCGCTCAGCACTTTTGCTGGGTAAAGCCAAGGACAACAACGCTTCGGCGTCGGTAGGGCCCTTCATTCGCTTGTTTGACGAGAAATTCACCATCAACGACGTGCGCAGCGCTGAACTGACATTGCGTGTGGAAGGCGCTGACGGTTTTGTGATGGATGGCTATTCATCCATGGCACGCATCAGCCGTGACCCGCTGGACCTTGCCGCCCAGCTGATAGGCCCGCATCACCAATACCCGGATGGAGCCATGCTGTTTTTGGGTACTTTGTTTGCGCCTGTGCAGGACCGGGATGCCCCGGGCGGCGGCTTTACCCACAAACTGGACGATGTGGTCACCATCCACAGCGCCAAACTGGGGACCCTGCGCAACCGCATGCGGCACTGCGACCAGTGCCCACCCTGGACATTCAGCGCATCGCATTTGATGCGTAACTTGGCAAAGAGGGGCTTGCTGTAAGCGCCGCGCGCCTCAGGCGTGTTCGGCGCTTTGCCCCACCAGGATCCGCTGGTCCAGAAAGCGCCACAGGCGCTCGTCCGAGCTAAACGCCACATTGAAGCGCAACCATCCGGTAGGCCGAGGCTCCACCAGGAACAACTGGCCGGGCCCCAACATGATACCTTCCTGAGTCGCTGACTGCGACAGGACGGCGCTGTCCGCGATGTCAGGGTGCCTTGCCCACAGGTACATGCCGGCCTCAGGCTCATGAAAGATCTCAAAACCCAGACCCAGCAGCCTGCGACTGACTTGGCGGTGTGCTTCACCCAAGCGGTCCCGCAGCGACTTCAGGTGCTTGCGCCAGCGGCCATCCGTAATCGCGCCGAAGGTAATCCGCTCGGCAATATCGGAAGACGTCAGTCCTGCAATCATCTTCAGCTGCACGAATTGCGCTGACAGATCAGGCCGGGCCAACAAGTAACCCACACGCAGGTTGGGCGAAATTGTTTTTGAGTAACTGCCCACGTAAACCACGCGACGCAATTGGTCCAGACTGGCCAGCGTGGTGCGCGAAGTCGCATCCATGTCGGCATAAATGTCGTTTTCGACCAGAACAAAATCGTGCAGCTCCGCCAGTTGCAACAAGCGGTGCAGTTGCGCCACCGAAGCAACCGAGCAGGTAGGACTCTGCAAACGGGGTTGGGTGAAGAAGGCCTTGGGCTTGCGGGTTGCCAGAATGGCCTCCAAAGCAGCGAGGTCGTAGCCCACGCCCGTGCGCGGCACGCCGACCACGTCCACGCCCCAGAAGCGCAACATAAACAAGAGATTGGGGTAGCCCGGATCGTCTACCAGTACGGTGTCGCCCGGCTTGAGCAGGCAGCGCGCCACCAGATCCAGCCCTTGGCTGGAGCCATGCGTCAACAACACCTGGCCGGCGTCTGCCGAAATCTGATGTTCGGCCAATGACTCCGCAATGATCATGCGCAAGGCCATGTGGCCATAGGGCAGGCCATAGCCGTCCAATTCAGAGCCATCGCTGGAGAGCTGGCGCATGCTGCGGCGCACGGCATCACCGAATAACCAATCATGCGGCAACCAGCCGCAACCGGGCTTTAACGGCAGGTTCCGGTTCTCGAAAATCTGCTTGAGGTACCAGCTTGCATCAAAACGGGGCGTTTCCACTTCGCGGGCTGGTGCCCCGACGCTGCCGCCCTCCTCACGCCGCTTTACAAAAAAGCCGGAATGGGCCCGCGAGACCAGCCATCCCTGGGCGACCAAACGGTCATAGGCCTCGACCACCGTAAACACGCTGACGTTGTGCGCCACCGCAAATGCGCGGATGGAAGGCAGCTTGCTACCGGGCTTGAGCACCTGCCCCGCAATCAGCCCGCGCAGTCCGTCCACGATCTGGCTTACCAGGGGGGTAGCAATGTCGGGACTGAGTGTGAGCATGGCGCGATCGTAAAGCAGACAACAGGTGGTCAAAAAACGCACCAATTTAGGGAAACTCTGTACAGGATTTTAGACCTGCACAGTGTCTCGAAACTTTCATCATTGTGTACATGGTTGTTTGTGGACCGGGTTCCTATAGTTCTGCCACCCGTTCAACAACACCGGACTATCTTATGCAAGCCGATCGCCAAGTTCTCAATGCCGCCCTGTATGCCCGCCGCCAATCCGCCGTTGCCCGCGGCGTCGGTCAGGCCCACGAGATTTTCATCAAGAACGCCCGCAACTCCGAGTTCTGGGATGTGGAAGGTCGCCGCTTCATCGACTTCGCCGGCGGTATTGCGGTGCTCAACACCGGCCACCTGCACCCCCAGGTGATTGAGGCCGTCAAGGCCCAGCTCGACCTGTACACCCATACCTGCTTTCAAGTGGTGGCATATGAGCCCTATGTGGAAGTCTGCGAACGTCTCAATGCCATGGCCCCTGGCAACTTTGCCAAGAAGAGCCTGCTGCTGACCACCGGCGCCGAAGCGGTGGAAAACGCCATCAAAATCGCCCGCGCTCACACCAAGCGCCCTGGAGTGATCGCCTTCACCGGTGGCTACCACGGCCGCACCAATTTCACGCTGGGCCTCACTGGCAAAGTGGCGCCTTACAAGTTGGGCTTCGGCCCCTTCCCCGGCGAAGTGTTCCACGCCCTGTTCCCGAATGAACTGCATGGCGTGAGCGTGGCGGATGCCCTGCATTCTGTGGAGTTGATCTTCAAGAATGACATCGAAGCAGAACGCGTCGCTGCCTTCATCGTCGAACCGGTGCAGGGTGAAGGCGGTTTCTACGTGGCCCCTCCCGAGTTCATCTCCGGCCTCAAGGCCATGGCCGACAAGTACGGTATTTTGTTGATTGCCGACGAAGTGCAAACCGGGGCGGGCCGCACCGGCACTTGGTTCGCATGCGAACAATGGCCTGTGGCTCCTGATTTGATTACCACAGCCAAATCGCTGGCAGGTGGATTCCCCTTGTCCGGTGTGGTCGGCCGTGCTGATGTGATTGACGCACCTGCGGCAGGTGGCTTGGGCGGTACTTATGCCGGCAGCCCCGTGGCTTGCGCAGCCGCACTGGCCGTGATGAAGGCCTTTGAAGAAGAAAAACTCCTGCAACGCAGTCAAGACATGGGCGCCTTCCTGGTTGAAAAGCTCAAGGCCATCGCCACCAAGGTACCTGCCATCGGTGATGTACGCGGCATGGGCGCCATGGTCGCCATCGAGTTGTTTGAAGGTGGTGATGTGCACCGCCCAGACGCGGTGTTGACCAAGAAAGTAGTCACAGAGGCTGCTCGACGCGGGCTGATTCTGCTGTCCTGCGGTACCTACGGCAACGTCATCCGCATCCTGGTGCCATTGACCGCGCCCGACGCGCTGCTGGAAGAAGGCTTGGCCATTCTGGCAGACAGCTTCGCCGCCGTGGCCTGATCGCCTTTTTGAATCTGCTTTTCGAAGAACACATGTCCTCTACTGAACCCTTGGTGCGCTTTAGCGGCGTGCAAAAAACGTACGACGGCGAACAGCTGGTGGTGCGGGAGCTGAACCTCGATATCCAGCGCGGTGAATTCCTGAGCCTGCTCGGACCCTCGGGCTCGGGCAAGACCACCACCCTGATGATGCTGGCCGGGTTCGAGTCCCCCACAGCAGGCGACATCCTGCTCGACGGCAAGCAGATCACGCGCACCCCGCCGAACAAGCGCAACTTCGGCATGGTGTTCCAGAACTACGCACTGTTCCCCCACATGACGGTGGCACAGAACGTGGCCTACCCGCTCACCGTGCGCAAAGTGCCTAAAGACGAGCAAGAAAAGCGGGTGCAAAAGGCCTTGGACATGGTGCGACTGACCGGCATGGGCGAGCGCCTGCCCACCCGCCTCTCCGGCGGCCAGCAGCAACGCGTGGCACTGGCGCGCGCACTGGTGTTCGAGCCCCAACTGGTGCTCATGGACGAGCCCTTGGGCGCGCTGGACAAGCAGTTGCG
Organism: Curvibacter sp. AEP1-3; assembly: GCF_002163715.1. Lineage (GTDB taxonomy): Bacteria > Pseudomonadota > Gammaproteobacteria > Burkholderiales > Burkholderiaceae_C > Allorhodoferax. The sequence continues at coordinate 1,012,529 of NZ_CP015698.1, forward strand.
CGAACACATGCAGCTCGAACTCAAAGAGTTACACCGTCAGCTGGGTGTGACCTTTGTGTACGTCACCCATGACCAGGGCGAAGCCCTGACCATGAGCGACCGTGTGGCGGTGTTCAACGAAGGTGTGATCCAGCAACTGGCAGATGCCCAAAGCCTGTACGAAGCCCCCAGCAACCGCTTTGTGGCCGGTTTTGTGGGGGACAGTACGGTGCTTCGCGGCACATTGGGTGGCACTGCAGATGCCCCCTGCATAGTCCTGGGCCAAGGCCAGACGCTGCCCGGTATCAATGTCAATAACGCCGTTGCAGGCGCCATGGTGGAAGCCTGTGTGCGACCCGAGCGGATTGCGCTGCACGTACAGGCGCCCGCTGCACTGAACACCGTCGCCGCCCAAGTGGCCGGCATTGTGTATTACGGCGACCACGTGCGCTTGCTGTGCTCAATGGGTGCCGGACAGGCACAAGCCACCGTGAAGCTGCCGCTCACCCACGCATGTGCTCTTACTCCACCCGCCATGGGCAGCACGGTGCACCTTGAGTTCCCGACTCCCTTTACGCGCATTTACGCGCTCTGAAGTTTTTCCCCCGTCCCTTCCTCAACCCTTAAGGAAATCTCTCCATGAAAAAAAGCCTGATCGCTGCTGCGTCTATTGCTGCCTGCTTTGCGATGAATGTCCACGCCCAAGATGCCATTACCGTGGTGAACTTCGGTGGTGCCAATGCGAACGCCCAGAAAGTCGCGTACTACGAGCCCGTTGCCAAAGAAGGCGTCAAGGTCACCGCAGTGGAATACAACGGCGAGCAAGCCAAGATCAAGGCCATGGTGGAAACCAAGAACGTGACCTGGGACGTGGTGGAAGTCGAATCTCCTGACGTAGCCCGCGGCTGCGACGAAGGCCTGTTCGAAAAGCTGGACTACAGCAAGATTGCCCCCAAAGCTGACCTACTGCCCTCCGCTGTGAGCGAGTGTGGTGTGGGTGTGTTTGTGTGGTCCACCGTGATGGCCTACAACGGCGACAAGCTCAAAAAAGCCCCTACCAGCTGGGCAGACTTCTTTGACACCAACAAGATCCCTGGCAAGCGCGGCATGCGCAAAGGCGCCCGCTACAACCTCGAGTTCGCTTTGCTGGCCGACGGTGTGAAGCCCGCAGACGTCTACAAGGTTCTGGCCACCAAAGACGGTGCAGAACGCGCCTTCAAGAAATTGACCGCCCTCAAGCCCAACATCCAGTGGTGGGAAGCCGGCGCCCAGGCACCCCAGTTCCTGGTGGCTGGCGATGTGGTCTTGTCCACCGTGTACAACGGCCGTATTGACGCCGCCAACCGCGAAGGCCGCAACCTGCAAATCTACTGGCCCGGTGGCATTTATGACCTGGACTACTGGGTTATCCCCAAGGGCACTGCCAAGAAAGACGCCGCCTACAAGTTCCTGAACTTCGCCATGAAGCCGGAGAACCAGGCTGTGTACGCCCAGAACATCGCTTACGGCCCGACCAACAAGAAGGCTCTGGCCAAGCTCAGCGCCAAGGTCTTGGGTGACCTGCCTACTTCCGAAAAGAACGCCAAGGAAGCTTTGCAGTTCAACACCACCTTCTGGGCTGACCAAGGCGAAGCCCTGGAAAAGCGCTTTGCTGCCTGGGCCACCCAGTAATCCGTAGACCGTCAGGAGCCTGAACCCATGTCCATGCAAGCCAGTGCCATCCAGCCCCCGGGCGATCTCCGTGCGGCACTCTCCCGTGCGGAGTCCCGCCGCAAATGGCGGGCATTCAGCCTGACACTGCCCTTGCTGGTGTTTTTGCTCCTGACCCTGCTGGTTCCCATTGCAGCGCTCCTGATGCGCGCGGTGGAAAACCCCGAAGTCGCCAAGGCCCTGCCCACCACGGTAGAAGCCTTGGCAGGTTGGGACCGCACGTCCCAACCCCAAGCTGCGGCCTACGCAGCCTTGGTTCAAGATTTATCGCACCTGCCGGACACAGCAGATGCCGGCGCTCTGGCGCGCCGCCTGAACACCGAAGCGCCCGGGGCACGCTCGCTGATCATGGGTGCCTACAAGGCCCTGCCCATCGAAGGTGATGCTGAATCCGTCCGCCAGCAGTTGCTGGACAAAGACGCCCGCTGGGCCGAGCCGGAGTTCTGGCAGGCTATTGCCAAAAACGGCTCTCGCTGGACGCCCGACTACTTGCTGGCCTCGGTGGACCTGAAGCGTGATGCCAACGGCCACATCGAACGCATGCCCGAAGAGCAGCGTGCTTACAGCGGCATTCTGGTACGGACCTTCCAGATCAGCTTTATCGTGACCCTGCTGTGCCTGGTGCTGGCATACCCGCTGGCCTACTGGCTCTCCACCTTGCCGGAGCGCAAAGCCAACGTGCTGATGATTCTGGTGCTGGTGCCTTTCTGGACCTCCATCCTTGTTCGGGTGGCGGCGTGGATCGTGTTGCTGCAGTCCGAAGGTCTGGTCAACGGTGCGCTGCTGGGCATCGGTGTGATCAGCGAACCATTGGCGCTCCTGTTCAACCGTACCGGCGTCATCATTTCCATGGTGCACATCCTGCTGCCCTTCATGATTTTGCCGCTATACAGCGTGATGAAGAGCGTGCCACCCACCTATGTGCGTGCTGCTGTGTCGCTGGGCAGTGCTCCGCTGGCTGCATTTGTGCGGGTTTATGTGCCGCAAACCTTTCCCGGTGTGGGTGCCGGCGCACTGCTGGTGTTCATTCTGGCCATTGGCTACTACATCACGCCGGCGCTGCTGGGTGGTGCAGATGACCAGATGCTGAGCTACTACATCGCCCGCTACACCAACGTTGAAGTCAACTGGGGCATGGCCTGCGCCTTGGGTGCCCTGCTGCTGGCCACCACACTGGTGCTCTATGGCGTGTACCGCCGCATCGGGAAATCCGACCTGGCTTTGGCATAAGAAAGACACCCATGTTCAAACTGCCCGAATTTCCCCTCTACTTCACGCTGGCCGACAAGGCCGGTTGGTGGCTGTTGCGAATTGTGTGTGTGCTGGTGCTGGGCTACTTGCTTGCGCCCATCCTGGCCATCATTCCGCTGTCGTTTTCCAGCAGCTCATTCCTGACCTACCCCATCCCCGGCTGGTCGACCAAGTGGTACAGCCACTTGTTCACCGCGCCCGAGTGGTCTAACGCCATGCGCAACAGCTTCATCGTGGCGCCCGCCGCTACGGTGATTGCGACGGTCTTGGGCACCTTGGCTGCCGTGGGCCTGACCCGCACCGAATTTCGTTTCAAGGGCCTGCTGATGGCATTCCTGATCGCCCCCATGGTGGTGCCGGTGATCGTGATCGGCGTAGCCACCTACCTGTATTTCGCCCCCTTGGGTCTGAGCGACAGCTATGTGGGCCTGATTGCCGTGCACGCTGCCATGGGCGCCCCCTTTGTGCTGACCACCGTGCTCGCCACCCTGGCCAACTTCAACCACAACCTGGTGCGCGCCTCGCTGAGCCTTGGCGAGACACCGTTCAACACCTTCATGCGGGTCACCCTGCCGGTGATTGCCCCGGGTGTGATTTCGGGTGCGCTGTTCGCCTTTGCCACCTCGTTTGACGAAGTGGTGGTGACCCTGTTCTTGGCTGGCGCCGAGCAGACCACCCTGCCGCGCCAGATGTTCACCGGCATCCGCGAAAACATCTCGCCCACGATTGCAGCGGTGGCCACCTTGTTGATCCTGTTCACCACCACCATGTTGCTGGTGCTGGAGTGGCTGCGCGGCCGCAAAGCCTGACCCTGAACCCCGCTCCCCTATGGATTTGAACCAACCTCTCTCCGGCAATGCCATGCCGCGCTTCGGCGGCATCGCCAGCATGATGCGCCTGCCGGTCGCCACATCCGCCCAGGGGCTGGATGCTGCTTTCATCGGTGTGCCGCTGGACATAGGTACCAGCCACCGCCCGGGTGCGCGTTTCGGCCCCCGCCAGATCCGCGCGGAATCCTGCCTGCTGCGCCCCTACAACATGGCCACCGGTGCTGCGCCGTTTGATGCCCTGCAAGTGGCTGATCTGGGCGATGTGCCCATCAACACCTACTCGTTGTTGAAGTCTGTCGACATCATCACCGCCTATTACGCCGAGGTGCTGGGCCACGGCTGCATACCGCTTACTCTGGGCGGTGACCACACCATTGCACTACCCATTCTGCGGGCCATGGCCGCCCAACACGGCCCGGTGGCGATGGTGCATGTGGATGCGCATGCCGACGTGAATGAAGACATGTTCGGCGAGCGCATTGCGCACGGCACTCCCTTCCGCCGCGCTGTGGAAGAGGGCCTGCTCGATTGCAGCAAGGTCACCCAGATCGGGTTGCGCGGCACCGGCTACGCGGCCGATGATTTCGATTGGCCGCGCCGCCAAGGCTTTACGCTGGTACCCGCCCACGAGGTGTGGCACCAGTCCTTGGCCCCCGTGATGGAGCAGGTGCGCCAGCGGGTGGGCAACACCCCCTGCTACCTGAGCTTTGACATTGACGGTATTGACCCTGCCTACGCCGGCGGTACCGGGACGCCTGAAATCGGTGGACTGACCGTGCCGCAGGCGCTAGAGATCATCCGGGGTTGCCGTGGGCTTAATATCGTTGGGGCAGACTTGGTGGAGGTATCACCGCCCTACGACACCACGGGCAATACCGCCTTGCTAGGGGCCAACCTGTTGTACGAGATGCTGTGTGTGCTGCCCGGGGTGCCGGTGCGCTGACGGCCGGCTACACACCTGAATTTGCTACGTTTTTCATAGCTGCTTGCGCATATTCCACGGGCGCTGGCAGCCAGTTTTGTTTGTATATTGAGGAGACACCATGTCCACATCGCCGCTTTCCCTCTTGAAAGACCCCAGCCTGCTCCAGACAGACGCACTCATCAATGGCCAGTGGGTGACTGGCGCCAGCCGCTTTGCGGTGACCGATCCGTCCAACGGCCAGCACTTGGCCGATGTGGCCAACCTCGGTGCCGCAGACGCGGAAGCCGCCATCGCCGCTGCCAACGCCGCCTGGCCCGCCTGGAAAAGCAAGACCGCCAAAGAGCGCAGCATCATCCTGCGCAAGTGGTTTGATTTGCTGATGGCCAACCAGGAAGACCTGGCCCGCATCATGACCGCCGAGCAAGGCAAGCCATTTGCCGAGGCCAAGGGCGAGATTGCCTATGGCGCCAGCTTTGTGGAATGGTTCGCCGAAGAAGCCAAGCGCGTCAACGGCGAGACCCTGCCCCAGTTCGACAACAACCGCCGCCTCATGGTCATCAAGCAGCCCATCGGCGTGTGTGCAGCCATCACGCCTTGGAACTTCCCACTGGCCATGATCACCCGCAAGGTGGCGCCCGCCTTGGCTGCCGGTTGCCCGGTCATCATCAAGCCCGCGGAACTCACCCCGCTGACTGCGCTGGCAGCCGCCGAGTTGGCCATCCGCGCCGGCATTCCGGCCGGTGTGCTCAACATGATCACCGCCGACAGCGATCAGTCCATTGCCGTGGGCAAGGTCATTTGCGCCAGCGACGTGGTGCGCCATCTGAGCTTCACCGGTTCCACCGAAGTGGGCCGCATCCTGATGGCGCAAAGCGCGCCCACGGTCAAAAAGCTGTCGCTGGAGTTGGGTGGTAATGCGCCCTTCATCGTGTTCGACGACGCCGATGTGGACTCTGCGGTCGAAGGCGCTCTGGCCAGCAAGTACCGCAACGCCGGCCAGACCTGCGTGTGCGCCAACCGCTTCTATGTGCAGGCCGGCGTGTACGACCAGTTCGTGGCCAAGTTCAGCGCCAAAGTAAAGGCCATGAAGGTCGGCAACGGCTTTGAAGATGGCGTGGTGCAAGGCCCGCTGATCGAGGATGCCGCCATCGAGAAGGTCAAACGCCACGTAGCAGACGCAGTGGCCAAAGGCGGCAAAGTGGAAACCGGCGGTAACGCCCTGCAAGGCCAGTTCTTCGAGCCTACCGTGGTCTCCGGCGCTACTGCTGACATGCTTTGCGCCCGCGAAGAAACCTTCGGCCCCTTTGCCCCGGTGTTCAAATTTCAATCCGAGCAAGAAGCCATTGACGCAGCCAACGCCACCGAATTCGGCCTGGCCAGCTACTTCTACAGCCGCGACATCGGCCGCATCTACCGCGTAGGCGAGGCGCTGGAGTACGGCATGGTGGGCGTGAACGTAGGCATTCTGGCGACCGAGCACGTGCCGTTCGGCGGTGTCAAACAATCGGGCCTCGGCCGCGAGGGCTCGCACTTCGGCATGGATGACTACATCGAGGTCAAGTACCTCTGCTTGGGCGACATCCTGAAATAAGCCTGCACCCGCATGCCTGGAAAGCCGGCTTGGGCCGGCTTTTTTTTCGGTGCGTCCGGCAGGACGCTCTCACTAGGAGGTGAAAGACCTCTACTCGCCCTGCAAGGGGAAGGGTTAGCCAATGGCAAGGGCTTCGCGGGCGACTGCGAGTCTGAAGGAAGCCGGATGGCAAAGCGCTGGTTCGACGAACAGGAAGCGGATATGAGGCGCCACAGGGGGGTAAGGAGTCCGAAATCTCTGAAGCCCAAAACTTGCACGGAACTCTGTGGCGTAGATCCGACGGACATAAGCGTGAAAGTGGGTGCGTAATACCCGGAGAGATCTGAGTGTGGTGCCCGTAAGGGCTACCGGCCATCGAAAGGTGACGGGAGGCTCGCTCAGAAGTCAGCAGAGGGCATAGTAGGTGCAACCCAAGGTGATGAGCCACAAGAGGCGGCACCGAAGGCCCGAACAAGTGGAAACGAGAGTAGGAACGAAGTCACTCGATGCCAATCGATGAAGCAGAAGCCCTCGCAAGAGGGGCCCACAGCGAAGGAACCGGACGGAATCTGGGGAGTGCGCACGTGGGTGCTGAGGTGGGTACGGCGTACGTCGAGCAACCGAAATCGGAGAGAGACCGGCTCATGAGCCGAGTCGTGGATCGCGACAACATGCAGCTCGCTTACAGCCGAGTCATGAAGAATCGCGGCGCACCCGGCATTGACGGAATGCGCTGTGAAGACCTCAAGACGTGGCTCAAAGTGAACTGGTCGCAAGTAAAGAAGTCGTTACTGGATGGAACCTACCGCCCCCAAGCGGTACGTCGGGTGGACATACCCAAGCCGCAAGGCGGGGTACGCACGCTCGGAGTGCCCACGGTGGTGGACAGGCTGATTCAGCAGGCGCTACATCAGGCGATGCAACCCCTGTTTGAACCTACCTTCTCGCAAAGCAGCTACGGCTTCAGACCGGGGAAAAGTGCGAAGCAGGCGGTAAGCAAAGCGGCAGAGTACATCCGTGGCGGCAAGCGCTGGGTGGTGGACATGGACCTGGAGAAATTCTTCGACCGTGTCAACCACGACGTGCTGATGGCGCGGGTGGCACGCCAGGTACAGGACAAAACCGTCCTGAGCCTGATACGCAGGTTTCTGGAGGCCGGGATGATGGCCAACGGGGTAGAGACACCACGGTACGAGGGTACACCGCAAGGCGGCCCCCTGTCACCACTACTGTCCAACATCCTGTTGACTGATTTAGACCGGGAGCTAGAGGCACGCAAGCTGCTGTTTTGCAGGTATGCGGATGACTGCAACATCTACGTGAGCAGTCAGCGGGCGGGCCAACGCATCATGGAGGGCATAAAGAGGTTTCTTGCAAACCGGCTCAAGCTCACTGTGAACGAGACCAAAAGTGCGGTTGAGCGGCCATGGAAACGCAAGTTTCTGGGATACAGCGTGACAGCACAACGAGCCAGCAAAATCCGAATAGCCAAGGAAAGCACGCAACGCCTGATGCACGCCGTGCGCACATACTGTGCACAGGGACGGGGCAGGCCACTGCCCCAGACCATCGAAAAGCTAAATCCGGTTTTACGGGGATGGATGAACTACTTCAGCCTGACCCAGAGCCACAAGCCCATCGAAGCACTGGATATGTGGGTACGTAGACGGCTACGCGCCCTGATGTGGAGGCAATGGAAAAGGACAAAGACGCGGGAATCCAAAATGCTCGCACTCGGGCTCGATGCCCAGCGGGCATGGAAGTCCAGCGTCAATGGCCATGGTCCATGGTGGAACGCCGGTGCCAAACACCTGCGCCAAGCTCTCCCGACGAAATACTTCACGCAACTCGGGCTGGTCTCGCTGGTGGCAACCCACCAGCACCTCCAGCGTCCTACTTGAACCGCCGTATGCGGAACCGCACGTACGGTGGTGTGAGAGGGCTGAGGGGGTAACCCCTCACCCTACTCGATCCCATTCCATTGCCCATGCAATATCAGCCTTGACAATATTTGCTTAGGCAACTAATATTCGGGCTATGCAACACATTGCCCCTTCGTTTTACCGCCCCGACAGTTACCGGCCGGAAGACAGCGTCGGTTACCTGATGCGCAGCATCCTCTCGCACGTGGCCCAGTCGGTGGAGCATCAGCTCGCCCACACCGACCTGACCAACGCGCAGTGGATTCCGCTCTTCAAGCTTTACAACAAGCAGGCCTCGACAGTGGCCGAACTAGCCCGCGCCTGCGAGCTCGACAACGGCGCCACCACCCGCCTGCTGGACCGCATGGAGGCCAAAGGCCTGGTCCAGCGCGTGCGCTCCGAGCAAGACCGCCGGGTGGTCAACATCCAGCTCACCCCTGCCGGCACGCAAGCCGCAGCCGACATCCCCAAGGTGCTGTGCGAGGTGCAAAACACCCACCTCGAAGGTTTCAGCACTGAAGAGTTCGAGAACCTCAAGGGCTACCTGCGCCGCATTCTGGATAACGCCCAACGCATCAAGGCAGCCAACAACGCCGCTGCCGACACCCCCTCTACCGACCGCTAAGCACCCCATGCAAGACACCATCTTCTCCACTTCACAAGCACTGCGCTGGAGCCGTTTTGCGCTCAGCGCGGTGGCCATTGCGTCTTTGAGCGCGTGTGCCAACTTCTCGGGCATCTTTTCCCAGGCCAAGCCGGTTGCTGCGCAGCAAGCCGGCTTGTCCACCCAAGCCATTCCTGCGGACAGCGTGGCGCTGGACAGCCAGTGGTGGAAAGCCTACGGCGATAAGCAACTCAACCAGCTGGTCGCCCAAGCCCTGGCCAACAACCCCAACCTGCGCGTGGCCCAGGCACGTGTGCAGCGCGTGCAAGCAGGAATCGATAACGCCAATGCCGCCAGCGCGCCGCAATTGAACGCCGGGCTGGATGCCACCCACCAGCTCTACACCCGCAACGGCCTGGTGCCCGCGCCGATCGCCGGCAGCGAGCGCGAGATTGCCACGCTGCAAGCCACTGGCAGCTGGGAGCTGGACCTGTTCGGCAAGAACCGCGCTGCGCTGGATGCCGCGATGGGCCAAAGCCGCGCTGCTCAAGCCGACGCCCAGGCCGCCCGCATGATGCTGGCCAGCAATGTGGCACGCAGCTACTTCCAGTGGCTGCGGGTGCAGGGCCAGCTTGAAGTTGCTCAGCGCACCCTCGCCCAGCGCCAGCAAACCCAACAACTCGTGAAAGACCGCCTGCAAGCCGGCCTGGACACCCAACTCGAGCTCCAACAAAGCGAGAGCGCCCTGCCCGATGCCCGCTTCCAGATCGAGGCCCTCAAAGAGCAGGAAGCCCTGCTCACCAACGCCCTCGCCGCCTTGACCGGACAACAAAATGGAGGCTTGGCGCTCACCAACCGTGCGCCGGCAGCTATCAATTCCGTAGCAGCTGCACAAACCAAGGTACAAGCCGTGCCCATGGACTTGTTGGGCCGGCGTGCCGACGTGGTCGCCGCCCGCTGGCGCGTCGAAGCTGCGACCCGCGATGTGGACAACGCCAAAACCCTGTTCTACCCCAACATCAACCTGACCGCGTTTGCCGGCTTCTCAAGCATAGGCTTTGACAAGCTGGTGCAAAGCAGCAGCGCCCAATGGGGCGTGGGTCCGGCCATCCGCCTGCCACTGTTTGAAGGTGGCCGCCTGCGCGCCAACCTCAAAGGCAAGGCTGCGGATCTAGATGCCGCCATTGAGACCTACAACGCCGCTGTGGCGGACGCCGTGCGCGATGTTGCCGACCAGCTGGCATCCACCCAATCGATTGAACGCCAGCAGGCCGAACAAAAAGCCGCGCAGCGATCCGCCGAAAGCGCCTACGCCATTGCCGTGCAACGCTACGAGGCAGGCTTGGGCAACTACCTGAACGTGCTCAACGCCGAGACCGCCGTGCTGGCCCAGCGCAAGTTGGCCGTAGACCTGGCGGCCCGCAGCGTAGACACCCAGATCCAGCTGATCCGCGCACTGGGTGGCGGCTTTACCGACACCGACACCACCTCGGCCGCCGCACCGACGAGCGACACCGTAGTCCGCTAAGCATTGACCACGGCCCCACCTAACTCGCACTGAACCAGATTGAAAGAAACACCATGAGCACTTCTTCCACCTCCACTGTTACCCCTACCGTTGCTCCATCCGGCAATCCCGCTCGCAAAAAAGCCCTGACTGTTCTCTCCATCGTCGTACTGCTGGGCTTGGCCTATGGCGGTTTTGAATACTACGGCGCGCGCCATTCCGAAGAAACCGACAACGCTTATGTACAGGGCAACGTGATCCAGATCACCCCCCAAGTGGGCGGCACCGTCACCGCCATCCTGGCCGACGACACCGACTTCGTGAAAGCCGGCCAGGCGCTGGTGAAGCTGGACCCGGCCGATGCCAAAGTCGCGCTGGACCAAGCCGAGGCCAACCTGGCGCAAGCGGTGCGTCAAGTCCGCACCCTGTATGCCAACAACGGCACGCTGTCCGCCCAGGTCACGCTACGTGAGTCCGACATCGCCCGCGCGCAAACGGACATTGCCCGTGCGACCGACGACCTGAACCGCCGCCAGGCACTGGCAGGCAACGGTGCAGTGTCCAAGGAAGAACTCAACCACGCCAAGTCACAACTCACCACCGCGCAGAACGCACTGTCCGCCGCCCAGGCGGGTGTGGCTGCTGCGCGTGAGCAGCTCTCCAGCAACCAGACTCTGACCGAAGGCACCAATGTAGAAGGTCACCCCAGCGTGGTTGCCGCATCCGCCAAAGTGCGCGAGGCCTTTCTGGCGCTGCACCGCGCTGAGCTGCCCGCGCCCGTGGACGGCTACGTAGCCAAGCGCACCGTGCAGCTGGGCCAGCGCGTCGCCGCCGGTGCCCCGCTGATGGCCATCATCCCGCTCAACCAACTCTGGGTGGATGCCAACTTCAAGGAAGTGCAGCTGCGCAACATCCGCATCGGCCAGCCGGTCAAGCTCACCGCTGATCTCTACGGCAAAAAGATGGAATACAACGGCACGGTAGCTGGCTTGGGTGCCGGCACCGGTGCGGCCTTCTCGCTGCTGCCCGCCCAGAACGCCACCGGCAACTGGATCAAGGTCGTGCAGCGCGTGCCGGTGCGGGTAGCGCTGGATGCTGAGCAACTGGCCCAGAACCCGTTGCGCGTGGGCCTGTCCATGGAAGCCACAGTGGACGTGACAGACCAAAGCGGCAAGTCATTGGCCGATGCACCGCGCACGGCTTCTGCGACCCAAACCGATGTGTACACCGTGCTCGACCAGCAGGCTAGCGACGAAGTGCGCAAGGTGATCGCTGCCAACCTCGGCCGCGGTGCCAAAACCAATGCCCACGCGACTGCCAAAACCGCCTCAGGTGTGTAAAGACCTATGAGCGCTCCCGCCTACGCTGCGCCGGCCCCCTTGCAGGGATCGGCGCGTCTGTGGGGCACGATTGCCTTGTCAGCCGCCACGTTCATGAACGTGCTGGACTCGTCGATTGCCAACGTGTCTCTGCCCGCCATTGCCGGCGATCTCGGTGTCAGCTCTAACCAGGGCACCTGGGTCATCACCAGCTTCGGTGTGGCCAACGCCATTGCCCTGCCCCTGACGGGCTGGTTGTCCCAGCGCTTCGGCCAGGTGCGGCTGTTCGTTACCAGCGTGCTGCTGTTTGTGCTCTCCAGCTGGTTGTGCGGCATTGCCCCTAACATGCCCTTCCTAATCGGTGCCCGCGCGTTGCAGGGCTTTGTTGCGGGCCCCATGATGCCGCTGGCGCAGACCCTGCTGCTCTCCAGCTACCCGCCGGCCCTCGCGGGTCTCGCCATGGCACTCTGGGCCATGACCACGCTCGTAGCCCCTGTGATGGGTCCACTGTTGGGCGGCTGGATCACGGACAACGCGCATTGGGGATGGATCTTTTTCATCAACGTGCCCATCGGTTTCATTGCAGGCTTCATCACTTGGACCATCTTTCACAAGCGCGAGACGCCTACCCGCAAGCTGCCGATAGACACGGTCGGTTTGGCACTGCTGGTGATTGGTGTGACCGCCATCCAGCTCATGTTGGACCGCGGCAAGGAGCTGGACTGGTTCCACTCAGAAGAGATCATCATCATGACCGTGGTGTCGGTGATTGCGTTTGCCTTTTTGATTGCCTGGGAACTGACCGATGACCACCCGGTGGTGGACTTGAAGCTCTTCAAGGTGCGCAACTTCCTGACCGGCACGGTGGCCATGTCGATTGCCTACGGGCTGTTCATGGGCAACATCGTGTTGCTGCCGTTGTGGCTGCAAAGCTTTATGGGCTATACGGCTACCCAGGCCGGCATGCTGATGGCACCGGTAGGTCTGTTTGCGATCATTTTGTCCCCCATCATCGGCAAGAATATCGCCAAGTTCGATACCCGCCGCCTGGCTACCGTGGCCTTTCTGGTGTTTGCACTGGTGCTCTGGATGCGCTCGCATTTCAGCACGCTGTCGGACTTCAACACGATGATGATTCCGACGCTGATCCAGGGCATTGCGCTGGCGCTGTTTTTCATTCCGCTCACCAGCATCATTCTGGGTGGATTGCCGGGTGACAAGATTGCATCCGCCTCGGGCCTGAGCAGCTTCTGCCGGGTGCTGTTCGGTTCTTTCGGTACGTCGATCTCGGTCACCGTGTGGCAGGACCGTACCGCACTGCACCACGCGCAGCTCACCGAGATGATCAACCGGGGCAGCACCGCCTCGAACAGTGCCCTGGCAGGCCTGAACGCTGCGGGCCTGAGTGCAGAGCAAGCCTTCAGCCAGATCAACCGCATGATCGATCAGCAAGCAGCAACGCTGGCTGCAAACGACGTGTTTTACGCATCGGCCGTGATCTTCGTGTTGCTGATCCCGCTGGTATGGCTCTCACGCCCGGCCCGTAGCGGTGCAGGGGCCTCCGAGGCAGCCGCCGGAGCGCATTGATAAAGCAACAGTCAGAATCGAGTAGGGTGAGGGGTTACCCCCTCAGCCCTCTCACACCACCGTACGTGCGGTTCCGCATACGGCGGTTCAAGTAGGACGCTGGAGGTGCTGGTGGGTTGCCACCAGCGAGACCAGCCCGAGTTGCGTGAAGTATTTCGTCGGGAGAGCTTGGCGCAGGTGTTTGGCACCGGCGTTCCACCATGGACCATGGCCATTGACGCTGGACTTCCATGCCCGCTGGGCATCGAGCCCGAGTGCGAGCATTTTGGATTCCCGCGTCTTTGTCCTTTTCCATTGCCTCCACATCAGGGCGCGTAGCCGTCTACGTACCCACATATCCAGTGCTTCGATGGGCTTGTGGCTCTGGGTCAGGCTGAAGTAGTTCATCCATCCCCGTAAAACCGGATTTAGCTTTTCGATGGTCTGGGGCAGTGGCCTGCCCCGTCCCTGTGCACAGTATGTGCGCACGGCGTGCATCAGGCGTTGCGTGCTTTCCTTGGCTATTCGGATTTTGCTGGCTCGTTGTGCTGTCACGCTGTATCCCAGAAACTTGCGTTTCCATGGCCGCTCAACCGCACTTTTGGTCTCGTTCACAGTGAGCTTGAGCCGGTTTGCAAGAAACCTCTTTATGCCCTCCATGATGCGTTGGCCCGCCCGCTGACTGCTCACGTAGATGTTGCAGTCATCCGCATACCTGCAAAACAGCAGCTTGCGTGCCTCTAGCTCCCGGTCTAAATCAGTCAACAGGATGTTGGACAGTAGTGGTGACAGGGGGCCGCCTTGCGGTGTACCCTCGTACCGTGGTGTCTCTACCCCGTTGGCCATCATCCCGGCCTCCAGAAACCTGCGTATCAGGCTCAGGACGGTTTTGTCCTGTACCTGGCGTGCCACCCGCGCCATCAGCACGTCGTGGTTGACACGGTCGAAGAATTTCTCCAGGTCCATGTCCACCACCCAGCGCTTGCCGCCACGGATGTACTCTGCCGCTTTGCTTACCGCCTGCTTCGCACTTTTCCCCGGTCTGAAGCCGTAGCTGCTTTGCGAGAAGGTAGGTTCAAACAGGGGTTGCATCGCCTGATGTAGCGCCTGCTGAATCAGCCTGTCCACCACCGTGGGCACTCCGAGCGTGCGTACCCCGCCTTGCGGCTTGGGTATGTCCACCCGACGTACCGCTTGGGGGCGGTAGGTTCCATCCAGTAACGACTTCTTTACTTGCGACCAGTTCACTTTGAGCCACGTCTTGAGGTCTTCACAGCGCATTCCGTCAATGCCGGGTGCGCCGCGATTCTTCATGACTCGGCTGTAAGCGAGCTGCATGTTGTCGCGATCCACGACTCGGCTCATGAGCCGGTCTCTCTCCGATTTCGGTTGCTCGACGTACGCCGTACCCACCTCAGCACCCACGTGCGCACTCCCCAGATTCCGTCCGGTTCCTTCGCTGTGGGCCCCTCTTGCGAGGGCTTCTGCTTCATCGATTGGCATCGAGTGACTTCGTTCCTACTCTCGTTTCCACTTGTTCGGGCCTTCGGTGCCGCCTCTTGTGGCTCATCACCTTGGGTTGCACCTACTATGCCCTCTGCTGACTTCTGAGCGAGCCTCCCGTCACCTTTCGATGGCCGGTAGCCCTTACGGGCACCACACTCAGATCTCTCCGGGTATTACGCACCCACTTTCACGCTTATGTCCGTCGGATCTACGCCACAGAGTTCCGTGCAAGTTTTGGGCTTCAGAGATTTCGGACTCCTTACCCCCCTGTGGCGCCTCATATCCGCTTCCTGTTCGTCGAACCAGCGCTTTGCCATCCGGCTTCCTTCAGACTCGCAGTCGCCCGCGAAGCCCTTGCCATTGGCTAACCCTTCCCCTTGCAGGGCGAGTAGAGGTCTTTCACCTCCTAGTGAGAGCGTCCTGCCGGACGCACATCGAGTAGGGTGAGGGGTTACCCCCTCAGCCCTCTCACACCACCGTACGTGCGGTTCCGCATACGGCGGTTCAAGTAGGACGCTGGAGGTGCTGGTGGGTTGCCACCAGCGAGACCAGCCCGAGTTGCGTGAAGTATTTCGTCGGGAGAGCTTGGCGCAGGTGTTTGGCACCGGCGTTCCACCATGGACCATGGCCATTGACGCTGGACTTCCATGCCCGCTGGGCATCGAGCCCGAGTGCGAGCATTTTGGATTCCCGCGTCTTTGTCCTTTTCCATTGCCTCCACATCAGGGCGCGTAGCCGTCTACGTACCCACATATCCAGTGCTTCGATGGGCTTGTGGCTCTGGGTCAGGCTGAAGTAGTTCATCCATCCCCGTAAAACCGGATTTAGCTTTTCGATGGTCTGGGGCAGTGGCCTGCCCCGTCCCTGTGCACAGTATGTGCGCACGGCGTGCATCAGGCGTTGCGTGCTTTCCTTGGCTATTCGGATTTTGCTGGCTCGTTGTGCTGTCACGCTGTATCCCAGAAACTTGCGTTTCCATGGCCGCTCAACCGCACTTTTGGTCTCGTTCACAGTGAGCTTGAGCCGGTTTGCAAGAAACCTCTTTATGCCCTCCATGATGCGTTGGCCCGCCCGCTGACTGCTCACGTAGATGTTGCAGTCATCCGCATACCTGCAAAACAGCAGCTTGCGTGCCTCTAGCTCCCGGTCTAAATCAGTCAACAGGATGTTGGACAGTAGTGGTGACAGGGGGCCGCCTTGCGGTGTACCCTCGTACCGTGGTGTCTCTACCCCGTTGGCCATCATCCCGGCCTCCAGAAACCTGCGTATCAGGCTCAGGACGGTTTTGTCCTGTACCTGGCGTGCCACCCGCGCCATCAGCACGTCGTGGTTGACACGGTCGAAGAATTTCTCCAGGTCCATGTCCACCACCCAGCGCTTGCCGCCACGGATGTACTCTGCCGCTTTGCTTACCGCCTGCTTCGCACTTTTCCCCGGTCTGAAGCCGTAGCTGCTTTGCGAGAAGGTAGGTTCAAACAGGGGTTGCATCGCCTGATGTAGCGCCTGCTGAATCAGCCTGTCCACCACCGTGGGCACTCCGAGCGTGCGTACCCCGCCTTGCGGCTTGGGTATGTCCACCCGACGTACCGCTTGGGGGCGGTAGGTTCCATCCAGTAACGACTTCTTTACTTGCGACCAGTTCACTTTGAGCCACGTCTTGAGGTCTTCACAGCGCATTCCGTCAATGCCGGGTGCGCCGCGATTCTTCATGACTCGGCTGTAAGCGAGCTGCATGTTGTCGCGATCCACGACTCGGCTCATGAGCCGGTCTCTCTCCGATTTCGGTTGCTCGACGTACGCCGTACCCACCTCAGCACCCACGTGCGCACTCCCCAGATTCCGTCCGGTTCCTTCGCTGTGGGCCCCTCTTGCGAGGGCTTCTGCTTCATCGATTGGCATCGAGTGACTTCGTTCCTACTCTCGTTTCCACTTGTTCGGGCCTTCGGTGCCGCCTCTTGTGGCTCATCACCTTGGGTTGCACCTACTATGCCCTCTGCTGACTTCTGAGCGAGCCTCCCGTCACCTTTCGATGGCCGGTAGCCCTTACGGGCACCACACTCAGATCTCTCCGGGTATTACGCACCCACTTTCACGCTTATGTCCGTCGGATCTACGCCACAGAGTTCCGTGCAAGTTTTGGGCTTCAGAGATTTCGGACTCCTTACCCCCCTGTGGCGCCTCATATCCGCTTCCTGTTCGTCGAACCAGCGCTTTGCCATCCGGCTTCCTTCAGACTCGCAGTCGCCCGCGAAGCCCTTGCCATTGGCTAACCCTTCCCCTTGCAGGGCGAGTAGAGGTCTTTCACCTCCTAGTGAGAGCGTCCTGCCGGACGCACCGAAAAAAAAACGGGGCCGAGGCCCCGTTTTTTTGCTGTAGCAATCTGATCAGCTCAGCTCAGGCCCTTGCGGGTTGCTGGCGCGCGCATTGCGGTTTACGCCGTTGTTCACCGACCATGGAATGGAAGGTGCCCGGTCCAAAGGCGCAACCTTGGTCAACAGGGCCTGCCAGAAGAAGCCGCTTTGGATAGCGATCACGGCAAACAACATGTAGCTCTGCGAGCTGGAGGCCAGCCAAAGGTTGTACACCGGCATGAACACAAACGGAGACACCAGCAAAGGCAAACCAATGCGCAATGCCTGCATGGACTCCAGCCCCTTGCCCAGGTTGAACAAATCCCAGTAGTAGTTGGTAAACATGCCCATCACCATCCAGCAGCCCAAATGCCACGCATAGACAATGGCGTGGTTGCGCACCAGGAGCGCAATCCAGGGTTGGGAGGTTTCATCCGCATTCACGATGAGAACCATGAAAGCCCCCGTGGTCGCGAAGACCACGAAGTAGATGAACATCAGAAATTTAAGCGCTCTGGACATGTTTTCCCCGGGGTTTGACACTGCGCAGCATCTTACCCGCTAGAACCCCCGGCTTAGAGCAGGGTAACACCCGTTTTAGACTGCACAGCCTCGCGGGTGACGCCGGGAGCCAACTCCACCAGCTTCAGCCCTTCAGGGGTGATGTCCATGACAGCCAGGTCCGTGATGATGCGGTCCACTACACCCACGCCGGTCAAGGGCAAGGTGCAGCTGGGCAGGATCTTCAGGTCCTCGGTGCCATCTTTCTTCTTGGCCACGTGCTCCATGAGCACGATCACACGCTTCACGCCGGCGACCAAGTCCATCGCGCCGCCCATGCCCTTGACCATCTTGCCGGGAATCATCCAGTTCGCGAGATCGCCCTTTTCGCTCACTTGCATGGCGCCCAAAATGGACAGATTGATCTTGCCGCCGCGGATCATGGCAAAGCTCTGGTCCGAACCGAAGATGCTGCTGCCCTTGATGGTGGTTACCGTTTGTTTACCGGCATTGATCAGGTCAGCGTCCACCTCGTCTTCGGTCGGAAACGGGCCTATGCCCAGCATGCCGTTTTCGCTCTGCAGCCACACCTCTTTGTCTGCTGGCACATGGTTGGCCACCAAGGTAGGAATGCCGATACCGAGGTTCACATAAAACCCGTCTTCCAACTCATGGGCCGCACGGGCAGCCATTTGGTCTTGATTCCAGCTCATGTTCAGACTCCTGCTTTCTCTGTGATCGTGCGTTTTTCAATCCGCTTCTCGGGCGAAGCATTCAGGACGATGCGGTGCACGTAAATGCCCGGCAGATGCACATGGTCCGGGGCGATAGCGCCGGTCTCCACAATCTCTTCGACCTCTACCACGCAAACTTTGCCTGCCATAGCGACGGCGGGGTTGAAGTTGCGCGCGGTGAAGCGGAACTGCAGGTTGCCAGACTTGTCGGCACGATGGGCTTTGACCAGCGACACATCCGGCACCAAGGAGCGTTCCATCACATAGGTTTCGCCATCAAACTCACGCAGCTCTTTGCCCTCTGCCACCATGGTGCCCACACCGGTCTTGGTAAAGAAAGCGGGAATGCCCGCACCACCGGCGCGCAGCTTCTCAGCCAAGGTACCTTGGGGGGTGAATTCCAACTCCAGCTCGCCGGCCAGGTACTGGCGCTCGAATTCCTTGTTCTCACCCACGTAGCTGGAAATCATTTTCTTGATCTGGCGGGTCTCCAGCAGTTTGCCCAGACCAAAACCGTCCACACCAGCGTTGTTGGAAATGGCGGTCAGGTTCTTGGCGCCGCTGTCGCGCAGGGCGTCAATCAAAGCCTCCGGAATGCCGCACAGGCCGAAACCTCCCACGCCCAGTAACTGGCCGTCCTGAATGATGCCTTCAAGCGCCGCGGCGGCGCTGGGGTAAATCTTGTTCACTGCGCGTATCTCCTATATGGATAGAAACAACATGGCCGCTACGATACTACGTAACCGCATACGTAGTTCTCCGTAAAGCCTTTCCCTCACTGCAAACCGCATGGATATTGACTACCGCCAAGCCTTTGACCTCGCGCCCGTCGGGCTGGCGCTGTCCCGCAACCGCACCATGATCGATTGCAACCAGCAACTCTGCGACATGTTCGGCGCCGGTAAAGACCAGTTGGTCGGCCAGTCCTTCCAGGTGCTGTACCCCAGCGCGGACGAATTCGAGCGCCTCGGCGCGCGCATGGCCCCTTTGCTGAATCGCAATGGAACCTACGCAGATGACCGGATCATGAAACGGCTGGACGGCCGCTTCAAGGGCGAAACCTTCTGGTGCCACGTGAGCGGCAGGGCCCTGAACCCCAGCGCCCCGCACGAGGCCGGCATCTGGACTTTCGAGGACCTGAGCGCCCTGCGTCCGGTGCGCGCGGAACTCACCCCCCGGGAGCGGGAAGTTGCGGCCTACCTCATGCAGGGTCAGACCTCCAAGCAGATCGGCAAAACGCTGGAGATCAGCCACCGCACCGTGGAAATCTACCGCGCACGACTGATGCGCAAGTACAAGGCTTCAACCACGGCAGACCTGGTGCACAAGCTCATGTCCGGCTAAAAACCTGAAAATTCCCTAAATTCGTATCGAAATGGTGCATTTTTCATATCGATGCACCAAAATGCAGCGCACAAGCAGCTCATAGACCACCAAGGCGGAGCTGTGCACCTATTGCTAACGGGAGGCGGCGACCGGCGGATATCCGTTGGATCATCGGGCATGCTGCTCCTTTGTTTGTAGGGAGAACGTGCATATGAAAGCCTGGAAAATTGCGACCCGCCTTCAGTGGATCATCGGCATCCTGGGATGCCTGCTACTTGGCATCGGGGGCCTCGGCCTCCAGGGCCTGGCTGCATCCAATGATTCACTGAAAACCGTCTATGAAGATCGCGTCATTGCACTGGGCCAACTAGGCGAAGTCTCGCGGCTATTGCAACGCAACCGCATCGTCCTCATGGACAGTGTGATGAACCCCGAGGCTGTGCACACGACCGGCCAGATTGCCGAGTTCGACCGCAACACCTCACACATCGGCACAACCTGGCAGGCGTACGAGGCGACCTACCTGACCCCGGAAGAAACTGCGTTGGCCAAAGAGTTTTCAGCGCTCTATCGTTCATTGTTGGACCAGGCCTTACGCCCCATGCGCAACGCCCTTGCCGACCGGGACCATGGCAAGGCACTCATGGTCTACAACGACCAAGTGGTCCGCCAGATGGCCCCTGTCATGGAAAAAATTGAGCAGCTCAACGGAATCCAGTACGCGGTTTCGAAACAGGAATACGAATCCGGTGTGGCCTACTTCGCTTGGATACGAGTAGTCTGCCTGACGGCTATCTTGGGTGGTCTGCTGATTGCCATAGCGCTGGGTTATTTCATGATCCGGACGCTCCACCGGCAACTCGGTGGTGAGCCCGCAGAGGTCCTGTCCATCACCAATGCCGTGGCACAGGGTGACTTGACAACCCGCATCACAGTGCCCGCCCACGCCCCGGATAGCGTGATGGCCGGCATGGCCCGTATGCAGGACGCCTTGCAAATGATGGTCGGGACGGTGCGGGAGGGCTCGGAGAGCGTTGCAAGCGGCAGCACACAAATCGCAAGTGGCAGCGGCGACCTGTCGTCGCGCACAGAGAGACAGGCCAGCGCCCTGGAGCAAACCGCCGCCTCCATGGAGCAGCTCAGTGCCACCGTACGACAGAACGCAGACAGCGCCCGCGAGGCTTACCGTCTGGCGCATGTTGCTTCCGGCATCGCGCGCAAAGGTGGCGAGGTGGTGGCGCAAGTCGTGCAGACCATGCAAGGCATAGACCAGTCGTCGAAGCGCATTGCAGACATCATCGGTGTCATTGACGGCATCGCTTTCCAGACCAATATCCTGGCCCTCAATGCAGCTGTGGAGGCGGCCCGCGCAGGGGAACAAGGTCGCGGCTTTGCCGTGGTGGCCAGTGAAGTACGCTCGCTTGCAGGACGCAGCGCCGAAGCTGCCAAGGAAATCAAGGGCTTGATTTCAACCAGTGTGGACAGGGTATGCACCGGCAGCGACCAGGCGCAACAAGCTGGAACCACCATGCATGACGTGGTGCAGGCCATACAACAGGTAGCCGATCTGATGGACTCCATCAGTGCAGCCAGCTCGGAACAGGCCTCCGGGGTGTCCCAGATTGGAGAGGCCGTCGTTCATATGGACCAAACCACCCAGCAAAACGCTGCCTTGGTAGAAGAAATGTCTGCAGCAGCGGCCAGTCTGCGGGCACGCGCCCAGGAACTGGTCCAAAGCGTCGCAGCATTCCGCATTCATAAGGGCACCTTCAAGGCAAGACTGATGGTCGAAGACGCACACATGCTTTAAGACTGGAGTAGGAACCCACGCGCTGTCCAGTGCGCAGAAAGCACTTGTTCGTCCTGCGGGCTGGCAGTGACGTGCCTCAGGAACTACTTTTAAGCGCCCCGTCCGGTTAACGAAAAATTGGACGCGGCGATGCACTGGGTCCAATGCAGTCCAGAGCATTAGGGCACGCGCTTTGCCCCTCACCGAGGCCTAGGTTCGGTACCAGGAACTACCGGATCCCGCTACCGGCCAGAAAGAAGTGCACTCATTCGTACACGGTTACAAAAAGTTTCACTTTTTGAAAGGGTTTGCATAGATTGTCAAATTGACATTCATGCGCAACCTTGACCGTATGGGGGCTCAAATCCTAAGCTCCCTTAGTTCGTTCGATTGACTTAGTAATTCACACAACCCCATGGCGAAGTCATTTGTCGTTGATGACGCATGGACGCTTTCATAGGCACCGATACAAAAAAATATATGGAGACCCATTCAAACCGTAGCTCCAGAAACTTTGCCATCGAGCTGGGCCTGGCCGATCGTGGTTGGTTCATGTACAGCCCCGGCTTGGAAGACGCAGTTTGTGAATTGAACAAGACCAAGGTGTCCGATATGGAGATCACTGAGGTCCGGATCGGTCCGTCGATAGGGAGATTTGACCCCCAGGCGTCTTGCGAGTCATTTATTGCCATCAGCTACTTCGCCGAAGGTATGGACACTCTGGAGACGCCTATGGGACGACTGCATATCGCGTCAGGGGACTGCGTGATCTGGCACAGCGGCAGTCCCTGCGTATTCAACGTGCAAGAACCCATCCGCATGTTGAATATCTCTTTCAAAGAAAAGCACCTTAGGAACCAAATCATCAACATTCCTGAAGTGGCTGGTATGCATTTCAAACCGGGGGACCCGTTTGGAAAGATGCTCGGAGGCTTTCTGGAAGGCTTGCTGGCGGAATGGCGGGGATTCTCAGACGCTGACCTCGTGCTGGCACTCCTTGCGGCCCGCAACCTGATGGTCAAAGCTATTTTGAAAAGGAAAAGTGAGCAACTCCAGGATCCTGACGCCGGCAAGCTGCAACGTGCCATGCGCCTGATCGACCAGCGCCTCTATGACCCTGAGCTAAAGCCACAAGATTTGGCAGACGCCATGCACATGTCTTTGCGCAGTCTTTACTTGATCTTCTCAAAATCAAATCTCACTGTCGTCGGATACATACGCGACCGGCGGCTTGACGATTGCCGGCACGTGCTCGCAGGGCAGCGTTCCGATCTGAACATGAATCAGCTGGCTCTGAGCCGGGGATTCAATGATCTTTCCACCTTCAGCCGGGCATTCAAAAGAAAGTTTGGAATGTCTCCGATTGAATACAGAAAGTGGCTATCGCAAACCTTGAACAGCCCCAATCCATAGCCATGCACACATGGACCCTAATCACCTTCGTCGCCTTTGCGACGACAGCAATCTATCTGCTGGCACTGGGCACCGATTGGTTGCTTGAAAAAAGATTCAGAAAAGTACTCTTTCTGATGCGCAGAAAAGAGAACTTTGAGCGCCACGCCTGCCACATCCATGAATGCATTCTGACCTTCCAGTTTCTCGAAAACCTTCTTTTGATGCACACCACTGCGGGAGTGCGAAGAAACATTGAAATCGAGGTCAACCAGCGGTGGGACTCCATTGCCAATGTGATCCGAAGTTTCCACTCTGACCCTGTGCTACAGGACCTGTGCGTTAGCTTGGTGGAGTACAAAAAGCAGCAGCAGGAAGTCTTTCTCCATGCGTTCTCCAGCGATTCCGGATGCGTTACCCAAGCCCAAGCGCATTCGGTCAGCACAGATGCCCACAAAGTTATCAATCTACTGGCAGTCGCTGGCAGGCAAAAAACGCACGAAACTTTTCATGCCGTCTGTATGCAGTTTTCGCCGCTCTATTGGCCCTTGGCCTGCATTCCTCTGGTGGTGATCACCTATCTGGGAGTCGAGCTACTCAAGAGCTACCAGATTACCTGAGGCGAAGTCCACCACCTGGTGGGAACCCCTTCGCCGCTCGACTGGCCCCTCCTCATTTCAATCGAGATTACTCATGAAGACTGCTTCCGTTCGTACAATGCTGGGTGGTGCTTTCGCGCTGCTACTTGTTATCTCCATCGCCATTTCAGGCTTTGCGCTAAGCGCACTGGCAAATGCCAATATGCGCTTCGAGGAGTACATCCAGGGAGTCCATGCACGAGCGAATCTGGCAGCACAGGTTCGTCAAGACATCGACAAACGTGCCATCGCAGCGCGCAATCTTGTCCTGGTCACCACACCGGAAGATATGGAGATTGAGAAAGCCATCGTGAGCACGGCCCATCGCGACGTAGCATTGCATTTGGAGAAGCTCAAGGAACTTTCCAGAGACTCCAATGGTGAGGACAAACGGCTGATATCGGAAATGGATCGGGTCGAGCAGGCCTATGGACCGGTGGCGCTGAACATTGTTGAGCTCGCTCTGGCCAAAAAGAACGATGAGGCCATTGCGAAAATGAACAAAGACTGCCGCCCCCTGCTGGCCGCCCTGGTCAAGGTATCGGACGCCTATGCCAAGCAAGCAGCGCAGCAAGCATTCGAACAAGTTCAGCAGGCTGAAAACGCTTACTCCAATCAACGCAATGCACTTCTCCTTGCCTGTGGACTTGCCTCGCTTTTTGCAATGGTCGCTGGCACACTGATTACCCGGCACTTGATCAAATCGTTGGGCGCTGAGCCCCACGATTTGGGTGCGCTGGCAAACCGGGTTGCCGATGGTGACCTGGCCTCAACGGTGGCGCTGAACCCGGGTGACTCGTCAAGCGTCGTAGCTTCCATGGCCAGAATGCAGTCGTCATTGCGTCAAGTGGTGGCATCCGTAAGAGAGAACTCCGAACAGGTCTCAACGGCTTCGACACAAATAGCCCAAGGCAATCAGGATCTGAGCACCCGTACGGAAAACCAGGCCAGCGCGTTGGAAGAAACCGCTGCCTCCATGGAAGAGCTCAATTCCACGGTTCGCAAAAACGCAGAAGCCGCCCTTCAAGCCAATGCACTTGCCATCAACGCAAGCGACATCGCGGCAAAAGGTGGGACCATCGTCAATCAAGTCGTGGGCACCATGAAGGGCATCAATGAATCCTCCAGAAAAATCAGCGACATCATTGGCGTCATCGATGGGATTGCTTTTCAAACCAATATCCTCGCGCTCAACGCCGCGGTAGAGGCCGCTCGTGCGGGGGAACACGGGCGAGGCTTTGCGGTGGTCGCTTCCGAAGTTCGGAGTCTGGCGGGCAGGTCGGCCAACGCCGCCAAAGAGATCAAGGCGTTGATCGACGCCAGTGTGGAACGCGTCGAATCAGGAACCGCACTGGTGGACGAGGCCGGCGTCATCATGTCGGACGTAGTGGCGTCCATCCAACGTGTCACCACTCTGATGGGGGAAATCAGTACCGCCAGTGCAGAACAAAGTACCGGCGTTGCCCATGTAGCCGAGGCGGTCAACCACATGGAAAAAGCAACCCAACAGAACGCCGCATTGGTTGAAGAAATGGCCGCCGCTGCGAGCAGCTTGAAGGCCCAGGCCTATGATCTTGTGAACGTCGTTTCCAGGTTCAAGCTCGGTGACGGCCACACCCACAGGCACGTCACCCCGATGAAAGCGCTGCCTCGCTAATTCAGTGTGACGAGGGCGGTGCTTCAGCACTGGTTGGAAGTAACCGCGCAAGCAACTCCGCCCTCTCCATCTCCAACACCTCCATCCGTTGTTCGGCCAGCCCCAGCTGCAACAAAGCCGCCTGAAGCTCGGCTTCCAACCGATGCACTTCAGCGGCTAGCGTGTCTGCAGCCGCAGTGACCTTTTCTCGGGTGGCATCACGGGTGACAGACAGACCTGCAGTGACGCTATCGAGCCACGCAAGAATCTGGACCCGGGTGGTGTCTTTATGCAGCGGCGTCTGTAGAGTAGCTTTTTTGACATCCGCCCGACGACACAACTCACTTTGGGTCACTCTGCCGTGGTTGAAGGGGTACACGCCCTGGTGGTTTGCTATATCGGCCTCAATCTCTGCCATTGCCTTGCGTAGGCGCGCCAATGCTGCTTCGGTACGCGGATTAGCTTTATCAGTGCTCGGAAGAAAGGTGGACGAAGTCATGAAAATACAAAACGGCAGTAAACACGCTGAGCTTACTTCGCCTTCAGGCTTTCGCCGGGGCTATAGCTGATGATGTCTCTTAACATTTTGTCCACTTCGCCATTGCGCCGTACCTCCGTTAAAGCCTTGGCTAATCGGACCGCGCAAGGTGTGTCCCTCATACTGGGGGACACCCACAGCTTGACCTTACGTTGCTCAAGAACAATAGGTGAAGCAAATGTTTCAAACCTTAGACTGGCGGAACCCATCGCTGAAATGAAGTTCTCGCGCACACCAATGGCTGCATCCAAGCGGCCTTTGGACAGCATTTCCAATTGGTTGATGGGGCTGGTAACGGGGATTTTCTTTATCCGCGGGTCGCGATCAAAAGCTTCGTGGTAAGTCGGGCCCCGCAGCACTCCGACAGTTTTGCCGACCAGGTCGTCCAAGCTGCGCAGCTTGCTGCCATTGGGAAGCCACACTTCTATTTGCAGTCGGGTTACTTCACCCACCTCCACCGCACCCGCGTTCAAGTCCGCGCGATCCAGCATGATGGTCGCCTGCGCTACGTTGCGAGTGACTTCTGTCACTGCACGGGGAATGGGTGTCAAACGTTGCTCCAACGGGCAGGCACTCAGGTCAGACAAGCGTTTGAAAAGGCTCACATACACACCCACCGGTTGCCCCTCTGGCCCTATATGCCCCCAAGGCGCGATGTCGATGACATCTGCCAACATAGGTTTGCCTGACCCTTCCGGTTTGACACGATCCTGAGCAGATGCAAGGGCCGACAGACCCAGCAACACAGCGGTCAGCCAAGGGAGCCTTCGTTGGTTCATGAAGTCATATTACCCACCAGAACGCTCCTGGAGTGAAGCTAGACTTCACTGCATCAATAAAGGCACACCATGACCACCCGATTCACCCCAGCCCCTTTTGAAACCGACGCGTGGACCGCCCTGAAGCAACTGGGAGACACCGCAGTGTCCACCGGGGGCATGCAGGCCTTGCTGCAAATGTTCATCAGCGTGGTCACTTCCGCCGAGGAAGTAGCGCGGGTTAGCGAGGAGGCCGGCCACCCGGAGTCCATGACCACCCAGGTCATTTCGGAGTGGGTCAGCACCCAGTACGTGCCGGACATGCAGGCCCAGCTGCAGACGCCCGGCGCGGCTTAAATCAGGTTGCGCATGGCGCGAGCGGTTTCTTGCAATACCGGCAGGACACGGCGCACCGCATCATCCGTACTCTCGTTACCCATGGGCATGGTGACGTTGAGCGCGCCCATCAAGGCCCCATGGCGGTCAATCAAAGGCACTGCCACGCCGCGGTAGTTCATTTCGAGTTGCTGCTCTGAGACAGCCCAGCCCTGCTGCCGTATGCGGGCCAGCTCCACGCGCATGCGATCTTTGCTGGCAATGGTGTGCGAGGTGTAGGCCTTGAACTGCCGGGTTTGCAACCAGTCCTCCAACCAAGCCGGGTCGCGCATCGCAAGAATCAGCATGCCCGCAGACGTCACCTGCGCCTGTACCCGGGAACCCAACACATAGCCGGTACTCATGGGGCGGTTGCTGCCGTTGCGGGCGATGTAGACGATCTCATCCCCGTCAAGCACGCTCACATACGCTATCTCCTGAGTACCCGCAGTCACCCTCTGCAAGAAGGGTTGCACCACTCGGGGCAAACGGGCCGACTCCAGGTAGGACTGACCGATACGCAGCACCCGCGGCGTCAGCCAGAACAACTTGCCGTCGCTCGCGACATAGCCCAGGTACTGCAAGGTCAGCAGATAGCGCCGGGCGGCGGTGCGGGTCATGCCACAGCGCTCGCCGGCCTGGCTGGCCGTCATGCGTTGGTGGGCGTCATCGAAGGCCTCAATCAGGCCCAAGCCTTTTTCCAGACCGGCAATCCAATCCTTTTTGTCCAGGGCGGGGGCGTCAATCCCCACTACAGGCGGGCGCAGGGCAAGTTCGGTAGTCATGGGCGCTGATTCTGGAGGTCTGAAAAACGGTGTCAGCCTAGTGCTTACCCGTAAAATGAACGATTATCGATCTTTTGAGTACGACAAACGCTCAATCTGGCGATTCTTCGCTTTCATTCACACAAGCGAATAGCTAAAGTCCGCTTCGAACCGCACCATTCGTACGACTAGCGAACAGACGGTCTACCCCCACCCGAACGCCATAACAGGAGACAGACACCATGCAAAAACGGAACACTCTCAAATTGATAGCTGCCTGCGCAATGCTAATGGGCGCTAGCAGCGCTTTCAGCCAAGAAGTGATCAAGATCGCCAATATCGTCGAGCTGTCTGGTGGTGGCGCATCCGCCGGCACCAACTTCAAAAATGGTGTGGAACTGGCCGTGAAAGAAATCAACGCCTCCGGCGGCATCCTGGGCAAGAAGATCCAGACCATCACCTCTGACACCCAGTCCAACCCAGGTGTGGCCAAGGGCCTGACCCAGAAGGCAGTGGACGATGACGTGTTCGCCATCTTCGGCCCCGTGTTCTCCGGCTCCATCATGGTGTCCATGGCCGAAAGCCGCAAAGCGGAGATCCCCAACTTCACCGGCGGCGAGGCAGCCAGCATCACCACCCAAGGCAACCCCTACATCTTCCGCACCAGCTTCACCCAAGCGACTGCCATGCCCAAAGTGGCCCGCTACATGAGCGATCAGGCCAAGCTCAAGAACATCGCCATCATTTACGTGAACAACGATTTTGGCAAAGGCGGCCTGGACATGATTAAAAAGGCGCTGGCCAACTCCAGCACCAAGATCGCAGCCGAAATCTCGACCGATGCGGGCCAGGTGGACTTCTCTGCCGCAGTGCTCAAGGCCAAGCAGAGCAATGCCGACGGCGTGTTTGTGTACACCAACGAAGAAGAGTCCGCCCGTGCCCTGCGCGAACTGCGCAAGCAAGGCTGGAACAAGCCCATCGTCGGTGAAACCACCCTCACCGGCCAGAAGGTCATTGAGCTGGCCGGCGAAGCCGCCAACGGCGCCGTCGCTCACGTGGGCCTGACGGTGGATGCCCCCATCCCCGCCGTGCGTGCCTTCCGCGCCAAGTTCGAACGGGAGTACAAATACATCTCCGACCACAACGGCATGAAGGGCTACTCCGGCATCTACACCCTGAAGGCCGCGATTGAGAAAGTCGGCAAGCTGGACCGCAAGGCCGTAGCCAACGCGCTGCACAGCCTGGTGGTGACCACCGACAAGGAGCCCGGCATCCTGATGAACGTGGCCTTTGACCAGAACGGCGATCTGGACCGCGAAAGCTTTTTGGTGGAGGTGAAAAACGGCCAGCAAGTGGTGGTGGCGACCCTGCCCCCGCTGAACCCCATCGTCGTGAACAAACCCGCAGCCGCTGCCAAGCCCGCTGCACCGGCCAAGAAGTAATGGCCTGAAGCCCCCTGCTCGCTCTGGCACAGACACCCGAGCGGACCAGGCGGGCTTTCTCTTCAGGGGGCTGGCGAACCACCAGTTCCCCGGCTGGCACCGCGCCCCAAGGACTCCGAATGACCGACTTTCTCCAACTCTTCTTCAGTGGAATGGCCACCGGCGCCATCTACTCGCTGGCAGCCCTCGGCTTTACGCTTTTGTGGCAGGCCAGCGGCACCATCAACTTCGCCCAGGGCGAGTTCGTGATGCTGCCCGCTTTCATGATGCTGGGCTTCATGAGCATAGGCGCACCCCTGGCGGTGAGCTTCGCCATGACGGTCGTGTTGGCCGTGTTGCTGCTGGGCTGGGTGTTCAAACGCGGCTTGGTCGACCCCTTGTTCAAGTTCGGCATGATGCCCATCGTGGTGGCCACCATCGGCCTGTCCATTGCCATGCGCAACGGGCTGCGCGCCGGCTACAGCGCCGAAGCCCACCCTTTCCCCAGCCTGTTTGCAGACAAGCTCTTCAACATCGCCGGTGTGACCATTACCTTGGCGGATGTGGGTACCTTTGCGGTAGCGCTGATCCTCGTCTTTGTGGTGCAAGCTTTCATGACCAAGACGGTCACCGGCCGGGCCATGCAGGCGGTGGCGCAAAACACCGAAAGCGCTTCGGTTCTGGGCATCAACGTACCCCGCATGATTTTTTACGCCTTTGCCATCAATGCCGTGCTGGCTGTCGCGGCCGCGCTCTTAGTCACGCCCACCTACCTTGCCAAGTTCGACATGGGTGAGTCCCTGGGCAACAAGGCTTTCTTCGCAGCCATCATCGGCGGCTTCAACAACTCACGGGGCGCGCTGTTGGGCGGGCTCATCGTCGGCGTGTGCGAGAACCTGGCCGCCGCCTACATCTCCCCCGCGTACAAAGATGCGGTGGCACTCGTGATCTTTATGGTGGTGATTTTGTTCAAGCCGCAAGGGCTCTTGGGCAAAAAAGTGGAACGCAAAGTCTGAGTACCACCGGAACACCCTCATGAAAAAAATTACTCTCATTTTGATAGCAGCTTGCGCAATACTGCTGCTCGCTGCACCGCCTTTTCTTAAAAACTACGGCGTGTACCTGCTCTCTTACTGGCTGGTGTTTGTCATCGCCACCATGGGCCTGAACCTCACCGTCGGTTACGCGGGCCAGAAGTCACTGGGGCATGCGGCTTTCTTCGGCATAGGCGCCTACACCGTGGCCATTCTGATGAAAGCGGGCTTCAGCTTCTGGCTGGGCTTGCCTGCTGCCGCGCTGATTTGCTTTATTGTGGGCATCGCACTGGGCTTTCCGGCATTGCGGGTGCAGACGATTTACCTCGCCTTTGCCACGCTGGGCTTTAACACGGCCGTCTGGCTGGTGATGCGCAATGAAGAGTGGCTGACCGGCGGCACCTTTGGCATCAACAACATCGCCCGACCTTCTCTTTTCGGCTATTCCCTGGAAGGCAACCTCGCGTACTACTACTTTGTGCTGGGCACCGCCGTCGTTCTGGGTGCCCTGCAATGGGGCCTGCTGCGCAGCCCCTGGGGCAAGGCATTTACCGCGTTGCGGGACAACCCCATACGCGCCGAAAGCCTGGGTATCAACACCCGCAGCTACACGCTGCTGAGCTTTGCCATTGGCGCCGTCTATGCGGGCATTGCCGGTGCGCTGTTTGCTTCGCTGGTGCAGTTCATCGAACCCGCGCCCTTCACGGTGGGCGCGTCCATCATGATGTACCTGATGGTGGTGGTCGGTGGTCCCGGCTACTTCCTGGGCCCGCTGCTGGGTTCTGCCGTCGGCGTCATCCTGCCCGAATGGCTGCGCTTTGCGCAGGCCTGGTACCTCTTTGTGTTCGGCTCTGCGGTGGTGTTGCTGATGATCTGGTTGCCGGATGGACTGCTGAGCATTCCCGACCGCATCAAGGCCAAACGCCAGGCCCGTGAAGCCAGCGCCGCCCGTGCCGCTGCCGCCCAACAACAGGGAGCCCGATGATGAGCCAACCCGTGCTTAAAGTTACCAACATCAAAAAGGCCTACGGCGCCATTCAGGCCGTCGGCGGTGTGTCCTTCGAAGTCATGCCTGGAGAAATCTTCGGCGTGATCGGGCCCAACGGCTCGGGCAAGACCACCCTGTTCAACAGCATGCTGGGCCAGATCACGCCGGATGAAGGCAAGATCGAACTCAACGGCCAGGACGTTACCCACGCCGGTCCGCTGGAACTTAACCGCCGCGGTGTGGGCCGCACCTTCCAGACCTTGCAGGTCTTCGGCAAGATGACCGTGCGCGACAACCTGATCGTCGCCGCGCAGGAGCACCAAGGCTCCATGCTCAGCCGCATGTTCGCCCCGTCCGACTCCGGATTGGGCGCCAAGGCCGATGCGCTGATCGACCAGTTCCGCATCCGCCATGTGGCCGACAAAAAGGCGGGCGAACTGTCCTACGGCCAGCAAAAGCTGGTGGACATTGCCATGGCCTTCATGAGCGAGCCCGATCTGGTGCTGCTGGACGAACCTTGCGCCGGCGTGAACCCCAGCCTGGTCGGTGGCATCAGCACTCTACTGAAAGAGCTCAACCAGAACCCGAAGTTCGGCAAGAAGAGCTCTTTTGTAGTGATCGAGCACAACATGGACTTTGTGATGGACCTGTGCCACCGCATCATGGTGATGGTGGAGGGCCAGGTGCTGGCCATCGGCACCCCCGAAGAAATCCGCAACAACAAACAAGTCCTTGACGCTTACCTCGGGAGCTGACGCATGACCACAGACAACTGCATTGAATTCAAAGACGTGGTGGCCGGCTACAAGGATTTCATGATCCTGAACAACCTGTCCTTCAAGGCCAAGCGCGGCACCATCACCCTGTTACTCGGGCCCAACGGCGCAGGCAAATCCACGGTACTCAAAGCACTGTTTGGTTTGCTCAAACCACGCCAGGGCGACATCCTGCTCGACGGCGTGAGCGTGGCGGGCGCAAGCCAAAAGCAACTGCTCGCCCAAGGCATTGCCTTTGTGCCCCAGGGCCGCAACCTGTTCGGTCAGCTCAGCGTGTTTGAGAACCTGGAGCTGGGTGGTATCACCTTGGGCATGAAGACGACCCAAGAGCGCATTCCGGAAGTGTTTGAGTTCTTTCCCCGCGTGAGCCAGCGCCTACATTCACCGGCTTCCGCACTCTCAGGCGGGGAGCAAAAGCAGCTGGAAATCGGCCGCGCCCTGCTCTTGCGCCCCAAGGTCATTTTGATTGACGAGCCCTCTATCGGCCTTTCGCCCATGGTGGTGGCAGACGTGTTCAAGCTCTTGCGCAAGCTCGCCGACCAGGGCACCACGGTGCTGATGGTGGAGCAAAACGTGAAAAGTGCACTCAAGATTTCAGACGAAGCCATTGCCCTCGAATCCGGTCGTCTGGTGCTGCAAAAGCCGGCATCAGAGTTGCTGGCGGACCCGCATATTGAGCGCCTGTTTCTGGGTGGGGCACACACCGGCGCGGCCACCAGCCCCGCGACTGCTTGAGCCCATTTGTATTTCTTTTTTGACGAC